>NZ_JBKKAD010000052.1:0-25835 GCF_046714715.1 Conyzicola sp. | reverse complement strand
CTCGACCGAGAACTGGTCGGAAACGTCTCGATCAAGCTCGTCGACATTGGCCGCCCAGACGCCTGGGAGGTGCAGGGGCGCGGAGAGCTCGCTCTCGCCATTCTGGTCGAGCAGATGCGACGCGAAGGCTTTGAGCTCACGGTCGGCAAGCCGCAGGTGGTTACCCGACGCGTCGACGGCAAGATTCACGAGCCGTTCGAGCACCTCACGATCGACGCTCCGGAGGAGCACCTCGGCGCCATCACCCAGCTGCTCGCCGCGCGCAAGGGGCGCATGGAGAGCATGAGCAACCACGGCACCGGCTGGGTGCGAATGGAGTTCATCGTGCCCTCACGTGGACTGATCGGATTCCGCACCGAGTTTTTGACGATCACCCGCGGCTCCGGAATCGCCAACGCCGTTTCGCACGGGTACGAGGCGTGGGCAGGCGAGATCACCACCCGCGTCAACGGCTCTATCGTCGCCGACCGCTCCGGTGTGGCGACCCCGTTCGCCATGACCGCTCTGCAGGAGCGCATGTCGTTCTTCGTCGAGCCGACGCAAGAGGTGTACGAGGGCATGGTCGTCGGCGAGAACTCTCGCGCCGATGACATGGACGTCAACATCACCAAAGAGAAGCAGTTGACGAACATGCGCCAGTCGACGTCTGACGTGTTCGAGCGCATGACGCCGTCGCGCAAGCTGACCCTCGAAGAGGCCCTAGAGTTCGCGCGTGAAGACGAGTGCGTCGAGGTGACGCCCGAGTTCGTGCGTATCCGCAAGGTCGAGCTCGACGCCAGCGCCCGCCAGCGCAGCACCGCCCGCCTGAAGAAGCAGAACGCGTAAGTCACTGCCCTGCACACGAGCCCCGCCCCGGATCATCCGGTGCGGGGCTCGTCTGCATTTAAGCTGGATCTATGACGTCTTCCCGCTTCCGGATCGCCCGCCCCCTGTCCATCGCCCTGCTGATCTTCGCGGCCCCCGCGATGGTCGGATGCAGCGTGGCGGAGAACATGGTCGACGGGGTCGTGAGCGAAGCCAAAGACCAGGCCGGAGACGCGGTCTCCGAGGCGCTGGGCGGCGCGGGCGTCAGCACCGACGGCGAGCTACCGGCCGGTTTCCCCTCCGACGCGATCCCCTTGGTGGGCGAGGTGCAGGGCGGCGGCACCGCCCCCGGCTCCACCGGCTGGGTCGTCGTGACCACCCTGACCGGCGACGACTTCGCGTCGGCGCAGGCCGCCCTCGAGGGTGCCGGCTACGTGCCGAGCGCCGTCGACGGCGACGCCGACAGCGGCTTCGGAACGTTCACGCTCGCGCCGTACACGGTCGTGCTCACGGTCGCCACCGACGGCGCCGGCGTCTCGACGGCGACCTACGTGGTCACCGCTGGTTGAGTAGGCCGCCTGCGGCCGTATCGAAACCCCGGACGGGATCTCGATACGGGCGCCGGAGCGCCCTACTCGATCCGCTTAGGCGCCGAACAGGCCGTCGCCGATCGAGCCGCCCTTTTTCGCGCCGGGCGGCACCGCGTAGATGCCCGAGCCGACGTGGCGCAGGTACTCGTTCATCGCGTCGTTCTTCGCGAGCCGCAGCTGGATCGGCACGAACTGCTCGCGCGGGTCGCGCTGGAAGCAGATGAAGAACAGCCCGGCGTTGAGGCGGCCGAGGTCGTCGTTGCCGTCGACGAAGTTGTAGCCGCGGCGCAGCATCTTCGCGCCGCCGTTCGAGTCCGGGTGGGCGAGCCGCACGTGCGCCGCCTCGTCGATGAGCGGCGCGTCCTGCCTGCCGGTCGCATCGAAGTCGGGCGCGGTGAACTCGGTACCGCCGCTGAGCGGTGCGCCCTCGCCCTTGGTGCGTCCGACGACGCGCTCCTGCTCGCGCAGCGACGAGCGGTCCCAGGTCTCGATCGTCATCCGGATCTTGCGCGCCACCAGGTAGCTGCCGCCGGCCATCCACCGTGCGCCGTCGGAGGCGCGGGCCCAGACGTCCGCGGCGGTGTCGGCGTCTTCGGCGCGCAGGTTCGCGGTGCCGTCCTTGAAGCCGAACAGGTTGCGCGGCGTCACCTGTGCGCGCGTGGTCGACGACGTGCGCCCGAAGCCCAGCTGCGACCAGCGCAGGCTGGCCCGGCCGAACGCGATGCGCGAGAGGTTGCGGATCGCGTGCACCGCCACCTGAGGGTCGTCGCTGCACGCCTGGATGCACAGGTCGCCGCCGGTGAGCGTCTCGACGAGGGCGTCGCCGGGGAAGTGGGGGAGGTCGATGAGCGCCTCGGGCCGCTTGCCGGCGAGGCCGAAGCGGTCGTCGAACAGCGACGGACCGAATCCGAAGGTGATGGTGAGGCCCGACGGTGGGAGGTCGAGTGCTTCCCCCGTGTCATCCGGCGGCGCGTCGTACGGTCCGCTCGCGGGACCGTACTGTCCGGCACCGAGGCCCGACGTCATCCGGTTCGCGGCGTAGGTCCAGTCGGAGAGCAGCTCTTCGAGCTCGGTCGCGGTGATGTCGCTCACGTCGAACGCCGCGAAGTGCAGGCGATCCTGCGCCGCGGTGATGATGCCCGACTGGTGTTCACCGAAGAAGGGGTACGCGGCGGCGGCTCCGGATGCGGCCGAGGCCTCCGGCGTGAGAACGCGGTCGACCCCGAAGCCGAGTCCGGCGCCCACGACGCCGGCTCCGGCCAGCCCGAGAAGCCCCCGGCGGGACAGTCGCGGGCTGGCCGGTGCCTGGTCGTCGGTCATCGTTCTCCTAGCCGACCAGAACCGCGGTGAGCTGGCTCAGGGGCTCGCTCAACGCGTTCACGCCGTCGGCGAGCTCCTTCACCTGCTCGGTGGTGAGGTCGGTGTAGTAGGTGAAGCCCGCGTCGAGGCTGCCGTAGCCGGCGAGCAGCGCCTCGAGCGAGGCGAATTCCCCGTCGAGCTGTTCGACCAGCTCGGGATCCTTCGGCTCGACGATGTCGCGCACGCCCTCGTAGGCCACGCGGGCGCCCTCGAGGTTGGCCTGGAAGTCCCAGAGGTCGGTGTGCGACCAGATCTCCTCCTCGCCGGTGATCTTGCCCGACGCCACCTCGTCGAGCAGGCCGATGGCGCCGTTGCTGATCGCGTCGATCGACACCGTGTAGTCGCTCTCGTGCACGGCGTCGTTCAGTGCGGCCGTGTCCTGTTCGAGCAGGTCGGCGAAGCGCGCCCGCTCGTCGGCGGTCAGCGGCACGTAGGCCTCGCCGCCGTTGTTCTCGGCGGTGGGCTGCCAGAGGTCCTTCTCGATGCGGTGCCAGCCGGTCCACTCGGTACCCTCTTCGACGTCCGCCTCGCGGAAGTCGATCTTCGGGTCGAGGTCGCCGAACGACTCGGCGACCGGCTCGATGCGCTCGTACGCTGCGCGCGTCGGCGCGTACAGGGCGCGCGCGGTCTCGTCGTCGCCGGCACGGTAGGCGTCGAGGAAGGTCGTCGTCGAGGTCACGAGGCCCTCGACCTGATTCTTGATGTAGGCCACATAGTTCGTGGCGGCCGCCTCGACGAGCTCCTTGTCGTTGCCGTCGGCGGCGAGCTCGGCGCCGGAGTCGGTGACGGTGAACGCCGCCTTGCCGATGCCCGCGCCCACCATGCCGGGCTTGCACACCGTGAAGTAGTCGCCGGGCTTCGCCTGCACCACGAGGTCGCGGGTGATGCCGGGGCCGATGTTCTCGACCTCGCCGACGATGCGCAGCTCGTCGTCGGCCAGCAGGTAGAACTCGGTGACCTGGTCGCCCGTGTTCTCGATGCTGAAGCTCACGCTGCCGCTCGGGGCCTCCGTGGCCGAGAGCACGCAGTCGGTCGCGCTCGAGTCGACGGTGAGTGCGGTCGCCTCGGCGCCGCCGGTCGAGGCCGGGTTGTTGGCCACACAGGCCGAGAGCGCGAGCAGGGCTGCGGCGCCCACGCTCGCCGCGAAGACCGCGCGGGCGCGGATCGGGGTCGCTGTCGACCGGTTCATAGGGCTCCTTCAGGGGTGATGGTGGATGACACGAGCACGGGCCTGGGCGCAGAGCCGCCGTGGCGGCGTGCCGAACGCAGGAACAGGACCATGACCGGAACCACGTAGGCGACCCAGGCGACGGCCTCGAGCACGGTGGTGGCGGGGGAGAAGTTGAAGACGCCCTTGAGGAGGGTGCCGTACCAGCTGTCGGGCGGCACCGCCGCGGAGACGTCGAAGGCGAGCGTGCCGAGACCCGGCAGGAATCCGGCCTCCTGCAGGTCGTGCACCCCGTAGGCCAGCACCCCGCCGGCCACGACGATGAGGAACGCGCCCGTGTAGGTGAAGAAACGCGAGAGGTTGATCGACACCACGCCGCGGTAGACGAGATAGGCCAGGACGACCGACACGGCGATGCCGAGGGCGGCACCGACGAGGGGGAGCGTGGTCGACCCGCTCGCCTGCACGGCCGCCCAGATGAACAGCGCCGTCTCCAGACCCTCGCGGCCGACGGCGAGGAACGCCACGAATACGAGCCCCCAGCCCGCACCCGAGAGATGGCTGTCGATCTCGCCGCGCAGCTCACGCGAGAGGCCACGAGCGGTACGCAGCATCCAGAAGATCATCCAGGTGACGAACCCGGTGGCGACGATCGACAGCAACCCGCCGATGAGTTCCTGCGCCTGGAACGAGAGGCCGTACGCGCCGAAGGTGAGCAGGCAGCCCAGGCCGAGCGACAGCGCGACGGCGAGCCCGACTCCGAGCCAGATGCGCGGCAGCACGTCGCGGCGACCGATCTTCACCACGTAGGCGATGAGGATGCCCACGACGAGCCCGGCTTCGAGGCCTTCACGTAGGCCGATGAGGAAGTTTGCGAGCACGGGTCTTCTCTAGAAGTGGGGAGAGGGGGATTGGTAAGGCTTACCTTAGCCATCTGACTCTAATCACTCTTGTCTAAGCTGTCCACTTATGTCTGACTTAGCGTCCCTGCCGGCCGAGCGCGTGCTGTTCGTGCACGCCCATCCCGACGACGAGAGCATCACCACGGGCGGCACGATCGCCGCGCTCGTGGGCGGCGGCGCGGCGGTGACGGTGCTCACCTGCACGCGCGGCGAGCTGGGCGAGGTTATCCCCGCCGACCTGCAGCATTTGCTCGCATCGGGAGACGCCCTCGCCGCCCACCGCGAGAGCGAGCTCGCCGAGGCCATGCGGGCGCTGCGGGTGACCGACCACCGCTACCTGGGCGACGCCAACGCCCGCTGGGTCGACCTCGAGCCGCGCCGGTACCGCGACTCGGGGATGCGCTGGGGCGCATCCGGAACCGCCGAAGCCCTCGACTCCACCGACGAGCGATCCCTCTCTGCCGCACCGCTCGGCGCGGTCACCGCCGACATTGCGGCGGTCATCTCCGACACGGCCGCCACCGCCGTCGTGAGCTACGACGAGCGCGGCGGCTACGGACACCCCGACCACGTGCGGGCACACGACGCCGCGCGACGCGCCGCCGAGGTGATGGGGGTGCCCTACTTCGAGATCGTGACGGATGCCCGCGGCCCGGTCGCCGTGGACGTCACCCCCGTCGCGGCCCAGAAACGCGCCGCGCTCGCCGCCCACCGCACGCAGCTCACCCTCGACGGCGACACCTTCGCGCTGTCGAACGGCGTCTCCCAGCCGATCGGCGTCACGGAGTCGTTCCGACGGGTGAACGCCGACGTCGCCGACGAGACGGTGCCGTTCCACGAGCAGACCGTGAGCGTCAAAATCGGTGTCGCGCTGCTCTCGCTCGTGTTCGGGGCGCTCATCGGCACGCTGATGACCGCGGCGCACCAGTCGAGCGGTACGGTGGGCGACCTCGCCGTCCCCTGGGGTCTCGTGCTCGCCCTCGTCGCCTCGACGGGGTTCGTCGTCGGGCTGCGCGTTCTCACCGGGTCGCGCATCCTGCCGATCCTCGCGACCGTCGGCATCATGGGCGCCACCGCGTATCTCGCCTCGCCGACGGTGGGCGGCTCGGTCATCGTGCCGGCCAATTTCGCGGGCGTGATCTGGACTTTCGCTCCGGCGGTCGTGATTCTCGTCGTCGTCGCGTGGCCCAATCTGAGCCGGATCGCACCGGTCACCGCAGAACCCCAGCCTCGCCGTGGGTAAGATTGTCTAGTTCTCGTGCCGTGAAAGGATCTCGACCTAAGTGACCTACGTCATCGCCCAACCCTGTGTCGATATCAAAGACCGCGCTTGCATCGACGAGTGCCCCGTGGACTGCATCTACGAGGGCGACCGCATGCTCTACATCCACCCCGACGAGTGCGTCGACTGTGGTGCCTGCGAGCCGGTCTGCCCCGTCGAGGCCATCTACTACGAAGACGACGTGCCCGAGCAGTGGGCCGACTACTACAAGGCGAACGTCGAGTTCTTCGACGAGGTCGGCTCTCCCGGCGGAGCGGCCAAGGTCGGTGTGATCCACAAGGACCACGCGCTCGTTATGGCCGAGCCGTTCAACGGTCACGCCGAATAGCGTGACCCGCACGCCGCTCAGCCTCCCCGACTTTCCGTGGGACGCTCTCGTGCCCTTCGGCGCCCGCGCGCGCCTGCACCCCGGCGGCATCATCGACCTCTCGGTCGGCTCGCCGGTCGACCCGACGCCCGCACTGATCCGCGAAGCGCTCACGGCCGCGACCGACGCCCACGCCTACCCGCAGGTCGCGGGAACGCCCGCGCTGCGCGAGGCCATCGTCGAGTGGTACGGGCGGCGCAGGGGAGTGCACGGGCTCGGCACCGCCGACGTGCTGCCCTCGATCGGCTCGAAGGAGCTCATCGCCTGGCTGCCGCTCATGCTCGGCATCGGAGAGGGTGACATCGTCGTGCACCCGCGCGTGGCCTACCCGACCTACGCCATCGGCGCCGCCCTCGCCAAGGCCACCGCGCTCGCGAGCGACGATCCCGCCGAGTGGCCGCAGAACACGAAGCTCGTCTGGATCAACTCACCCGGCAACCCCGACGGCCGCGTGCTCGACGTCGAGACCATGCGCACGATGGTCGCCCGCGCCCGCGAGCTGGGCGCAGTGATCGCGGGCGACGAATGCTACGCCGAGCTCAACTGGGCTTCGGATGAACCGACCCCCTCGATTCTCGACCCGCGGGTCGTCGGCGGCGACCGCACCTCCGTGCTCTCGGTCTACTCGCTCAGCAAGCAGTCGAACCTCGCCGGGTACCGCGCCGGATTCGTCGCGGGCGACACCGGGCTCATCGCCGAGCTGCTCGGTGTGCGCAAGCACGCCGGATTGATCCCGCCCGCGCCCGTGCAGGCGGCGATGATCGTCGCACTCGGCGACGAGCAGCACGTCGACGTGCAACGCGAGCTCTACCGTTCCCGCCGCGACCGCCTGAAGGCCGCGGTGGAGGCCGCCGGATTCGCGGTCGACCACAGCGAGGCGGGGCTCTACCTCTGGGCCGCCCGTGGACAGGACGCGTGGCAGACCGTCGCCGAGCTGGCCGACCTCGGACTGCTCGTCGTGCCCGGCACCTTCTACACCGACGGCGCCCCGCAGCACGTGCGCATCGCGCTCACGGTGAGCGACGACGACATCGACTCCGCCGTCGAGAGGCTCGCACAGCTGCGCTGAGAGTTTGGAGGTTTTCTCCAATCACCTTTGTGCACATTTGGGGGCGATACGACTAGTCAAGCGTCGCCGAATAAGCTGTCGGTGTGAATGACATGGCGCCAGGTACAGAGAAGGCCACGCTGCATTTTCCGGGGGGAACAGCGGAGTTCCCGGTCATTCGCGGCATCGACGGCCGCGACAGCATTGATATCTCCACTTTTATGAAGCAGACGGGGTTCACCACCCTCGATCAGGGCTTCGTGAACACCGCCTCGACGAAGAGCGCGATCACCTACATCGACGGCGACGCGGGCATCCTGCGCTACCGCGGGTATCCGATCGAGGCGGTCGCGAAGAACTCCACCTACCTCGAGGTCGCGTGGCTGCTTATCTACGGCGAGATCCCGTCGGAATCCGAGCTCTCGGCGTTCGACGACCGCATCCGACGGCATACGCTGCTGCACGAAGACCTGCGGCGCTTCTTCGACGCGCTGCCGCACAACGCCCACCCCATGTCGGTGCTGTCGAGCGCGGTCTCTGCGCTCTCCACCTACTACGAGGGCTCGCTCAGCGTGAAAGACCCCGAGCAGATCGAGATGTCGATCGTCCGCCTGCTCGCCAAGCTCCCGGTGATCGCGGCCTACGCGCACAAGAAGAGCCTCGGCCAGGCGTTCCTCTACCCCGACAACTCGTTGAGCTTCGTCGACAACTTCCTCAAACTCAACTTCGGCACGATGGCCGAGCCCTACGAGGTGAACCCGGTTCTCTCGAAGGCTCTCGACCGGCTGCTCATCCTGCACGAAGACCACGAGCAGAACGCGTCGACGTCGACCGTGCGCCTCGTCGGCAGCACCGAGGCCAACATCTTCGCGTCGGTCTCCGCCGGCATCAACGCGCTCTACGGCCCGCTGCACGGCGGCGCCAATGAGGCAGTGCTCAAGATGCTCCGCGAGATCAAGGAATCGGGCGACGGCGTCTCCAAGTTCGTCGACCGCGTGAAGAACAAGGAAGAGGGCGTGCGCCTGATGGGCTTCGGCCACCGGGTGTACAAGAACTTCGACCCGCGCGCGACTCTCGTCAAGCAGAGCGCCGACGAGGTGCTCGAGGCCCTCGGCGTGCAGGACGACCTGCTCGACATCGCCAAGGAGCTCGAGGCGGTCGCGCTCGCCGACGACTACTTCGCCGAGCGCAAGCTCTACCCCAACGTCGACTTCTACACCGGAGTCATCTACAAGGCGATGGGCTTCCCGCCGCGCATGTTCACGCCGCTGTTCGCGATCGGACGCCTCCCCGGCTGGATCGCGCACTGGCGCGAGATGAACCTCGACCCGGCCACAAAGATCGGCCGCCCGCAGCAGCTGTACATCGGCGAGCCCGAGCGTTCCTGGCCCGAGCGCTAGCTCCCCGCTGGTTGAGTAGGCCGCCCGCGGCCGTATCGAAACGGGCGGATGCCGCGGCTCCCGTTCCCCGGAGCGTGAGCCGTGGCATCCGCCGTTCGGCGTCCCGCCTTGCCGCGCTAGCCGACCGGGGTCGCCGTCAGCGAGACGTCGCGATAGCCGATGCCGAACGAGCCGGCCGCGCTCGGGCTGCAGCGGATACCCAGGGTGATCGCCGGCACGTCGTAGCTGGCGGTGGCGCCGAGCCGTGTCCACTTGCCGTTGCCGGGCACCGGGACCACCGTGTCGTCGAGGTAGCCGATTCGCCCGCTCGCATCGATCAGCCCGCATTCGAGCACGGTGTCGCGACGGTCGGCGAAGAACTGCACCTCGACGCCGTACTTGACCCGGTACGTGCCGTCGGCCACCGTGAGATTCGTGAGCGGGATCTGTTGGCCCGGCTGAAAATACCCGACACGCAGCGCGGAGTCGTCTTGCGCCCGCCCGGGCAAACCCCAGACGACGCTGGCGCCGGCCACGGCGGCCACCCCGGCGAAAACTGCCAAATGAAGGAGAAACCGGGTGCGAGTCACAGCTTTCCGCGCCGGCGAGGGGTGCCGTGCGGAGATCTCCTTCATTTGGCAGGTTCGGCTAGGCGTGCAGCGCCGAGTTGAGCTCGATGCCGGTGCCCGAGCGGGCGAGCACCTCGACCGCTCCGGTGAGCGAGTTGCGGCGGAACAGCAGGCCCGGCAGGCCGCTCAGCTCGGCGGCTTTCACGGTGCGCGGCGCTGCGACCGGCACGGCGGTCGAACCCTTCGGCTCGACGACGAGCACCTTCGTGCCGGCGGTGACGTAGAGCCCGGCCTCGACGACCGAGTCGTCGCCGATCGAGATGCCGATGCCCGAGTTCGCACCGAGCAGGGCTCGCTCGCCGATCGTGACGCGCTGCGTTCCGCCGCCGGAGAGCGTGCCCATGATGGATGCGCCTCCGCCGATGTCGGAGCCGTCGCCGACCACGACGCCCTGTGAGATGCGGCCCTCCACCATCGAGGTGCCGAGCGTGCCGGCGTTGAAGTTCACGAAGCCCTCGTGCATCACGGTGGTGCCGGGGGCGAGGTGTGCGCCGAGCCGCACCCGCGACGCGTCGGCGATGCGCACGCGGGCGGGCACGACGTAGTCGAGCAGGCGCGGGAACTTGTCGATGCCGTGCGCCGAGATGCCGGCGCGCTGCAGCACCGGCCGCAGTCGCGTGAAGTCGTCGGGGTGCATCGGGCCGGCGGTGGTCCACGCCACGATCGGCAGGTAGCCGAAGATGCCGTCGAGGTTGATCGTGTTGGGTGCCACCAGCAGGTGGCTGAGCAGGTGTAGACGCAGGTAGGCGTCGGGGGTCGACGCCGGCGCGGCATCCAGATCTATCTGCACGGTCTGGAAGTCGACGTGCACGTTGCGGCGCTCGTCGGGTCCGAGCAGCGGTTCGAGCTCTGCCGGGGCGATGTAGGGGTCGACGCCCGCCGGGAACTCGCCCAGCACCGGCGTCGGGAACCAGGTATCGAGCACTGTCGAGTCGGCGGAGATCGTGGCGAGGCCGTAGCCCCAGGCGGCGCGAGAAGTCATGCCCCCAGCGTACCGACCCTAAACTTGACCCCATGCCCGTCGCCGACACGCCCGTACTCGACCTCAGCCAGACCTCGATCGACATCACCCGCCAGTTGTGCGACATCGAGTCGGTCTCCGGCAACGAGGGGCCGATCACCGAGGCGATCCTCGTCGCCCTGGCCGGCGCACGGCACCTCGAGGTGCTGCGCGACGGCGACGTCGTGATCGCCCGCACCAACCTCGGCCGCGACAAGCGCGTCGTGATCGCCGGTCACACCGACACCGTGCCGCTGAACGACAACCTGCCGACCCGGTACGAGACCGACAACGGGGTCGAGTACCTGTGGGGCCGCGGCACCGTCGACATGAAGTCGGGCGTCGCCGTGCAGCTCAAACTCGCCGTCGAGCTCACCGAGCCGGCCGTCGACATCACCTGGCTCTGGTACGACCACGAGGAGGTCTCCGCCGACCTCAACGGCCTCAAGCGACTCGCCGACAACCGTCCCGACCTCTTGCAGGGCGACTTCGCGATCCTCGGGGAGCCGACGCGTTCCGAGATAGAGGGCGGATGCAACGGCAACGCCCGCATCGAGGTGCGCACCTTCGGCCTCCGCGCGCATTCCGCGCGGGCCTGGGTCGGTCACAACGCCATCCACGACCTGTCCCCGATTCTCGACACCCTCGCCGCCTACGTCCCCCGCGAGGTGGAGGTCGACGGGCTGGTCTACCGCGAGGGGCTCAACGCCGTCGGCATCACCGGCGGTGTCGCCGGAAACGTGATCCCCGACGCCGCGATGGTGCACATCAACTACCGGTTCGCGCCCAGCCGGTCGGGCGACGAGGCGATCGCGCACCTGCGCGAACTCTTCGACGGCTACGACGTGACGGTCGTCGACCTCGCCGAGGGCGCCCGCCCCGGCCTCGACGCCCCGCTCGCGCAGGACCTGCTGGCTGCCGTCGGCGGCGAAGCGAAGCCCAAGTACGGCTGGACCGATGTCGCACGCTTCTCCGCGCTCGGAATCCCCGCCGTCAACTACGGACCCGGCGATCCGCTCAAGGCGCACGCCGACGACGAACGCGTCGCGGTCGACCAGATCACCGCGTGCGAGCGGGGGCTGCGCGCATGGCTCATGACGGGCTGACCGGGCTGATCGGCACCGGTGGCGGTCGGGCGCCGACAAAACCCAGCCCGGCGGTCTGGCTGACGGTGCGCTACCGGCTTGTTGCGTGGTGGGTGAAGGTGCTCGTCGTCTTCGTCGTCTCCCGCATCGTCACGAGCGCCATCCTTCTCTGGTTCGCGTCGCGGCAGGAGGCCAACGCGTGGACCGGCGCGCATCCGGGCTATCTCGACTTCGCCAAGATGTGGGACGGCCACTGGTATTTCATCGTCGCGCTCGCCGGGTATCCCAGCGAACTGCCGGTCACCGACGACGGCCACGTGGGGGAGAGCGCCTGGGCGTTTATGCCCGCCTACCCCTTTCTCGTGCGCGGTCTGATGTTCGTGACGGGCCTCGACTTCCGCGCGGTCGCGGTGTTCGTCTCGGTGGCGTTCGCGCTCGGCACGGCGCTGATGTTCTACAGACTGATGCGCCTCGTGCTTCCGGAGGGAACGGCCCTCTTCTCGGTCGTGCTCTACTGCTTCGCCCCGCTCTCGCCCATCCTGCAGGTGGCCTACGCCGAGTCGATGCAGGCGTTCTTCCTCACGGTCGCGCTCTACCTGCTGATGAAGCGCGACTACTGGATGCTGCTGCCGGTCGTGGTGGTGATGTCGCTCACGAGGCCGAGCGGCCTGGCCTTCGCCCTCGCGCTCGGCTTCCACGTGGTCTACCGCTGGGTGCGGCGCGAACGCGACCCGTTCGAGAAACGCGAGATCGTGGCATCCGTCATCGCGGGCATCGTCAGCGTCGCGAGCGGATTCGGCTGGCTGCTGGTCGCCGCCGCAACAACGGGCTCGCTCACCGCCTACACCGACACCGAGCTCGCCTGGCGCTCGGCCTACATCGGCTACCAGGAGCTCGTGCCGCTCACGCCGTGGATCCTCGGGGCGGACTTCTGGATTCCCGGCGGGCTCGGCGTCGTACTGCTGGTCGCGGCGGTGCTCGGGTTCGCGGCGTTCATGTTCACGCCGGCGGTGCGCCGGCTCGGCCCCGACATCCGGTTCTGGGTGGCGAGCTACGTGCTCTACCTGCTGGCCGTGTTCTTTCCGCAGTCGAGCACGTTCCGGCTGCTCCTCCCGATCTTCCCGCTCTGGGGTGCGCTGGCGCAGCCGCGGTCGTGGGTCTACCGTCTTGCTCTCGTGGGCCTCTGCATCGCGGGCCAGTTCGGCTGGATCCACATCGCCTGGTGGGTCGACGGCTATGACTGGACGCCCCCGTAATCAGCTTGTTAAGTTACGCTCGGTTTTTCACATACCGATTCATAGTCAATAATGGGTAGGTACCTATGAAAGGGGACTTCAGATGGCAGCCATGAAACCGAGGACCGGCGACGGCCCAATGGAGGCTGTGAAAGAAGGTCGCCTCATCATCGTTCGTGTTCCGCTCGAGGGTGGAGGCCGACTCGTTGTGTCGGTCAACGACGCTGAAGCAAAAGAGCTTCACGACGCTCTCGCGGGCGTCGTCGCGACCGCTTAACAGATTTCCTACTCAGAAACCCGCGTGGCCCCTTCGGGAGTCACGCGGGTTTCTGCGTTTGTGCGTGGGCGTCTAGTCGGCGATTTTGGTGAGCTGCAGCAGTCCGTCGCCGACGGGGGAGAGTGCGCTGATGACCGCGGATGACTCGGCGACCTCTCTGAGCAACGTGCGGAATCCCGTCACGGTGTCATCGCGCTGCGCCGGGTCGGCCACCCGCCCGCGCCACAGCGCGTGGGCCACGACGACGGTGCCGCCCGTGCGCACCATCCTCAGGCCGTGCTCCACGTACTCGATCACCGAGTACGGGTCGGCGTCGACGAGAACCAGGTCGTAGCTCGACTCGTTCATGCGCGGCAGCACGTCGAGCGCGCGTCCGGCGATGAGGCGAACGCGGTTCGCCGGGATGTCCGCCGCGGTGAACGTGACCTTGGCGAGCTGCTGGTGGTCGATCTCCGAGTCGATCGAAGTGAGAACGGCATTGGGTGCGCCGGTGAGCATCCAGAGCCCGGAGACGCCGAGGCCGGTGCCGATCTCCATGATGTTGCCGGCGTTGGTCGCGGCGGCGAGCACCGCGAGCTGTGCGCCCGTCGCGGGCGACACCGGCTCGACGCCCACCTCGACGGAGTGTTGACGCGCGAGCGCAATCTCCGGCCGTTCGACGATGAATTCTTCCGCGAACTTCCAGCTCGACTCTTTACCTGCCACCAACGACTCCTTGTTCGTCCCCCACTGTAAGCCAGTCCCCGGCCGGCAGGGACTATTCTGAGCGGGTGTCCTTTGGGTTGACGTTCGAGAAGCTGGTGATCATCGGGATCATCGCCGTCTTCCTGCTCGGACCCGAACGGCTGCCCTACTACGCGTCGCAGCTCGCCCGACTCACCAAGACCGTGCGCGGCATGGCGAACGGCGCGAAAGAGCGCATGCGCGAGGAGATGGGGCCCGATTTCGACGAGGTCGACTGGAAGAAGCTCGACCCCCGCCAGTACGATCCCCGACGGATCATCCGCGAGGCTCTTGTCGACGACGAGCCGGTTCCCGTGGTCAAGCCGCCGATCGTCTCCGCCTACGCGCAGCGGCAGGCGGCGTTGCGCGACGGTCAGCCGGCGCCCTTCGACTCCGAGGCAACCTAGGCTCCTCGCTCAACGAGCGTATCGAGACCCCGCTCAGCGGCGGCGCAGCGCCTTCAGCAGCACGAGCACGCCCATCATCAGGCCGGCGGACGCGGCGAATTCCCTGCCGGTTCGCGGCAGCGTGAACAGGCCCGTGGAGGCGGCCACGGTGCGGGCCTCCACGAATCGCAGCAGGCCCTCGGGGCCGTTGCGCCGACCGATGCCCGACTGCTTCATGCCGCCCATCGGCGCGTCGATGCTCGAGAAGGTGGCGCGGTAGCCCTCGTTGATGTTCACGCTGCCCGCGTCGAGGCGCTCGGCGACGCGTCTAGCGCGCGCCCGGGACCCGCTGAAGACGGAGGCGTTGAGCCCGAAGTCGGAGGCGTTCGCGGCGGCGACCGCCTCGTCTTCGCTCTGCACGACATGGATGGCGACGACCGGCCCGAAGGTCTCGCCCGCCGCGCACAGCATGTCGTCGGTGACGTCGGCGAGTACCGTCGGCTCGAAGAAGAACGGCCCGAGGTCGGGGCGGGCCCGGCCGCCCGTCAGCAGCATCGCACCCTTCGCCACCGCGTCGTCGACGTGGGCCTGCACGCGCTCGAGCTGGGCGGCCGACGTGAGGGACCCGACATCCGTGGAGAAGTCGAGATCGGCACCCTGCTTCAACTGGGCGACCCGCTCGACGAAGAGGCGGGTGAACGAATCGGCGACGTGCCGCAAGACGTAGATGCGCTCGATCGACACGCACAGCTGACCCATCGACGAGTAGCAGGCGTAGACGGCGTCGGCGGCGGCCTTGGCCGGATCGACGTCGTCGAGCACGATGAGCGGGTTCTTGCCGCCGAGTTCGAGCGAGGCGCCGATGAGGCGCCCGGCGGCACGCACGCCCACCCCCGTGCCGGTGGGCGTCGAACCGGTGAAGCAGACGTAGTCGGCGTTGTCGACCACGGCGTTACCGATCTCGGCGCCGTCGCCCGCGAGCACCGACCAGAGGGCGGCGGGCACGCCGGCCTCGATGAACGCGCGGCGGGAGGCCAGGATCGTGAGGGCGCCCTGGTTGTCGGCCTTCTGCACGACGCCGTTGCCCGCGGCCAGGGCCGGGATCACGTCCATGAGCGAAAGGCTCAACGGGTAGTTCCACGGGGTGATCACACCGACGATGCCCTTCGGCCGGTAGCTCACGCTGGTGGAGACGACGAACGGGATGCCGGAACGGCGGCGCCGCGACGCGAGAACCGAGTGCGCGGAGACGGCGTAGTAGCGCGTGACGCTCGCGCCGCTGAAGATCTCCTCGAACGCCTGACCGCGGGTCTTGCCCGTCTCCGACTGCAGGATGTTCATGAGCTCTTCGCTGTTGCGCAGCAACAGGTCGTGCGCCCTCAGCAGCACGGCGCGACGGTGCGCGGGACCGGCGGCGTACCAGGCGTGCTGCGCGACCCGGCCGGCGGCCGCCGCGGCTTCGACATCGTGTGCGGTGCTGACCGGCACCTCGTGCGACACGTCTCCGGTGAACGGCGCTACGACGGGCGTGGTCGTGGTTCCGGAGAAGCTGAGATCGCTGACGAGGTCGGAGACGAGCGTGCGGTTGAGCGCTGTTGCTGGCATGCCTCGATCCTAGGGATACCTGCGGGTCATCCGGCAACCGTTTCGTGCTCCGCCTGGAACTGCGACGCCTCGGTGCGCAGCGCCTCCACCACGAGCCGCACCGACGGCCGCTCGGCCCGGTCGGGGCGCATCAGCGCGGAGATCTTGCGTACCGCGCGCACGCCGGTCAGCGGCCGCGTGACCAGACCGTTCTCGTGATCGCGCGTGGTGAACCGGGGGAGGATGGCTATGCCGTGGCCGGCCGCGACGATCGACTCGACGATGCCGTTGTCGACGAAGCGCTGCATGACCCGGGCGGGGGAGCCGTTGGCCGTCTCGATCTGGCGCAGGATGCGGTCGAACGGGAAGCCGGCCGGAACCCCGATCCACGTCTCGTCGATGAGGTCTTTCGGTGCCAGCGACTTCTTCTCGGAGAGCGGATGACCCTCGGGCAGGGCCACGTCGAGCGGTTCGGTCATCAGCGGCACGACGGCGAGACCGCGTTCGCGCCACGACGGCAGGATCGCGGGCGCGTCCGCCACGACGATGTCGAAGTCGGGCGTGAGGTCGGCGAAGTCGGGAAGCAGCGGATCTTGGTCGCTGCACGCAAGCGTCAGCCCCGCGACATCCCGGATCGCGGTGAGCAACCCGGGCAGCAGCATCTGCCCGCCCGTGGGGAAGATGGTGAGCGTGACGTCGCCGCTCGGCGCCTGTTTGAAATCGTTCCACAGTGCGTCGGCACGCTCGAGCGCGACTGCCACGTCGGTCGCCGTCTGCGCGAGCATGCGTCCGGCGCCGGTGAGCACGATGCCGCGACCGCGCCGCTCGGTGAGAGGGATTCCGGCCTCGCGCTCGAGCACCTTCAACTGCTGCGAAACAGCAGATGAGGTGCGATTTGTCGCCGCGGCGACCGCGGTGATGCTTCCCCGCTCGGCGAGCTCGCGCAGCAGTTCCAGTCGTCTCACGTCCATGTAGCAACTCTACATATGAAGCCAAGAATTATGCGATTGTGCTAACGGTTCGACGGCGGTTGAATTGTGTCAGACCTAGAGAAAGAAACCCCCATGATCTTCGAATTCATCATCATCGGCGCCCTCGCCGTAGCCGGCATCGTCGGAGCAATCGTCGTCACCGTGCGCGACGGCTACGGCCGCATCCCGACCCGCCGCGCGTAGTCGACGCCGCGATCCGTCGCGACCCCCGGAGTGCAGCAGCGCGAACAGCGCCGCTGCACTCTCGTCGTTAACGCACGCCCCGGTTCAGGCCCTGCGGAACAGCCCGGGGTAGTCCACCACGAAGCCGGCGTCGTCGACCGTGATGTCGCGGGCGAAGACGGAATCGAGCGACTCGTACCGGTAGCTTCGCTCGTCGAGGCGGGTGTACCGCTGCGGGTCGGCGTTTACGGTCAGCTCCGGCAGGGTGATCAGCGCGGTCACGATGTCGGCGCTCTCGCCGATGCCCAGACCCAGACGCCAGATGGGCAGCGTGTTGGTGAGCGGGGTGGCGCTGATGTCCACGTCGATCGCGCCGGCCAGCCGGTCGAGCAGCCGCCCGTCGCCCTCGGTCCAGTTGCCGTGCCCGTCGGCGAACAGCACGAGCGAGCTGGTATCGGTGGCGACGCGCACGGTGCGGGTCGCCCAGCTCGCGTCGGTGTCGATCGCGTAGCGCGTCGTGGCCGCACCCTCGATGAGGCCGTCGACGTGGCATCCGTCTGTCGACATCGCGGCTTCGCTCGTCTCCGTCGTCTCGCCGCCGGCGCCGTCGGTGCCCACCCAGTGCAGTTGCGTCATGGCTCCGGTCTATCGTGACGGGAGCGGGTGCGCAACCTGGTTCTTCGCCACCTAGTTCACGGTGAAGCCGAGCTTGCGACCGGCGAGGCCGCGCCCGCGCACCGCGAGTTGAGCGGCGAGGGCGCCGATGGCGCGCGCCGCGGGGTCGTCGGGGTGCGAGAGCACGATCGGCAGGCCGGCGTCGCCGCCCTCGCGCAGCTCGATGGAGATCGGGATCGAGGCGAGCACCGAGACGGGCTCGTCTGCGGTCGACAGGCGGGACGCGGCATCCGCACCGCCCCCGCTGCCGAAGATGTCGAGAACCGAGCCGTCCGGCTGGGCGAGGCCGGCCATGTTCTCGATCACGCCGATGACCTTCTGGCCGGTCTGGCGCGCGACGAGGGCACTGCGCTCGGCGACCTCGGCCGCCGCGGGCTGCGGGGTGGTGACGACAATGATCTCGGCCTGGGGCAGCAGCTGGCCGATCGAGATGGCGATGTCGCCGGTGCCGGGCGGGAGGTCGAGCAGCAGCACGTCGAGGTCGCCGAAGTACACGTCGGTGAGGAACTGCTGGATGGTGCGGTGCAGCATCGGGCCGCGCCAGGAGACAGCGGTGTGCTCGTCCACGAACATGCCGATCGAGATGACCTTCACGTCGTGCGCGAGCGGCGGCAGGATCATGTCGTTGACCTGGGTCGGCTTGGCGCCGGCGATGCCGAGGATGCCCGGGATCGAGAAACCGAACACGTCGGCGTCGACGATGCCGACGCGCAGGCCCCGGGCCGCGAGTGCGACGCCGAGGTTGGCGGTGAGCGTCGACTTGCCTACGCCGCCCTTGCCGCTCGTCACGGCGTAGATGCGCGTGAGCGAGTCGGGGCCGAACTGCACGGTCTTGGCCCTGCCGCCGCGCAGTTTGTCGGTCAGGGCGTCGCGCTCGGCCCGCGTCATGATGCTGAC
Organism: Conyzicola sp.; assembly: GCF_046714715.1. GTDB lineage: Bacteria > Actinomycetota > Actinomycetes > Actinomycetales > Microbacteriaceae > Conyzicola. Next base: position 7,291 of record NZ_JBKKAD010000052.1, on the reverse strand, counting down.
GTCGACGTCGACGGTGGAAATGCCCGAGACGGATGCCGCGGCCTCCCGCACGTCGCGCTCGATCGTGTCGGCGGCGGGACAGCCCACGATCGTCAGTTTGAGCGCGATGGTGGCGGCGTCTCCGGCCACGCTCACGCCGCTGATCATGTCGAGATCGACGATCGGCTTGCGGATCTCGGGGTCGATGACGCGGCGCAGTGCGGTGAGAACCTGCTGGTTGAGTAGGCCGCCCGCGGCCGTATCGAAACCGGGCCTCGATACGTCGCTGGCGCTCCTACTCGACCGGCTGTCGTTCAATCCGCGGTCTCTTTCGTGCCGTCGCGCTCGTCGAGTTCGGCGAGCAGGCTGCGCAGCTCGCTGCGGATGAAGTCCTTCGACGCCATGTCGCGCATGGCGAGCCGCAGCGCCACGACCTCACGGGCGAGGTACTCGGTGTCGTTGAGGTTGCGCTCCGAGCGCTGCCTGTCCTGCTCGATCTGCACGCGGTCGCGGTCGTCCTGACGGTTCTGCGCGAGCAGGATCAGCGGGGCGGCGTACGACGCCTGCAGCGAGAGGATCAGCGTGAGCGCGGTGAAGCCGATGGCCGCCGAGTCGAATCGGATGCCGACGGGCGCGAGCGTGTTGTAGAGCATCCAGATGACGACGAAGACGCTGAGGCCGAACAGGAACCAGGGGGTTCCCATGCCGCGGGCGATCGATTCGGTGAAACGGCCGAAGCGGTCGCGGCTCTCGAACCGGAACGCCGTGCGGAGGCCCTTCGGGGAGTCGAGCCGTGTCTCGGCTCGGTTGATGCGGTTAGTGCGGGCCATGCGCTGTCCTCCTCCCCTTCACAGGGATGCTCGAGGTGGTTACGGGAACGGGGGCTGGGTGCTGTTTCTCGTCGTCGGAGTCGGTACTTCGCCAGTCGTCGGGCAGTAGGTAGTCGAGGACATCGTCAATTGTCACCACCCCGACAAGTCGGTGGTTCTCGTCGACGACGGGAACCGAGACGAGGTTGTAGCTCGCCAGGATGCGGGAGACCTCGGCGGCGCTCGCCGCGGCGCGCACCGGCTCGAGGGTCTGGTCGAGCAGCGTGCCGAGGCGTTCGTTCGGGGGATAGCGCAGCATGCGCTGGAAGTGCACCATGCCGAGGAAGCGGCCCGTGGGCGCCTCGTAGGGCGGCAGCGTGACGCAGATCGCGGCGCCGAGCGCGGGGGCGAGCTCGTGGCGGCGGATGAGCGCGAGGCCCTCGGCCACGGTCGCGTCGGCCGACACGATGATCGGCTCGGTGGTCATCAGGCCACCCGCGGTATCCGGGGCGTAGGCGAGCAGGAAGCGCACGTCCTCGGCCTCTTCGGGCTCCATGAGGTCGAGGAGGGCCTCGCCCCGCTCGTCGCTGAGGTGCGCGATGAGGTCGGCCGCGTCATCCGGCTGCATCTGATCCAGCACGTCTGCCGCGCGGTCGTCGTCCAGCTGGTTGAGGATGTCGACCTGTTCGCTCTCGGGCATCTCTTCGAGCACGTCGGCCAGGCGGTCGTCGCTGAGCTCTTCGGCGACCTCGAACATGCGCTGCTCGGTGAGGTCGAGCATGGCGTTGGCGAGGTCGGCGGGCAGTAGGTCGGCGTAGCTCGCCACGAGCTGGGTGGCCGACTGGGCCTCGCCCACGGTGGTCTTCTCGCTGATCTCACGCCAGCGCACGAAGATCGTGGCGCCCTTGCCGAACGGCGATCCGGCCGGCTTGGGTCGACGGCAGAACAGCTGCGCGATCTCCCACTCGCCGAGGCCGGTCTCTTCGATCGCGACGTCTTCGATGGTGGCCTCGCCCGAACCGTCGGCGAGCGTGACCTTGCGGCCGAGCAATTCGGCCATCACCCTGATCTCGCCGCCGCGCTGCTCGAACCGGCGCAGGTTGATGAGTCCGGTCGTGATGACCTGGCCGGAACCGATGCTCGTGACCCTGCCGATCGACAGGAAGACGTGCTTCTTGCCGGGCACCTCGACCACGAAGCCGACCACGCGCGGGGCCTGGCTGGTGCGGTAGACGACGAGCACGTCGCGCACGCGACCGACCTTGTCGCCGTTGGGGTCGAAAACGGAGCACCCGGTCAGGCGGGCAGCAAAAACTCGTGTGGCGCTCACGGTAAAACCCTACCGCCGCAATGGGAGAATGGGTTTCGTGAGCAACCAGAGCCCCTTCGGACGTAGACCCCAAGCCCAGCCGAGCCTGCCCCAGGGCGACGTTCTCGGCACCTACGAGACCTACCCCGAGGCACAGGCCGTCGTCGACCGGCTGTCGAAGGCCGAGTTCGAGGTGAAGAAACTCGCCATCGTCGGCAACGACCTCAAGACCGTCGAGCGCGTCACGGGCAAGCTCACCTACGGCCGCACCGCCGCGACGGGTGCCGCGAGCGGCGCCTGGTTCGGATTGTTCTTCGGCGTTCTGCTCTTCCTGTTCTCGACGACGCCGCAGATCGGTTTCGTCGCCGCGGCCGCGCTCATCGGCGCCGGCTTCGGCATGCTGTTCGGCATCGTGAGCTATTCGCTCGGGCGTCGTCGCCGCGATTTCACGTCGACGCACCAGGTGCTCGCGTCGAACTACCAGATCATCATCGACCCGCAGTTGACCGTTCAGGCGCAGCAGGTTCTCGACCGTCCCGAGAATTCGTCGGTATAGTCGCCACATGGTCGACGCCCGCATCCTCAACACCGCCGCGGCACTGAGATCCGCGATCCTCGCGCTTGCGGCGGAGACGCCTATTTCGCGCATCACAGTGTCGGATGTCACGCGCGCCGCGGGGATCAACCGGGCGACCTTCTACGCGCACTACGCGTCCCCTTCGGCGCTACTGGCGAACGCGTTGACCGGTGAGCTCGACGACGTTCGCCGTGCGGACACCGAACTCCGTCTCGACGGCGAGCTGCCGGCCGACCTCGTGACGCGCAAAGCGATCGCCGACACGGCCGCGCACATCGACCGGCACCTGGCGATCTACCGCCTGGCGCTCGGCGACCCCACCGACGGCACCATCCAGCACGTGCTCTCCAGCCACCTCACCGTGTCGAGCCTGAAGCACCTGAGCGAGTCCGTCGACCCCGGCGACGTTCCGGGCGACCCCGACCTCGTGGCGGCCTTCGTGGCGAACGGTCTCGTGGGCGCCATCGCCGTCGCGGTCGTCTCCGACCACTGGGACAAAGACCGGGTCGCCGACGTACTGATGGCGATGATGCCCGACTGGTGGGACCGACCCGCCGGCTGAGTAGGTCGCGCCGACACCCCTACTCAACCAGCGCGGTTACCTGCCCGCGACCCACGCCTCCACGTCGTCCGCCGTGCGGGGAATGCCGATCGACAGGTTCTCCGCGCCCGAATCCGTGACGAGGATGTCGTCTTCGATGCGCACGCCGATGCCGCGGTACTCCTGCGGCACCGTGAGGTCGTCGGGCTGGAAGTACAGTCCGGGCTCGATCGTGAACACCATGCCCGCCTCGAGCACGCCGTCGAGGTAGAGGTCGCGGCGGGCGGCGGCGCAGTCGTGCACGTCGATGCCGAGGTGGTGGCTCGTGCCGTGCACCATGTAGCGGCGGTGGTACTGGGCGTCCGGCTCGAGCGACTCCTCGGCGGTGACGGGCAGCAGGCCCCATTCGGCGGTCTTCGCGGCGATGACCTTCATGGCCTCGGCGTGGATCTCGCGGAACCGGATGCCCGGGCGCACGATCGCGAACGCGGCGTCGGCGGCCTCGCGCACGGCCTCGTAGACGCGGCGCTGCACCTCGGTGAACGTGCCCCCGATCGGCAGGGTGCGGGTGATGTCGGCGGTGTAGTAGCTCTCCAGCTCGATCCCCGCATCGAGCAGGATGACGTCGCCGGCGACCACGGGGCCGTCGTTGCGGGTCCAGTGCAGCACGCAGGCGTGGGGGCCGGATGCCGCGATCGTGTCGTATCCCACGGTGTTGCCGTCGGCGCGGGCGCGCCGGTTGAACGTGCCTTCGACAAGTCGTTCGCCGCGCTCGTGCGCGACGATCTCGCCCAGGTCGGCGATGACGTCGTCGAAGCCCTTCTTCGTGGCGTCGACGGCGAGACGCATCTGGCGGATCTCGTAGGCGTCCTTCACGAGGCGCAGCTCGCTGAGGTCACGCGCGAGGTCCAGGTCGGCGTCGTTCTCCACGTCCTCCGAGTCGGCGGCGAGCAGGCGGCGCCCGTCAATCTGGTCGGTGATGTCGCGGTCGGCCTCGCGCACCACGACGGTGTCGGCGTCGACGGCGTCGAGCACGGCCGCGAAACCGTCGAGGTTCGCGGTGGCGAGCCCGAGGTCGGCGGCGACGTGGGCGAGCGAGGGGCGGGGGCCGGTCCAGAACTCGCCGATGTCGGAGTTGGCGTAGAACTCGTCGGAGTCCCGCCCGGCGGCCTCGCGGAAGTAGAGCGTCGCGTCGTGGCCGTCCGCCGTCGGTTCGAGCACCAGCACACTGCCGGACACGGCGTCAGCACCCCAGCCGGTGAGGTGGGCGAACGCGGAGTGCGCGCGGAACGGGTAGTCGGTGTCGTTCGAACGCACCTTCGCGGAGCCGGCGGGCACGATCACGCGCTTGCCCGGGTACAGGGCGGAGACGCGGGCGCGGCGGGCGGCGGCGAACGGTGTCTGCTCCCGGGGCTCGGGCGCGACATCCGGCCTTTCAGCCCATCCCGACGAGATGAAGTCCGTGAACGTCGTCGACGACGGGGTCGTCGATCGGTTGGAGGTGGCGCGCGGGGGGTGGGTCGTGTTGTCAGCCATCCCTCTATTCTGCCCCTCTTGCCGGTCGGCGGAGACGGCGAGGGATCAGCGCAGCCAGGTCGAGCGACGGGCCCCGCGTACGGTGCCGTTGGCGTCTTCGGGGAGGATCGAGAGGAACGAGTCGACGGGCTGTCCCTGCGCCACGTGGGCGGTCGCCGATACGGGCTGCCAGACGTCGGATTCCGGTGCGGGTGCGACGGTCACGGGCGGGGCTACGACTTGTTCTGAGGCCAACACGGCCACATCCTTCCGGCCCGCCTGCTGTAGCGTGCCTCAGGCGATATTCGCATCAACCGGGGGCAGTGTCCACGTCCCTTTCGGGGGTGTCGCGAATCGGAATAATGCGGATGCGCCCGCGGTTATCCGGCCGGCGCGAATTGCGCGATGAGCGGGCGGTGATCGCTGCCCGCTCCGTCCTGATCCTGCACGACGCGCATGCCGGTGACGCGCCAGTTCTCGGTCGCCATGGCGTGGTCGATCGGCGCCCCGAGCAGCGCCGGCGCGGTCGTCGGCCAGGTGCCGACGGCGCCGTTGCCCGTGGCCAGGGCCGCGTCGGCGCAGTCGCCCAGGGTCGTGCTCCCAGAGGAAGCCAGCCCGCTCATGTGGTCGAGCGTGGCGTTGAAGTCGCCCGCCATGATCACGTTCTCGCCCGAGCAGGTGTCGGCCAGCCAGTCGAGGTCGGCCTGCCAGTTGCGGAACTCGCCCGGGATCGGCGCGACGGCGTGCACGCCGATGATCGTCGGGCCCGACCCGTCGTCGGGGCGCAGCACCACCGTCGGCAGGGTCGCGGTCTGGCCCACCTCGGTATCGACGGTGTAGGTGCCGAGGTCGGCGGTCCACAGAACCGAGGTCGAGCGCGACTTCGAGATCTGGTCGAACGCGGTGGTCTCGACCCACATCGGGCGCCCCGCCGCCTTCATCAGCGCCGCGACCTCGAGGGAGAACGCCTTCGTGGTCTCGGGCAGGGCGAGGATGTCGACGTCGTTCTCCAGGGCCAGCTCGGCCACGGTCGCGGCGCCGGGCACGTCGCCGAGGGTGTTCCAGGCAAGCACGGTGAGCGTCGAATCGCCCGCCGTCTCGAATGCGGTGTCGCCGAAGCCCCGCGTCGAGAGCACGGCCGTGTTGACGAGGGCGAACACGACCAGCAGCACGGCGAGCGTCGCGAAGAAGCGGCGTGCCGGGCGGGCGAGCAGCGCGAGCAGGGTCAAGACGACGATGAGCGCGAGAGCGATGAGGGCTGCCGCCGCGCGCAGCGAGACGACGTGGGCGACGCCGAAGGCCTGCTGCAGGCCGAAGAACTGCGGCCAGGCGAGCACGAAGAGCGCGGCTGCGACGACGACGATGACTGCGGCTGCGAGGACTCGGCGAAACATGGCCCCTCACCCTACCCGTTCGCACTGGGGCGGGCCGTGGCCGCAATAGAGTTGACGGATGACCGGACCGATCGACCTGCACACCCACAGCAGCGTCTCCGACGGCACGGAGTCGCCGCGCGAGCTCGTAGAAGCTGCGGTCGACGCGGGCCTGAGCGCGGTCGCGCTGACCGACCACGATTCGACGGCGGGCTGGGCCGAGGCGGGCGCCGCGGCATCCGGATCGGGTCTTATGGTCGTTCCCGGCATGGAGCTCAGCACCAACCACGGTCCCGCGAGCGTGCACATGCTCGCCTACCTCTTCGACCCGAGCGACGTCAACGTGATGCGGGAGACCGCGCTGATCCGCGACGGACGGCTGCACCGGGCCGAGCGTATCGTCGAGCGCATCGCCGTCGACTATGCGATCACCTGGGAGGACGTGCTCGCCCAGTCGGTCGACGGCGGCACCATCGGCCGCCCGCACATCGCCGACGCGCTCGTCGAGAAAGGGTTCGTCACCGACCGCAGCGCGGCGTTCGAGAGCATCCTGCACTGGCGCAGCGGCTACTACGAGAAGTACTACGCGCCCTCGCCGCTCGACGGAGTGAAGCTCATCGTCGCGGCCGGGGGAGCGCCCGTGCTCGCGCACCCGGGCACCCGCGGACGCGACTGGGTGATCGACGAGCGCAACATGGCCAAGCTCAAGAACGCCGGGCTGTTCGGTCTCGAGGTGTTCCACCGCGACAACACGGCGAGCGGCAAGGAGCGCCTGCTCGAGCTCGCGGAGATGTTCGACCTCGCGATCACCGGGTCGAGCGACTACCACGGCGAGGGCAAGCCCAACCGGCTGGCCGAGAACACGACCAGCCCCGAGGTGCTCGAGAAGCTCCTCGCGACCGCGACGGGCGCCCAGCCCCTCTAACCGGCCCTCGTGGGTCCCGCCTTCTCGGTCGAGCGGTTTTCGCAACTCAGGCAGATTCGCGGATGCCGCGGCGCCCGCACCGGAAACGCGCGGCCCCACCGGCGCCGGCCGCTCTCCTGCCTGAGTTACGCGGCGGGGTGGGGGCGCGTCGGGGTTGTCGATCGTTCCGGGCACACGAAGAAGGGGGCCGGGCTTTCGCCCGACCCCCGTAGTTCGCTGCGGTGCTACTCCGCCGCGGGCGTCGACGGGCGACGCGTGCGCGA
>NZ_JBKKAD010000051.1:0-34274 GCF_046714715.1 Conyzicola sp. | reverse complement strand
CACTCGGGGCAGTAGTCGATCTCGACGCCGCTGCGTTCGCTCATGACGAGGGTGGCTGAATCGTTCGGACACTTCATGGGATCCTCCAAGAATCGTGGCGCTCGAATTTTAGTCAGCGCAACCGGTCTCAGCCTGAGAGTGCGTTCAGCGGGGCAGTTCGCCCAGCAGGGCTACGACCGCGTCGGCCGAGCGCTTCGCCGCGTCATCCACGTGGGTGAGAAAGTCGGTGTGCGCGACCGGTCCGCACAGGTCGGAGATCGCGCGCACCGAGACGAACTCCCGTTTGTGCACATACGACGTCTGGGCGATCGCGACCGATTCCATGTCGGTGGCGAGTGTGCCCGGCAGCGCTGCGCGGATCGAGAGCGCGCGCTCGGGCGTGACGAACGAGTAGCTCGACGCGATGAGCCCGAAGTGCACACCGGATGGCGAGACGTCGTCGAGGTGGCCGCTTCGCGCAAACGCCTCGATGGCCGCGCTGCTCGCTGTGTACGACGCGGGCATGCGGGGCACCTGCCCGAGCACGTAGCCGAAGGCCCGCGCGTCGGCGTCGATGTTGATGTAGTCGGTGCCGACGACCACGTCGCCGACCCGCACCCACTCGCCGACGCCGCCCGCGGTGCCCGCGCTGATGACGAGCGCGCCGGTCTCGCCGTCAGCGGGAGCCGACTCGAGGATCGCGCTCGTGGCCGCGCCCGCCGCGTTGACCAGGCCGATGCCGGTGCGGACGAGCAGCACGGTGCGTCCCGCGATCTCGATGTACCGATGGACGGCCAGACCGACGGAGACGGGCTCGCCCGCCGTCGTCGCGCGTTCGAGGAACGGAGCTTCTTCGTCGGGCATTGCGACGAGGATGACTGCGGCGATGCCGCTCACCGCGGGGGAGTCAGACGGGCGCGCGATATTCATAGGTGCCTCCATCATCGCCCACCCGGCGCGACCCCGGTGAATAGAGTGGGCGCATGGCACTCCTCCATCAGGCGACGATCACCCCGTCCAAGCTCGACCTCGTGCGGGACTGGCTTCCGGGCCAGCCGTGGTTCCGCGGTGTGCCCGGCGAGCAGTTGACCCCCGTCGCGGCCTACCGCTTCGACGATCCCGACGGCCAGGTGGGCATCGAGACGATCCTGACAGCCGGTGCGGATGGCGCCGTCATGCAGGTGCCGGTCACCTATCGCGGCGCACCCCTCGAGGGTGCCGAGCGGTGGCTCATCGGAACGACGGAGCACTCGGTGCTCGGATCGCGCTGGGTCTACGACGGGCTCGGCGACCCGGTCTACGTCGCGGCGGTGACTGACGCTGTGGCCACCGGCGGCCACGAGGCCGAGCTCACGATCGAGATCGACGGCGTGATGGTCACCCGCGAGCCGACGGCCCGCGTGCAGGGCAGCGGCGCCGGTCCCGAGGGACGAGGGCGCGTGACCGTGATCCGCTACCCCGAGCCGGGCGCGGCGGGCGAGGGCGCCGTGCTCACCGGAACCTGGGGCGAGCACTCGGCGCCCGTGCTGCTGGTGACCATCGAGAGCTGAACCGCGGGCCGGCCCGAATCCTTACGGAATCCTAACGGCGAAGGGCCGGAGCCCCCACGAGGCCCCACCTAGCCTTGAACCTCACGCAGATTTTGGGGGATTCGGTGTCGCGGACGACAGAGCAAGAGGCTGCACACTTTGCGAAGTCACGCGCGTGGCTGCTGCGCGGGATGCCGGAACGGGCCGCCTCGCATCCTGGCCCGCACGCAGAATCGGTCGAGAAGACGCACTCCTGGTGGCGGGTGATGTGCCTGACCGGCGTCGACTACTTCTCCACGCTCGGCTACCAGCCGGCGATCGCGGCAGTCGCGGCGGGCCTGCTGTCGCCGCTTGCGACGATCGTGCTCGTCGCACTCACCCTGTTCGGGGCTTTGCCCGTCTACCGCCGCGTCGCGCGCGAGAGCTTCCGCGGCGAAGGCTCGATCGCCATGCTTGAGCGGCTGCTGCCGTGGTGGGGTGGCAAGTTGTTCGTGCTCGTATTGCTCGGCTTCGCCGCCACCGACTTCATGATCACCATCACCCTGTCGGCCGCGGATGCCACGGCTCATGCCGTCGAGAACCCGTTCGCCCCGGCGTGGTTCGAAGGCAACGAGGTGCTGATCACCCTCATTTTCGTCGGGCTTCTCGCCGCCGTCTTCCTGCGCGGGTTCAAAGAGGCGATCAGCATCGCGGTCGTGCTCGTGGCGGTCTTCCTCGCCCTCAACGCCATCGTCATCGTGGTGTCCTTCTTCCACATCGGTAGTGACTTCACCGTGGTAGACGATTGGTGGGCCGCACTCACCGCGCAGCACAGCAACCCGTTGCTCATGGTGGGCATCGCCCTGCTGGTGTTTCCGAAGCTGGCGCTAGGCCTCTCCGGTTTCGAAACGGGCGTCGCGGTCATGCCGCAGATCTCGGGCGGCGCGCGCGACACCGAGCAGAACCCCGAGGGGCGCATCCGCGGGGCGCAGCGCCTGCTCACGACGGCGGCCCTCATCATGAGCGCCTTCCTCATCACGTCGAGTATCGTCACGACGTTCCTCATCCCGCAGGAGGAGTTCCAGTCGGGCGGGGAGGCCAACGGCCGCGCCCTCGCCTACCTCGCGCACGCCTACCTCGGCGACGGGTTCGGCACGCTCTACGACGTGAGCACGATCTGCATCCTATGGTTCGCCGGCGCCTCCGCGATGGCCGGGCTGCTCAACCTCGTACCGCGTTACTTGCCCCGCTACGGCATGGCCCCGCAGTGGGCGCGCGCGGTGCGTCCCCTCGTGATCGTGTTCACCGTCGTGGCCTTCGCCATTACTATCGCGTTCCAGGCCGACGTCGACGCGCAGGGCGGGGCCTACGCCACCGGCGTGCTCGTGCTCATCACCTCGGCGTCGGTGGCGGTCACCCTCTCCGCATTGCACAAACGCCAAGACAAGCGCACCGTAGGTTTCGCGATCATCTCGCTCGTGTTCATCTACACGACCGTGGTCAACGTGATCGAGCGCCCGGACGGCGTGCGCATTGCGGCGTTGTTCATCCTCGGCATCCTCGTGGTGTCGATCGTCTCGCGGGTTCAGCGGTCGTTCCAGCTGCGGGCCACATCGGTCGTGCTCGACGACGAGGCCACGCGTTTTGTCGCCGCTGACGCCGACGACTACGGCGCTATTCATGTGATCTCGCACGAGCCGAGCGACGGCACCGCCCTCGAGTACAGCGCGAAACTCAAAGAGGAGCGGCGCGACAGCGGAATCCCGTCTCGGGCGCCGGTGCTGTTCATCGAGGTGCACCCGGGTGATTCATCCAATTTCGAAGAAGACCTCGTCGTGCGCGGGGTGGTGCGTCACGGCTACCGCGTGCTGCTCGTGAACAGCGGAAACGTACCGAACACGCTCGCCGCCGTGTTGCTCGCCATCCGCGACCAGACCGGCATCGTGCCCGGTATCTACTTCGAGTGGACGGAGGGCAATCCCATCTCGAACATGTTCCGCTTCCTGATCACCGGAACGGGCGAGGTCGCCCCGGTCACGCGCGAGGTGCTGCGACGCGCGGAAGCCAAGCGAGGCCAGCGGCCCGACGTGCACGTCAGTTAGTCGCGAGCGGATCAGCCTTCGATGACGAGCAGAATCACGGATGCCACGGAACTCACGATTCCAATTCCGGCGGTGATGGCGAACAACACGAAGACCGCGCGCTGCGCCTCGCTGTGGCGCGCGAACCTGATCGTCTCGGGCGAGCGGCGGCTGTAGAAGACCGGCACGCTCTCGAGCGCCCCCACTTCATCGTGCTCGTGGTGGGAGAGTTCGCGCGAGTAGAGCCGTCCGTCGTCGGCCATCCACCGGGCGGTAGCCAGCTCGTCGGAGGGGAGGATGATCGCCGTGGTCTCGAGCAGCGAGCTGCTGGCGGCCCGCATGATCAGCCAGACTGCGAGGCACACCGCGGCGCAGACGGATCCGAGAAGGATCAGCGTCTCAAAAACCAGTCCGAGGATGTCTTCGCCGCTCACCCAGCAATATTACCTATCCTCAGCGCCCGCCCGCTGATTAGACTATGCCTCATGTCTCTAGTGATCCCGATCCTGGTCCTCGCGCTGATCGTCGGCGCGCTCGTCGACATCATCACGCGGCCCGAGGGGGAGGCGAAGCACCTCCCGAAGATCGGGTGGATTCTGCTGGTCGTCTTCCTGCCGCTCATCGGCAGCATCGTGTGGTTCGTGGTGGGCCACGACTACGCGCCGCAGCGGGAGTACATCAGTTTCGGAGATCCCAGCCGACACGAGCCGAAGCCCGCGGAGCGCGGGTTCAGAACGACCGAACAGGAACTCGCCGACCTCGAGGCCGAGATCGAGTTCCACGAGAAGCAGGCCCGAATCGACCGGCTCGAGGCCGAAATCGTCGATCGGCGTGACCGTATCAGCGACTAACCGTCCAAGACGGTGTCGTCGCGATGGGCGGCGAAGAACTGCGACTGACCGCGCATGATGTCGTCCATGGTCGCCTCGGGTCCCACGCCGTAGACGGTGGCCGCGAAGCCGAGTTCGCGTTGCACCGCCCAGATGTCGTCGTGACGGTCGGGCGCGAACAGCTGGGCCGGGTCGCCCACCGCGACCCAGCCGATGGGAACGACGGTGTCCTCCGCGAGACGGGTGTTGACCTGAACCACGCCGTTGATGCGCACCTCGGCGCCGGCACCCAAGGTCGACCCCGGGAAAAGCGACGCGCCCGTTGCCACGAAGCCGCGCGCCTCGATCGTCGCCCCGTTGACGTGCGCGTGCGGTCCGATCATCACGCTGTCGCCCACCCTGGCCGGATGGCCGGCGCGGCCGCGCACGACGGCGTTCTCCATCACCACCACGTTTTCGCCAATGTTCACCGGGCCGTCTTCGGCGCTTAGCACTGCCCCGTGCAGGATGCGGGAACCGGCTCCCACCGTCACGTCGCCGCTGAGAACGGCGGCTGGGGAGACGTACGCCGACTCGTGCACGGCCGGTCGCCTGCCGCGGTGTTCGATGATCATGCCCAGAGCCTAGGGCCAGCCGAGCAACGCCCGCAGCGCCGCCGCCGTAGCGGCCGCCGCGATGACCACCACGATGAACGGGGCGCGCAGCAATAGGGCGATGATCGCGGCGATGAGGCCGGCGGCCCGGGCGTCGAGCACGAGGGCGTCGCCCGTCGTGAAGGTCTGCATCACCACGAGGGCGGCGAGCAGCGCGGCCGGCAGCAGGTCGGTCGCACGGGAGACCCGCGGCCTCTCGAGGAAGCTCGGCGGCACGGTGTACCCGGCGAACTTGAGGGCGAAGGCGATGAGCGAGGCGCCGATGATGGCGATCCAGACGGTCACGGGGTCGTCCCTTCCGGTCGCTGCGGTTCGGGTGTGCTCTGCCGGGTGAACAGCCCCACCAGCACCGCCACCAGTGCGGCCGCGATCACCGGGATGCCGACGGGCACCACGGGCACGAGCGTCGCGGCGACCACGGCCGCGGCGATCGCCACGGCCATCGGCTGCCGGGATTTCAGGCGCGGCCAGAGCAGCGCGATGAAGGCGGCGGAGGCCGCGGCATCCAACCCGTACTGTTTCGGATCGCCGATCGCGTCGCCCACGAGGGCGCCGACCAGGGTCATCACATTCCAACCGACATAGATTCCGATGCCGGTTACCCAGAAGCCCAACCGGCGGTTCGGCGGGGCGTCTTGCGCGATCGCCACCGCGGTCGACTCGTCGATCGTCAGCTGGGCCACGGGGACGCGCCACAGCCCGCGGGGTGCCATCGTCGAGGTGAGCTGCAGGCCGTAGAGCGTGTTGCGCACGCCGAGCAGCGACGATGCGGCGACCGCGGCGCCGACACCGCCGCCTCCGCCGAGCACGCCGATGAGCGCGAACTGCGAGCCGCCGCTGAACAGCAGCAGCGACGTGACACAGGTCTGCCAGATCGTCAGGCCGCTCGCCACCGCGAGGGCGCCGAAGCTGATGCCGTAGAGGCCGGTCGCGATGGCCACCGAAATGCCCTGCTTGATGACGGCCCGCCGTGCCGGATCGACAGGAACGGAGGGTGTCGCCATAGAACGAAAGTAGTGCAGAACGCCTCTACGCGGTGCGCGTGCGGTAACTCAGGTAGACCACGCCGTTGCCGAAGCGGTGTTCGTGCACGAGCTCGAGGTCGACCTTCACCCGGTCGGGCAGATACCGGGTGCCGCCGCCGACCACCACCGGGTTCACGAACACCGCGAACTCGTCGACGAGCTCGGCCGCGATGGCGAACGCCGCGAGGCCGGGGCCGCCGATAGAGAGGTCGCGTTCTTCGGATTTTTTCAGACCCCGGATGACTTCGGGGTCGAAGCCGCGCTCGAGGCGGGTTTTCGGCGTGCTCACCTCGGCGAGGGAGTTCGAGTACACGATCTTCTCGGCCGCGCGCCAGATCTGCGCGTAGTCGGCTATCTCGGCGGGTTCTCCTTCGACGGGCATGGTTTGCCAGACGCGCATCACCTCGTAGAGGCGCCGCCCGTAGAGGTGGGTGCCGATGGGGCGCTCGAGGTCGTTGACGAAGGCGTGCACCTCTTCGTCGGGAGCGCTCCAGTCGAAGTTGCCCGCCTCGTCGGCGATATGGCCGTCGAGCGAGGTGATGCCGGTGTAGATGAGTTTGCCCATGTCGCGCCCTCCGTGTCGTCGGTGACCCGACCATTCTGCGGAGGGCGCGACGCCCGAGTCAACGGCTCAGGTAGGCCTCGATGCGGTCGAAGGCGCCCACCCAGGCGTACTGGTTGAAGAAGTCGCGCGTCTGCAGGTCGGGGAATCCGGTCTGGGTCGCGGTCATCAGGGTGCCGCCGTCGTTCGCCTCGAAGGTGACCACGACATCGGTGGTCATGGTCTGGCCGTCGGGGGTGCTGCCGGTCGAGGTGGTCACCAGCCGGTGCGGGCGGTCGATCTCGCGGAACACCTGGGTCTCGGTGAACAGCTCGTCGCGGCTCGGACCCCACACGGCGGTCTGCTGGCCGCCCACGCGCAGGTCGACCTCGATCTCTACGATTCCCGGCTCTTCGTCGAGGATGCTGAACCAGATCTTCTGCTTCTCGGCGTCGGTATAGGCGTCGAAGACCTGCTCGGGTGTCGCCGGCAGCTGGCGGCTCATCGTGAGGCTGATGGTGTCGGTTTCATTCGTCATTGTTCTGGCCTTTCTGCGGGGTGCTTTCTGGGTTGAGGGTGAAGTAGGCCTCGAGCCCGTCGAGTCGACGCTCCCAGAGGCGCTGGTAGAGAGTGATCCATTCCATGAGGTCGTCCAGCCGTTCGGTGCCCAGCCGGCACTCGCGAGACCGGCCGACTTTGGCGGTGGTGACGAGTCCGGCATCCTCGAGCACCTGCACGTGCTTTTTGAGACCGGTCAGCGTCATGCCCGTCGGTTCTGCGAGCTCGCCGATCGTCGCCGGTCCGTCGGCCAGCCGGGCAAGGATGCCGCGCCTCGTCGAGTCGGCGAGAGCGGCGAAGGTGCGGTCGAGAGAGTTTAGCTGAACCATAAGGTTCACTATACATCACTGAACCCAGGGGTTCAATGATTTTCGCAACTCAGGCAGAATAGAGATCCTCGGATGCCGCGGCGCCGGTTACCGGGGAAGTCCCGGGCCCCGCCCCGCAGCATCCGAGGATCTGCCTGAGTTGCGGGAACGATCGAGCCACCGGTCGGCGTTGGCCGCTTAACGACGGAGGGCCCCTCGCCTAGGCGAGGGGCCCGCCTGTTTGTTCTGGGACTAGCGTCCGAGCACGCTGTCGAGTCCGAGGCCGCCGGTGACGTCGCCGATGAGGCCGTCCACGTCGGTCGCGTTGTCGACGATGTCGCTCACGCTCACGCCGGCGCCGATGTCGGTGGACGTGTCGCCGCCGGTAACGGGCGCGGTCACGGGGACGTCAGTCGTGACCGGGGCGGTGACGGGCGCGGTCACGGGAGCCTCGACCGCAGTGTCATTGCCGGATGCCACGGGGGCCGTGACCGGCGCGCTCACGTCGTTGCCGCTCAGGGCGTCGCCTGTGGTCACATCGCCCACCTGAGGGGCGATGACGACGGGGGACTGTCCGGCGAGAGACACGTTGCCGAAGAGGTCGGAGATATCACCGAAAAGGTGGGTGGTGGTGTCCGTCGAGCTGTACTCGCTCGACGAGTCCGACGTCGTGTCGGCTGATGCGGGACCGGCAAAGCCGACGATGGCGAGAGCGGCCGCAGCAGCGGTTCCACCGGTGGCGAGCAGGGTCTTCTTCGTGATGTTGTTCATTGCTGAACTCCTTCATGTCAGCACTCGAATCTCCCCGAACCAGTGAGGCCGGTCGTTTCCGAGTGCACAGAGGGTCCGGAGAACGCCGGGCAAACGGATTGGGCCGGAACCGCGAACGCCGCCTTTTCGGGGCAGATTGCGACCGATTCGAGAATTGTGGTGCCGCATCCTGCCCCGCCAACTCGCGGAAGCCGCCGGGTCGAGAATTTTTCCTGAGTGAGTGCTGGCAGTGCTTCGCGTGACTCTTTGCTACTCGCGCGAGGTGCCGGCGATGTTCACCATCCAGTTCACGCCGAACCGGTCGGCGCACATGCCGAAGCTATCGCCCCAGGGCGCCTTCTCGAGCGGCTGGTACACCTCTCCGCCCTCGATCAGCTTGTCCCAGTAGCCGTGCAGTTCGTCGTCGTCGTCTCCGCTGAGCGAGACCGAGATGCTGGTGCCCACGGTGTAGTCCATCGAGTTGGGGGTGTCGGCTCCCATCAGCACGAGCCCGTTCGGGCTCTCCAACTGGGCGTGCATGATCTTGTCTTTTTCGTCGGGATCCTGGTCCATGCCGAATTCGCCGAAGGTGCTGACCGTGAGTTCGCCACCGAATACCGACGTGTAGAACTCCATGGCCTCGCGCGCGTTGTCGCGGAAGCTCAGATAGGGATTGAGTCGTGTGGGCATAACAAAAACCTCCTCGTAGTTGGTTCCTGCATTGTGGAGCGCGCGGAGGAGGCACCGCAACCGTCTAGCCCGACGTGGCCTTCATCGTGTCGTAGGCCTTCAGTGCGTCGCGACGCGACTGGGCCAGGTCGACGATCGGCTCGAGCGGATATTCGCCGGCCTCGAGTTCGGGAACCCAACGCCGGATGTAGCGTCCGCCCTTGTCGAACTTCTGGGCCTGCAGAACCGGATTGAACACGCGGAAGTAGGGGGCGGCATCCGCACCGCTGCCCGCGACCCACTGCCAGTTCGCGGGGTTGTTCGCCTCGTCGGCGTCGACGAGCGTGTCCCAGAACCAGGCCTCGCCCACGCGCCAGTCGACGAGCAGGTTCTTGATCAGGAAGCTGGCGGTGACCATGCGCACGCGGTTGTGCATGGTGCCGGTCTGCCATAGCTCGCGCATGCCGGCGTCGACGAGCGGCACACCCGTCTTGCCGTGACGCCAGGCGTCGATCTCCCACTCGGGGGTGTCGGCCCACGGGAACGCGTCGAAGGCCGAGCGGTAGTTGCGTTCGTGCAGCTCGGGGGAGTGGAAGAGGATGTTGTAGTTGAACTCGCGCCAGCCCACCTCGCCGAGGAACTTCGCGGCGTTGCCCTGCGCCTCGCGGGGGAGCGCGCCGCGCAGCCGGTGCCAGATCTGCAGCGGGCTGATCTCGCCGAAACGCAGGTGCGGGCTGAGTCCGCTGGTCGCCTCGATGCCCGGTTCGTCGCGCCGGTGGTAGCTCTCGAGCACGTCGTTGGCGAAGCCCTCGAGGCGGTCGTGCGCGTTGTTCTCGCCTGGAGCGCAGTGCTCGCGCAGTCCGGCGGCCCAGTCGGGCTTCGTAGGCAGCAGGCCCCCGGTGTCGAGGTCGTCGCTGGCGGCGTCGAACCCGCGGATGCTCGTGGGCGCGTCGAGCGGATCGCGCGCGACGCCCTGCTCGAGGCAGCTCTTCCAGAACTGTGTGTAGACGCGGTAGGGGTTGCCCTCCTGGGTCGTGATCGTCCAGGGCTCGAAGAGCAGGTTGGCGCGGAAGCTCTCGACCTCGCGGCCGTCGTCGCGCAGCTGTGACTTCAGGGCGGCGTCGATGTCGCGGGACCGGCCGTACCGGCGGTTCCAGAAGACCGCTCCGGCATCCGTCTCGCTCACCAGCTTGGGGATCTCGACCTCGGCGGCTCCCCGGCGCAGCACCAGCGTGGCGCCGCGGGCCGCGAGATCGGCTGCGAGCGAGACGAGGCTGTGGTGCAGCCACCATTTCGAAGCGCCGCCGAGGGGCCGGATGCCACGGCTCACCTCATCGAGCAGGTAGACGACCACGACCGGAGCGCCGCGGGTGACGGCGGCGGTGAGGGCGGGGTTGTCGGCTAGTCGCAGGTCGTCGCGCAGCCAGACGATGGATGGTCGCTGGTCGGTCACCGTGCGCCGAGCCGCAGCTTCTCGGTGAGCGCGGTGAGCTGGCGCAGTTCGTCGGTGTTGAGGATTCCGCCGACGCGGTTGCGGATCGACTCGGCGTGCACGACGGCGACCCGGCGGAAGAGCGTGTAGCCCGTCTCGGTGATGCGCACGATCGTGCCGCGGCCGTCGCCGGGATCGCTCTCTTTGGTCACGAGCTCGCGGTGGACCAGCCGGTCGACGAGCCTGCTGACGCTCGGCTGGGTGAGCAGCAGGTGACGGTTGAGGTCGCGGATGCGCAGCGCGCGCTGAGGCTGGCGGGAGAGGTTGAACAGCACGTCGTACTCGTTGAACGACAGCTCGGCGGTGGGGAACTCGGCGTTGAGTTGGCGGAGGACTGTCACTTGGGCGCGGAACAGAGACTCCCACGCGTCGACGGCTAGCGATTTTTCACTCACGAGAGCAACTCTATGCATCCGCACCGACAGTCGCGCAATGGGGGTGACAAGGAATCAGGTTCAGAAATGACCCCTTAAACAGGATTGAGGGTCGGTTTCAGAGGCTAGAAACCGACCCTCTCCCTTGCACCAAGAGTGTCCTGCAATCACATTCCGCATCAGCTGCCACAGCAAACAACTTCTGCCCTTGAAATATATAACGGGTAGGTAACGGAGCGCTAGTTATCGAACCGTTATATTTCTGCGAGTTTGCCGAATGCGCTCGCCGCCGGACCCTTTCTTTGTATCCGTCATGTGTTGGGGTAGCCGTCCTGATATCCCGTGCGCCCGCCTGCTGATACAGCAAGCGTCTGTTCTTTGCAAGGCATCTCGGTGTACAGCAAGTGTCTAACTTGACGGTTATAGCGTGTAGTGAGAAGTCGTACGAAGCGTGCCCGTTCTGGTGTGGGCCCAACGTTCGATTTCCTGTCCGGCCTTGTCGCCGCATCGTCGTCGACCGTGCTTACCTACGTCGACGGCGCCCCTACGCAGCGCTTTGCGACCCCCGCGAAGCCGTGCGCCGTTTTCCCGCCTGATGTCTACCCGAAAGAACCCAGGATTTGATTACCCATGTCTCACGACCTCTTCCGCGCGCCCAAAAACACGAGCGAACGGATCCAATCGAGTCGCTCGACGAGTCCACCGCGACCACCAAAGCGCGACTGATCGAACCGAGCAAGGCGCATTCGCCCTCGCTCGTGCTGCTCGTCCTCATCGCTACGGTGGGCATCATCGCCTATACCGGGTTCCTGCTGAACCCCGCGAGCCGCGGCGACTGGCTCCCCTACGCGATGGTGATCATCGCGGAACTCGTGCTGATCACCCAAGCCCTGCTGTCGATGTGGACGATCCTGTCGGGTTCGCAAGATCCGCGGGACTTCGCCTTCCACCGTGCGAAGGACGGGCTGTACAGCTCCCGCGACCTCAAGCGGTTCGGTAATCCCTCCGAGCGTCCGCTCTACCTCGACGGGTCGTCCGCTACCGTCGACGTTTTCATCACGACGTACGGTGAGTCGATCGACGCGATCCGTCGCACCGTCACGGCGGCGGTCGCGATGCGGGGGGAACACCTCACCTGGATCCTCGACGACGGCAAGTCCGACGAGGTGCGCGATCTCGCGGCCGAACTGGGGGCGCGGTATGTCCGTCGACTGAGCTCGGGCGGCGCGAAGGCGGGCAACGTCAACCACGCGCTGTCGCTCTCGAAGGGTAACTTCTTCGCTATCTTCGACGCCGACTTCGTTCCGAAGCCGGAGTTCCTCGAGGAGACGGTTCCCTTCTTCTCGGACGGGAACGTGGCCTTCGTGCAGACGCCGCAGAAGTACGGCAACCTGCACAACGTCATCTCCCGGGGCGCCGGTTACATGCAGTCGGTTTTCTACCGGTTCATCCAGCCTGGTCGCAACCGCTTCAACGCCGCGTTCTGCGTCGGCACGAACGTGATCTTCCGCCGGAAAGCCATCGACGAGGTCGGCGGTATCTACACCGACTCCAAGTCGGAAGACGTATGGACCTCGCTGGTGCTGCACGAGGCCGGATGGCGCACCATCTACATCCCGATGGAGTTGGCCGTCGGAGACGCTCCCGACACCGTCGAGGCGTACACGAAGCAGCAGCTGCGCTGGGCTACCGGCGGATTCGAGATCCTGTTGCGTCACAACCCGTTGAGCCGCAAGCGCAACCTCACCCTCGACCAGCGTCTGCAGTACTTGGTCACCGCCTCGTTCTACATCACCGGCATCTGCCCGTTGCTGCTGCTGCTGGTTCCTCCGATGGAGATCTACTTCGATCTGCGGCCGATGAACCTGTCGACCACCGTGCTCACGTGGGCCCTCTACTACGGCGGCTTCTACGTGATGCAAATCGTGCTGGCTTTCTACACGATGGGGTCCTTCCGTTGGGAGACGCTGATGCTCGCCACCGCGTCGTTCCCGATTTACGTCGCCGCGCTCTGGAACGTGCTCACCGGCAAGGAGCAGAAGTGGAGCGCCACGGGCGACAAGTCCGCCGCGTCATCGCCGTTCAACTTCATGATCCCGCAGGTGCTGTTCTTCGTCTTCCTCCTTCTCACCTCCTTCGTCGCGGTCGCGCGCGACCTCGACAACGGCGTGTTCACCCTTGCCACCGCGTGGAACGTCACCAATACCGTCATCCTCGGCAGTTTCGTCTTCGCCGCTTCCCGCGAATCCCGCCTCATCCGGCGCTCGGCACGTCGCGCGGCCAAAGCAAAACTGCTCGAACCCATCGACACTTTCGAGCTCAGCTCGACAGGAAAGGCACTCATCTCATGACCTGGATCAACCGTTTCAAGCTCGTCGCGGGGTTCATCTCCGTGCTCGTCGTCGTCGCCGGCCTCACCGTCGTGTTCAACCAGCGCCAGTCGCAGGTCGCCAGCAGCTCCGCATCTATCGAGGCGAAGCGCTACCCCGTGGGTATCGACTACGGCGGAACGGTGGTCTCCGCCGAGGTGGAGAACGGCGACCGCGTCAAGGCGGGCCAGGCCCTATTCACGCTGCAGAGCCCCTCGCTCGAGTCCGACCTTGCCCAAGGCCTGTTCAAGCCGCAGACCGTTGCCTACACGGTTGATGACGACGGCCTCATCACCCTCACAGCAGCGGTATCCGGCACCGTGTCCGACCTCTCCACCGAGAGCGGGTCCTTCGTGCAGGCGGGGCAAGTGCTCGCCAACATCGACGAATCGGGATCCCTGTTCGTCACTGCCGAGTACGAGTTGAGCGCCCGCGATTACGCGCGCATCGAAGACGGCGCCTCCGTCGACATCCTGCTGCCGAACCAACAGGTGGTGTCGGGAACGGTGGAGTCCATCGACGTGGAGACGACGAATGGCAAGGCCGAGTCCACCGTGCTCGTGCAGAGCACGGGACTCGTTGAGGGCTCGTACAACGGATTGGTGAAGCGCGGAACCCCCGTCGCTGCCACCCTGCTGCTGCGCGACGACGGCGTCTTCGCCGGCGTTAAAGACGGCCTGCAGGACTTCATGCGCAAGATCGGAGTCTGATCCGATGCGCGCCCGACAGAGTCGCCTACCCCTCGCTTTCCTCACGGCCGCCGCGGTGGCCGTCGCGCTCAGCGGCTGCATGACACAGCCATCCTCACCACAGGCGGCTGGCGCTGGTTCGGCCGGCGCCAGCGGCGACACGGTGTTTCCCGACGCCGAGATCGCCTCCCTCGTCGCCGCCGTTCCCGAGAAGACCGTGAAGGCCCTCCCGCAGGCGCGACTCGCCGACGGACTCCTCCCGCCCACCAACACGTGGTTCTCCGGACTGGTCTTCGGCGAGGAGTCGATGGCGGTCTTCCCCCTGCCGCTCTCGTTCAAGCTGAGCGATTCGGGCTTCGAGCTGGGCCTGCCGACGGTCACCGCGACGGCGAAGAACATCGCGGGTGGCTTCATGCCTGCGGTCGAGGCCGATGTCGGCGCCGACAGCCAGGTCGTGACCGCCTACGATGCGGCATCCGTCACCATCGCCCAGTACGACGGCGACACCGAACTCGGCAGCACCGTCATCGCGCAGGGCTCTCCGTTCGTGAGCTTCACCGCGGCATCCTCTCTTTCGATCCCGACGGAATTCACTTCGTCGGTGGCAGACGGCGTGCTGACCACCGAAGTCGGCGGCACTACCTACGGCCTGGTCTCGACGGGCGACGTCTCCGGAGGCGAACTTACTCTCGCGGCCGGAGAGACGGCTACCTGGTTCGCCCTCCCCGACGACGGCGACCTGGATCTCTTCGCCGAGGCGGCGACGCATCCGATCACGAGCACGACGCTCGGCTACGAGGTGACAGCCGACAGTGCCACCACGACCATCGGCTACACCACGGCCGACGGCGAGCCCACCCTTATCGCGTCGATGCCGCACCAGCGGGCAGCGGGCGCAGACGAGGGCCTCGCGAGCTACAGCAGTATTTACGGCACAATGCGGGTGATCGCTGGCTCGCAACTGAGCTGGTCGGTCGAGACCCTCGCGGCGAGCGGGGCGATCGACGTCACGACGCTCGGCGCCGACGATACCGCGCGGCTCGTCGCGCAGGTCGCGGCCGACACCGCGAGCATGCCCGCCTTCGCGAGCGACACGTACTACGCGGGTAAGGGCCTCGCCCGCGCCGCGAACCTGTGGAGCCTAGCCGAGCAGCTGGGCGCCGAGGATTCGGCCGCGACCCTGAAAGCCCTCATCGTCGACGAACTTGACACATGGACGGAAGCGGACGGCTGTGAACAGCGCACCGCGCGCTGCTTCGTCTACGACGACAAGGCCAAGGGAATCGTCGGACTCGACGCGTCGTACGGCTCTGACGAGTTCAATGACCACCACTTCCACTACGGTTACTTCTTCTACGCGGCCGGGATGATCGCGGCGGACGACGCCGAGCTCGCGGCATCGTGGGCGCCCGTTATGAACCTGCTCGCGGCTGACGTCGCGACGACTACGGCCGACGAGAGCACCGTCTTCCCGGTACAGCGCACATTCGACGCCTACGCCGGGCACTCCTGGGCGAGCGGGTCGTCGCCTTTCGCCGATGGCAACAATCAAGAGTCCAGCTCTGAGGCAGTGAACGCGTGGAACGGACTGGCCCTGTGGGCGGCCGCGAGTGGCCAGGAGTCTCTACAGACCGAGGCGACCTGGATGCTTTCGGCCGAGGCGGCATCCGCTTCCGCCTATTACACCGACTTCGATCTCGACGAGCAGGTCTACGAGGGATACGACCACACCATCGTCTCGCTCAACTGGGGTGGCAAGCGCGACTGGGCGACCTGGTTCAGCCCGGAGCCGAGTGCGATGCTCGGGATCGTGCTGCTTCCGCTCACCGGGGTTTCGGAGTACCTCGCCGGCGACCCGGAGCGCATTCGCAGCAACATCGCCGATGCCGCGCCCGACGGCTACGACGTGCTCTTCGGCGATACGCTGCTGATGTACTCGGCGCTCGCGGGACCCGACGACGCGGCTGCCGCGCTCGAACAGGCGGACGGCTTGAACGAGGACAGGATCGATGGCGGCAATAGCCGCAGCTGGATGCTGGCCTGGCTCATGACTCACGCGGCCGCGTAGTCGCAAGACAATAATCCGATGTGGAACGAGGCACGGCTAGTCGGTGAGTGCATTCGCGAGAATGATCAACGCTGCGCCCGCGATACGTTGGCGGCACGGTCGAGCGCCAGCCGTCCGGCGCTGATTTCGCGACGACCTAGATCCTTCTTCGGCGCCCGATAGGCTCCCGCGAAAGCACCCCGTATCCGAGAAGAGGAGCAATAACGATGAGCACAGGACCGGGTCCTATCGAGTTGCACTTCACCGCCCCGATCGGCGTGGTGGTCAAGGGGGATACGTGGTCCTGTGTCGAGGTGCCCGGGTCCGTAGAGCTGCTGGGAACCGGCAAGGCTGTAAAAGTCGTCGCGACCGTCGATGGCGAGCCACTGACGGCAGGACTGATGCCCCACCGGGTCGGGCGGACACATGCTCTCGATCAGCGCCAAGCTGCGAAAGAAGCTGGGCAAAGACATCGGCGACTCGGTGACCGTTCAGCTGTCGGAACGGCTCACCTGACCCGGAGATGGGCAACCCAGGTCAGACCGTGAATCGTGCTCCGACGAGTCGCTCGGATGCGTCCCAGAGCCTGCGGGCCTCCTCGGCGCCACCCATCGTGGGCCACAGCGTCTGCGCGGCGGGCGGGCCGCCGACCTGGCGTTTCGGACCGAAAAACCCGCCCTCCTGCGAAGCAGGAACGGTGGCCGCGAGCAGTGCCGGAAGCGCGGCGGTCTCGGGTGTTCCGACGATACCGAGGCGTGACATGACGCGGATGAGCCGAATCTCGGCCGAGTCGCTCTGGCGGCCCATGCCGGGCTGCGCCGCGAGCAGGTTGGTCGGCGAGACCCCGGGATGGGAGAGGTTGCTGGTGACGCCCCACCCGGCGGCCCGACTCCGGGCGTCGAGTTCGCGAGCGAAGAGGCCCACGGCGACCTTTGACTGGCCGTAGGCCTTCATCGCGTCGTAGTCGGTCTCCCAGTTGAGGTCATCCCAATTCACCTTGCCTTGCCGCGCGGCGATGCTCGTCTGGTGCGTGACCCGGGCCTTGCCCGCCCGTAGCAGCGGCAACAGGCCCATGGTGAGGGCGAAATGGCCCAGATGGTTTGTGCCGAACTGCAGTTCGAACCCGTCTTTCGTGACCTGGCGGCTTGGCGGCGTCATCACGCCGGCGTTGTTGATGAGCAGGTCGATGCTGCGACCCTCGGCGACGAGTGCGTCTGTCAGTGCGGCAACCGATTCCAGCGACGACAGGTCGAGGTTCGGGGTGGAGATCCTCGCACCGGCGACACGGCCGCGCATTCGATCGGCGGCCGCCGCGCCTTTGGCCCGGTTGCGCACCGGCAGGATGACCTCGGCGCCGGCCTCGACCAGCCGGGTGGCGATAACCTGTCCGATACCGTCGCTCGCGCCCGTGACGACAGCGAGTGTGCCCGTCAGGTTGTGCATCGTGAAATCGTTGTTGCGTGGCATGGAGTCCTCCGTTGGGCGGCGAAAGCCGCGGGTTGGTGCCGGACCTCCATGCTCCGCGCAACCGGAAATCGGATACAGGGCCCGATGATCCACGGCTCGGCAAACCACCTCAGGTCAGGGACTGCGCGCCGATGACCGAAAGCAACTGAAGCTTCTCGTAGCTCGGGGAGCCCGGCACCGCCGTGTACACCAGAAGCCGATGCGACTGCTCCGGATCGAGGAGGGTCTGGCATTCGAGCTCGAGCGCTCCGACCTCGGGATGGATAAAGCGTTTGGCCTCGGTGGGGCGAAGCCCGGCCTCGTGGTTTGCCCACAGACCGCGGAACTCCTCGCTCTCTTTGCCTATCAGCTCTGCGAGCCGCTCAGCCCGCGAACCTGCACCGCGGAGAGTGACAACCTCCCGAAGCCCGGCCACGTAGACCCGGGAGAGAAGGGCGCGCTCCTCCGGCGGGTAAAACTCGCTGACCGACGGATCCGTGAACCAGCGATAACCCAGGCTGCGTGCGGCGCCCGTGCGCCGGGAGGCGTCGCCCGTGAGCGCCACCGCTAGGTCTGTCTGTCTGAGGGTCTCGCCGAGTTCCGTGATGATCTCGGCCGGGGTGTCCTGCAGGCGGTCGAGAATGCGCAGGAGGCCCGGACTGACGTGGTCGCTGGCGGATCCGCGCGGCGGCGGGTTGTGTCCCGCGAGGCGGAAGATGTGATCGCGCTCGCCCAACGACAGGTGGAGCCCCTGCGCGATCGACGCGATCATCTGCTCCGACGGGTGCGGCCCGGTTGCCCGCTCTAGCCGGGCGTAGTAGTCGGTCGACATGTGGCAGAGCGCGGCGACCTCTTCTCGCCTCAGTCCGATGGTGCGGCGTCGCTGTCCTCGGAACAGCCCGACGTCCTCCGGCTGAAGCGAGTCCCGCCGTTGGCGCAAGAACGTCGCCAATCCGATGCGATCCATCACTGCGCTCCCCTGTCCGCAACGCGACGAGCGGTGCGCTTCGTTCCTATCGTGGATGAGGCGCCCGCGCAACGGACTTTCAGTCCACCCTTGCCGCCGTTCCACTCAGGCGCTCGTAACCGACGAGGGGCGCGGTGAAAAGCCACGTCGCCACCCTCCCCACGGACCGATCGAGCCTCGGCGCCTGTCGCCAGAACTCCAGGAACACCTCGAGCACCATTTCGTCGGCGAGTTTGCGGTCGGCGATCTGCTGTCTGACCCTCGCGAACACGTGGGGAGCGAAGCGGTCGTAGAGCTCGCCAAAGGCGGTCTGATCGCCCTTCGCCACTTCGGCGAGCAATTCGTCGTCGGTCGAACTTATGTAACGTGCGAGATCCATCGCGGCCCCCAGAAAAACGCTGATCTGTGCTGAAGCGACCGGCGTCCGGAGCTACACGTTCACGTTATGAGCGGAGCCTCAAATGAAGAAGTTTCGCGTGACCATTGCACTGCGTCCGATTTCGTGCAGACGGGCACCGCCGCGTGAGGTCGAGGCGTCCTCACTCCGAGAGGAGCTGCCGCTCGATCGGAACGGTTCGCTCCACCACGACGTCGCCGGTGTGCGCGGTGGTGACCGTCTCGATGAGTACGATTCCCACCTCTTCGGCCGCGACCGGGTTGTGCTGAACGCCCTTCGGCACGACGTAGAAATCACCCGCTGCGAGCGTCACCTCGCGATCACCCTCAAGCTGGATGCGGAGGTTTCCGTAGACAACGATGAACATCTCGTCTTCGTTGTCGTGCGCGTGCCACACCAGCTCGCCCAGTAGCTTCGCCACCTTGACGTATTGGTCGTTGACGCGGCCGACCACGCGCGGCGTCCAGTAGTCGAAAACCTGGTCGAGTTCGGATCGGATGCGGGTCGGCTCGAGAAGATCCATATCTCTAGCCTAAGCGCCCCCCGGACACGCCAGAGAAGCGCCCTGATGCAGGGCGCTTCGACTGGCCGAGGCTATGGGAACTTAGTTCTCGGGGTCTACCGTGAACTTCTGATCGCAGGCGACCTGCTCCTCACCGTGCTCGGTAACCCCGGTCGGGACCTCGCGCTTTACACCGTCGATGTAATAGGTGTCGGGCGAGGCGAAAGTGGAGCCGTCCTGGTAGCCGCCGTTATCGAAGATCTCGACACGCATGCGGCCCTCCTCGATCGCCATCTCGGTGCCGATAGTGGCTGCGACTTTCTCGTTGGGAAGCGCAGTGAGTTCGCGGTTGACGCCGTCGGTCTTCGACGTGGTCTGCGAGTACGACGAGTTGCCCTCGATGCCGACGCCCTCGTAGGAGAACCCGAATTTTGCGCCAACCGTCCACGTCTCCGACAGGGTCTTCGACTCAAGGATCGTCTGCTTGATCTCCGGGGAGTTCGTGTTGCAGTTCGTAACCGCCGAACCGTAGCGGTGCCACTGCTTGTAATATCCGGCAGTGTGATCGACTTCGAACGTGCACTTGACGCTCACGCCGACGTCGCCGTAGCCGTTCTCGCACGCCGCAGTGAGCTCGTCTGGTGAGGTGCCGTAGGCCTGCGCGGCCGAGGCCGGGCCCACGAAAGCGAGGGCAGCGACGGCCGCCACGAGGGTAGCGGATCCGATTCCTAGGCGGGTGCGGGTGGATGTCTTCGGCATTTCGTATCTCCCGTTCGTTACTGGTTGTCGTCCGTGCCGTCCAGCGGCATGACTCCACCCTGACCGGCCACCCCGCGCCCGAGCGGCCGTGTTAGACCTTCGTCTAACTGTCCTCGTCGGTTCGTCGCCGGTGTGTAATAAGCAGCCCGCGCATAAATGCGACCGATACCAGAGCGGGCCGGTTCGTCGCGTTCCAGGAGCGCATCAGTCGGCCGAGATGCCACTTGACCGCCTGCGGGCTGTACGCGGTCGCCGCGGCGATCTGCTCGGTAGACTGCCCGGCGGCGACGAGTGCAACCATCTCGATAGCGGGATCCGCGGCTTCGCCTGATGCCGCCACTGTCTCGACAGAGATAGCTGAACGCTCCGCATCGGGGTCGGTTTCTGGCGCGTTCCATGCCTCCATCCAGCACGCTCCGAGTTCATGGGCGAGCAGGCCGGCGCGGCTTACAACTACCGTCGTCTCGGCCAGCGAGAGAGAGGCCCGGGTCGACTGGAAGAATGCGCCGAATGCTCGGAGGGCCGGTATCGCCCCGCGAAGCGCCACGGACACCGGTACCTGCGTGTGGCGAACGGAACGCGCAGAGGCGCGGATGCACGCTAGGGAAGCCGCGGCGAGGGGTTCGCCCGTTCCAATGCTGCGAAGAGCGTCAGGCAGTACGACAGGGGCGATCTCGTGGTAACGCTGAAGAAGCCACTGGGTGTGCTTCGCTCGTTCTCCTCCGGCTCCCGCGTCGAACATCTCGGCAGACAGCACGATCTGCATGAGCTCGGCGGCGTAGCCGGACAGGTCTACACGGAGGGGGCCGAGAGCTGTCTCTTCGCCCTCGCGGTGCCTCGTCATCGGCCCATCGTCGCATTTCGCCGCGGTCTACCATCCAGGTCTCGAGGGCTGTTCACGTAATGTTCGTCACGCCCGGCGCCGTCGCAACGCGTAATGTGGCTGTCGGTGTGCCGGGAAGTCTGGTCGGCGGGTGGTCTTCGACCGCTCACGATACGACCGACCCGAGAATTTCCAGCGAAGGCAGCAGTGTGACCCACCACAACCCGAACGCGCTTCCCGAAGACCAGGCGCCCCATTCCATCTGGCGCGGCATCCACCAGACCCTCGGCAAAGACACCGTCGGCGGGGCGCTATTGCTCGGCGCTACCGTTCTCGCGCTCATCCTCGCCAACACCGGCGCCGTCGGTTTCTACAACGGGCTGCGCGACTTCACCTTCGGCCCGGAGGCGCTGCACCTCAATCTCAGCGTCGGAGCGTGGGCGGCCGACGGACTGCTGGCGATCTTCTTCTTCGTGGTCGGACTGGAACTGAAAGAAGAATTCGTCGTCGGCAAACTCCGCGACTTCCAGACGGCGATCGTGCCGATAGCCGCCGCGGTCGGCGGCGTCGCCGTGCCCGCGCTGATCTACGTGGTCGTGAACCTCCATTCGGGCAGCGAGGCGCTGCAGGGCTGGGCGATCCCCGCGGCGACCGACATCGCATTCGCCGTCGCGGTCATCGCCGTCGTCGGACGCAACCTGCCCCCGGCGCTGCGCACGTTCCTGCTCACCCTCGCCGTCGTCGACGACCTGCTCGCTATCTCGATAATCGCCGTGTTCTACACCGACGAGATAGCGTTCGTGCCCTTGAGTCTCGCGATCATCCCGCTGGCCGCTTTCGCGTTCGCCGTTCAACGTGGTGTTCGATCGTGGTGGCTCCTCATTCCGCTGGGTGTCATCACGTGGGCGCTGATTCATGCTTCCGGCATCCATGCCACCGTCGCCGGTGTGCTCCTCGGCTTCATGGTGCCCGTCATCGCCACGAAGCGCGCACGGGTGAAGGCCGGCGTCGACGCATCGGGCCGCCAGCTCTACGACGGCCTGGCGGCGCACTTCGCGGACCGGTGGAGCGTCGTCTCCACCGCGGTCGCCGTGCCGCTCTTCGCCTTCTTCTCCGCGGGCGTCGCCGTCGGCGGCATCGACGGGCTCGTGGAATCGCTCCAGGACACCATCGCCCTCGGCATCATCGCGGGCCTCGTTCTGGGCAAGCCCATCGGGATCACCCTCACCACCTTCTTCGTCACTAGGATCCCCGGACTGCGCATCGACCCGTCGATCAAGTGGATCGACATGGTCGGCATGGCTTTCGTGGCGGGCATCGGCTTCACGGTCTCGCTCCTGGTGGGGGAGCTCTCGTTCGGCGCCGGAAGCGAGTCCGATGAGCACGTGAAGGTCGGTGTGCTCGCCGGTTCGCTGATCGCGGCCACGATCGGCGGGATCATGCTCGCGCTGCGTGACCGGCACTACCGCAACCTTCGGTAGATGTGAGCACGGAGTTCACGTTTCGCGCGGTTAGGGCTCGCCTTCGCACATAAGGTGGTGGGCGTGTCATCCGTCAATCGCACCGCACCCGCACCCGCGGTACGTCCGTCTCGGCTTCGCCCTGCCAGAACCATCGTCTCGGCGTTCGGGCTGGCGATCGCCCTGGGCACCGCGCTGCTGATGCTGCCGATCTCCAAGGTCGGACCCGGAGGCGCCTCCTTCCTCGAGGCACTGTTCACCGCGACATCCGCGGTGTGCGTCACGGGCCACGTGGTCGTCGACACGGCGACCTACTGGACACCCTTCGGCCAGGTCGTCATCCTCGCACTCATCCAGGTGGGTGGTTTCGGGATCATGACGTTCGCGTCGCTGGTCGGACTCGCGGTCTTGCGCAAGATCTCGTTGCGCTCGCGGCTGACCACGGCGACCGAGGCGCACAGCTTCGGCCTCGACGACGTCTCCGGCCTCCTCGGGCGGGTGGCGCGCATCACGCTCGTGATTCAGGGCGCCGTAGCGGTGCTGCTGTTCCTGCGCTTTTCACTGGGCTACGGCGAGCCGGTCGGTCGGGCCGCCTGGCTGGCGGTGTTCCACTCGGTGTCGGCGTTCAACAATGCCGGATTCTCGCTGTTCAGCCAGAACCTCGTGCCCTACGCGCTCGACCCCTTCATCTGCCTGCCGATCGCCGCCGCGATCATCCTCGGCGGTATCGGCTTCCCCGTGATCATGCAGCTGCGCAAACACCTGCGACACACACTGAAGTGGACGATGAACACCCGGATCGTGCTCGCGGGCACCATCACGCTCCTGGTCGCCGGCACCGTGTACATCACCGCCATCGAGTGGTCGAACCCCGCCACCCTCGGCGCCATGGAATGGCCGCAGAAACTGTTGGCCGGTTTCTTCACCTCCGTGCAGACCCGCACAGCCGGGTTCAACAGCATCGACATCGGCGCCATGGATCCGGCCAGCTGGATCGGAATGGACGTGCTGATGCTGATCGGAGGCGGCCCCGCCGGCACCGCGGGCGGAATCAAGATCACCACCTTCGCCGTGTTGTTCTTCATTCTCGTCACGGAGCTGCGCGGCGAGGGTGCCGTAAACGTGTTCGGCAAGCGCCTCCCGCGGTCGGTTCACCGCGAGGCCATTACGGTGGTCTTGCTCGCCGTGGCGGTGGTCGTGACGGCGACGGTCGCCCTGATGCTCATCACCGACGAAACTCTCGACCGGTTGATGTTCGAGGTCGTCTCCGCTTTCGGCACGGTCGGGCTGTCCACCGGCATTACCGCCGACCTCCCGCCCGCGGGCCAGGTCATCCTCATCCTCCTCATGTTCATCGGGCGACTGGGTCCCATCACGTTCGCCTCCGGGCTGGCCCTCGCCGATCGCCACATTGCCTACGAGCTCCCCAAGGAAAGGCCCATCATTGGTTAAGTTCTCCCTCCGCCCGCCGTCGACCCGCATCGCCGAAGCCGACTCGGTGGCGGTCATCGGCTTGGGCCGATTCGGAAGCGCCCTCGCCCTGGAGCTCATGGCCAAGGGCACCGAGGTTCTCGGCATCGACGGCTCTGAAGACATCGTGCAGGCCCACAACGGCCTGCTCACCCACGTCGTGCGCGCCGATTCCACGAAGGAAGAGACCCTCCGCCAGCTTGCCGTGCACGAGTTCGACCGCGTCGTGGTCGCTATCGGAGGGGACATCCAAGCCAGCATCCTCACCGCGTCGATCCTGCTCAAGATGAAGATCCCCACCATCTGGGCGAAGGCGGTGAGCGACCCGCACGGCGAGATCCTCGGGCAGCTCGGCGTGCACCACATCGTGTATCCGGAGAAGGACATGGGCCAGCGCGTCGCCCACCTCGTTCGAGGCGCCATGCAGGACTACGTCGAGGTCGGCGAGGATTTCGCTCTCGTGAAGACGACACCGCCGAAGTCCATCATCGGAGTGCCTCTCGGCCAGTCGCGGGTGCGTGCGACCTACGGCGTGACAGTGACCGCCTTCCACCGCCCGGGCAAGGGCTGGGACTACACGACGCTCGAGACGGTGATCGAGGCCGACGACATCATCCTCATCGCCGGTCAGACCAATAAGGTCGAGTCGTTCAGCCAGCTGCGTTGAGCTGACGCGCCGCGACAGCCGCCGCGAGCACCGCGACGAATCGGGGTAGCGCCGTGTCATCCGACCCCGCGTGCGCCGGATCGAGCTGTGCGATCGATAAGGCCCGACAGTCGGGGTGACCGATCAGCGCCGCCAGCGCGGGTTCTAGCTGGGCCAGCGAGGGCCCGCTGTTGCGTCCGTTGACGTTCTCGGCGATCGGGGCGTCGAGGAAGTCGAGCACGTCGACATCGAGGTGCACCACGAACGGCCCCGCAGGGAGAGCGGCGCGTGCCGCTTCAGCCGCCTGACGCGGGTGGTGCGTGAGCTGCGCCTGCGGCACGACGGTGATGGCCAGGTCTCGCACCTGCGTTCGCTCCCACTCGGTCGCCTGCGTGTCATCGACGCCGAGGTAGACCAGTCGCGAGGGCTCGAGAATCGCGGTGTCCTGGGTGGCTTCGACCAGTTCGCGCGCGGCGCCGTCGAGGCCGAGCGCGTGAGCCATGCCCATCCAGCTGAGCGATCCTTCGTCGGTCGAGAGCGGGGTGTTGAGGTCGAGGTGGCGGTCGATGTAGACGAGGTTGGGCGTACCTCCCTGGCGAGCAATTGCAGCGCACACGCCGAACGCGACGGTGCAGCTTCCGCCCAGAACCAGCAGCAGTTCGCCTTCGGCGAGAAGAACGGATGCCACGTCGGCGAGCTCTCGTATCGACGCCACCTCGTCGTCGAGATTCTGCACACGCGGCTGGTGCCGGTCGGGCTTCCACCGGCGCGTCGTGAGGTCGCCCGCGTCCATGACCTGAGCGCCCTCCGCGGCCAACGCCTCGACGAGACCGCCCATCCGCAGGGCGTACGGCGCCCGTTCGACGCCGATGCAGTAGGCGCCGGCGCTGCTCGGCACTCCCACCTTCACGATGCGGCCCTTTCGACGCCCGGACGGACCTCATAGTACGGGCGACCCCCGACGTTCGGGCGCTCATGCCCCTAGCGCTCGACTCTTGACGGCTGGCAGCGGTCGAGACGCGCGGCGGCTAGCGTTGACGGGTGCTCCTAACGATGTTCGCCTCCAAGATCCACCGCGCCCGCGTCACCCACTCCGACCTGCACTACGTCGGGTCGCTCACCGTCGACCTCGACCTCCTCGATGCCGCTTCGATGCTGCCGGGGCAGCAGGTGAGCGTGGTCGACGTCGACAACGGCGAACGATTCGAGACCTACCTCATTGCCGGCGAGCGTGGGTCGGGAGTCATCGGGGTCAACGGTGCCGCGGCGCACAAGGCGCACATCGGCGACACGGTCATCCTCATCACCTACGCGCAGATGACGCGGGAGGAGGCCGTCGACTTCGTGCCCGTGGTCGTGCACGTCGACGTGGCGAACAGCATCGTCGAGGTCGGCGACGACCCGGCCGCGCCCGTCGAGGGCACGCAGAAGCCCCCGTTCGCCCTGTGAGCCCTACGCCCGCGCGAGCACCGCTTCGACGCTCGCCGCGATGATGTCGAGGCCACGGTTCAGCGTCGTGTCGTCGATCACGAGGGCCGGCAGCAGCTTGAGCACCTCGTCGACCGGGCCGGATGTCTCCACCACGAGCCCGCGCGAGAACGCCTCGGCGGCGACCGACTTGGCCAGGTCGGGCATCGCCGTACTGGCGAACCCGAAGATGAAGCCGCGGCCGCGCACCTCGAGCTGCGCCGCCGGGTTCGCGGCGGCGATGGCGGCCAGACGCTCGCGCACGAGCCCCTCCTTGCGGTGAACGTCTCGCGTCAGCGCGTCATCCGCCCAGTATTCTTCGAGCGCAACCGTCGCGCAGACGAAGGCCATGTTGTTGCCGCGGAAGGTGCCACTGTGCGATCCCGTCTTCAGCACGTCGAGGTCGCGCTTGAGCAGCACGAGCGACATCGGCAGACCATAGCCCGAGAGCGACTTCGAGAGCGTCACGATGTCGGGCACGATTCCGGATGACTCGAAGCTGAAGAACTCGCCGGTGCGACCCGATCCGACCTGGATGTCGTCGACGATCAACACGATGCCGTGACGGGTGGTCAGTTCGCGCAGGCCGCGCAGCCACTCGAAACTCGCGACGTTGATGCCGCCCTCCGCCTGGATCGTCTCGACGATGACGGCGGCGGGCTTGTCGAGGCCGCTGCTCGGGTCGTCGAGGAGCTTCTCGAGGTAGGCGAGCGAATCGAGGCCCGGGAAGTAGCCGTCGTAGGGCACGAACACGGCGTCGTCGAGGGTGATTCCGGCCGCCTGACGGAAGTGCTGGTTCGCCGTGACGGCGAGCGAACCGGCGCTCACCCCGTGGAACGCGCGGGTGAACGCGACGACGGTCGACCGGCCGGTCGAGAGGCGCGCGATCTTGAGGGCGGCCTCGACGGCGTTGGTTCCGGTCGGCCCGGTGAAGTGCAGCTTGTAGTCGAGATTGCGCGGCTCGAGGATGATGCTCTGGAACGCCTCGAGGAACCGCTTCTTCGCGGCCGTCGCCATGTCGAGCGAGTGGGAGATCGAGTCGTCGGAGATGTAGTCGATCAGTCTCGACTTCATGATCGGGTTGTTGTGCCCGTAGTTGAGCGCGCCGGCACCGGCGAAGAAGTCGATGTACTCGGTGCCCTGCTGGTCGGTCATGATCGAGCCGATCGCGCGCTCGAAGACCACCGGGAACGAGCGAATGTAGCCCCGTACGTCAGACTCTATGTCTGAAAAGATGTCGAGGTTCATGTCATTCGTCATCCTTCATGGTAACCACGGTCGCCTCGCGCCGCCGTCACGCGCGCGGAGTCGGATCTTCCTCATCCATTGGGAGGATCCTTCGTGCGCGATACGCCCCGGGACCGAGCGCGCACGTACCGTGTGCATATGAGACAAATCCTCCGCATCGCCCGGGTCGTTCTGCTGCCGCTCGCCGGCGCCGTGTTCATCACGCTATGGATCATCGGCGCCGCGAACACGATCTCGGCCGAGCTGCCGCTCGAGTGGATCCCCTACGCCGCCCTCGGCCTGGCTATCGCCCTCGCCCGGGTGTCGCCGATCACGGCGCTCGTGCTCGTCGGGCTGACCGTGCCGGCGCAGGTGCTGCTGCGAGGATGGCGGTTCACGGAGCAGAACACGAGCGCCTACCTCGCCGTCGTCATCGTGGTGGCGGTGGTGGCGGCATTCGCCGGCAAGCGCACCCGGCTCGCGGCACTCGTGCTGAGCGTGGCCGCGGGGCTGGCCGTCGGCCGGATCGCATCACCGCGCTGGCGGGCTACGGACGACTACAGCGCCGTTCCGTCGATGATTCTGGCCACCGTGGTCTTCGTCGTCGCCTGGGCTCTCGGCTATGCGGTGCAGCTGCTACTTCAGCGAAACGCCTCGCTGCAGCGCGCGCGAACACTGGAACGTGACATGGTCGCGGCCGAGCTCGAGCTGGCGATCGCGATCGAGCGCGACCGAACCGCGCAAGACGTGCACGACATCATGGCCCACTCGCTCTCGGTGATCGTCGCGCAGGCCGACGGCGCGCTCTTCCTTCAGAATCAGCGACCCGAGGCCACGTCGCAGAGTCTCACGGCCATCGCGCAGTCGGCCCGCGAATCCCTCGCCGAGCTGCGTGTGCTGCTGCAGTCACTGTCGACCTCGCCCGAGGGGCACTCGCATCCCTCGCTCGCCGAGGTGGACGCTCTGGTGGCGCGGATGAAAAGCTCCGGGTTGGATGTCACAGACGTCACCTTCGGCGAACCCGGAGCGCTCACGGCGGGCCAGCAACTCGCGGTCTACCGCATCCTGCAGGAAAGCCTGACGAACGCCCTCACCCACGGAGGTGTGCCGACGGCGGTGCGCATCACGCGCGACTGGCGCGGCCCCGGTCTCGCCCTGAGCGTCGTGTCGACGGCGCCCGCCGCGCTGACCCCGACGGTGCCGGCGCCCGGTCATCATTCCCGCGGCATCACAGGCATGACCGAACGCGCCCGGCTCGCTGGCGGCTGGCTCGCCGCCGAGCCCGACGACGAGGATCCGCGCCGGTTCATCGTCACCGCGTTCATCCCGACCGTGCCCGTGCCGGCAGGCACGGGCCCGCAGCTATGAGCTCGATCCGCGTGGCCATCGCCGACGACCAGAGACTGTTCTGCTCGGGCATCCAGATGCTCATCGAATCGCAACCCGACCTCGAGTTCGCTGGGGCGGCCTACGACGGCGAGGCCATCGTCGCCCTCGCTCTCGCCGAGAAACCCGACATCGTGCTGATGGACATCCGGATGCCCGTCGCCAACGGAATCACGGCCACGGAGACTATCCGCGCGCACTCCGCGGGGGAGCCGCCGAAGATCATCATCCTCACCACGCACGAGCGCGACGTGGCGGTGCTGCAGGCGGTCAACGCGGGTGCGAGCGGGTTCCTGCTCAAAGACGCCGACCCCGGATTTCTGCTCGCTGCGATCCGAACGGTGCACGGCGGACAGGCGGTAATCGCGCCGCGCAACACCGTCGCGGTGATCAAAGACCTGCTGCCGGCGGAGAACAGGCGCGCCGACCACGCGGCGATCGCCGCGCTCTCGGCGCGGGAGAAGGAGATCTTCCTGCTCGCGGCCCGCGGGCTGACGAACGCCGAGATCGGCGCCGCGGCGTTCATCTCCGAGACGACGGTGAAGAGCCACGTGTCGAGCATCTTCACCAAACTCGCCCTGGCCTCGCGCCTGCAGATCGTGGCGTTCGCCTACGAGCACGGGCTGCTGCGGTGACCGCGCTGCGGATTCTGCTGGTGATCGACTACAAGCTCGCCTATCTCGGCGGTGCGCAGACCGCGTTCGTGCAGCAGGCCCGTGCGCTCGCGGGTGCGGACCACGAGGTGACCGTCGCGGCACCCGACGCGCTCGCGCAGTCCCAGCTCGCGGCGGCCGGCATCCGCGGGTGGGATGTCCCGGTCTCGTTCGTTGTACCCGGGGCGGACCTGCCGATGGTCGCCAACACGGCGCGCACCCGCGACATCCTGAACCGGCGCATGCGCGACTGGCAGACCGACCTGGTGATGGTGCACTCCGAGTTCGGTCTCGCGGCGGCGGCGATCGAGGTCGCGGCGCAACTCGGCATCCCGAGCCTGCACACCGTGCACACCTTCTTCTGGCGCGCACCCGGCTTAGCCGACGTCGCGGCCCCGCTCGTCGCGGCCGCGCACACCCTCGCGACGGGCATTGCGGCGCCGCGCGTGCGGCTGGCACCCGGACGCCTCGACAGCGCCCTTCGCGGTATGACGCTGGCCGTGGCACGCACGGCCGACCTGGTCGTGTCGCCGTCGCACCACCAGGCCTCGGCGCTGCGAGCCGCCGGCTTGTTGAACGTGGTGGTGATCTCGAACACTGCGGAGCGCGAGCCGGGGCGGCCGCTC
Source organism: Conyzicola sp. (assembly GCF_046714715.1). Lineage (GTDB taxonomy): Bacteria > Actinomycetota > Actinomycetes > Actinomycetales > Microbacteriaceae > Conyzicola. The sequence continues at coordinate 4,572 of NZ_JBKKAD010000051.1, read as the reverse complement.
GTCGTGTCGGCACCCGGCCCGCTGCGGCTCGTGTGGGCCGCACGTTTCGCCCCGGAGAAAAGGCTCGACGTCGCACTCGGTGCGATGGCGATCGTCGAGAACATCCTCGGAGCGGGTGCCGTTCTGCTCGACGTCGCCGGAGGAAGGGCTCGGCGCACGGCTCCCGCCTCGGTCGTTTTCCACGGACGGGTCTCGTCGGCAGGCGTCGAGAGAATGATGGATGAAGCGCACGCGGCCGTCGTCACCTCGGTCGGTTTCGACAACCAGCCGATGATCGCGATCGAAGCCTTCCGGGCGGGGCGGCCGGTGATCGTCTGCGACCCCACCCTCGCCACCGAGTTCGGTGCGGCGGCGATCGGGGCGGGCGACGTCACAGCCGAGGCTCTGGCCCGAACCATCGTGCGACTGGCGCTCGACCGCGACCTCCTGCGCGGCCCGGCGGCGGCCGCCCGGCGGTACGCGCTCGGCGCCACCGCCGAGCAGCACGTCGTCGCGATAGAGCGCGCACACGGTTCACTCGCACAGTTCGCTCCCCTATGCTGAACCTTCCCGGAGTGGTGAGCGGAGCATGCCGCCGAGGCCGTAATCACAGCGAATGAAGCGAGCGGGCATGGATGTGACAGAGCAGGCGCCGGCGCGTTCGGGTCGCGGCGCGGCCCGCCTCTTCCGTGACATCCTGATCATTCTCGCGGTGGCGCTCCTGGCGTCGTTCCTCATCAAGACCTTCTTGGTGCGTTCGTTCTTCATCCCGTCGGGGTCGATGGAGAACACGCTCATGGTCGACGACCGAATCCTCGTGAATCAGCTGGCGCCCGACCTGGTGCCGCTGGCCAACGGCGACGTCGTCGTCTTCGAAGACCCGGGCGGATGGCTGCCGGCACCGGAGGTCAACACGAACCCGTTCGAAACGGTGCTCTCGGCGATCGGTCTCGCCGCCACCGATCCCAACAACCACCTGATCAAACGGGTGATCGGCCTGCCGGGCGACGTCGTGGCCTGCTGCGACCCGTTCGGCCACCTCACGGTGAACGGCGTACCGATCGAGGAGCCCTACATCGCCCTGCCGACCGAGACGAGTGCGGCGGCACCCGCGACATTCGACGTCGTCGTGCCCGAGGGCATGATCTGGGTCATGGGCGACAACCGCTACAACTCGAAAGACTCGGTGTACCACCGTGAAGAGGCGGCGGGCGGTTTCGTGCCGGTCGCCAACGTCGTCGGAACCGCGTTCGTGATCAACTGGCCGACGAACCGCTGGACGTTCCTGGGCAACTACCCGTTCGTGTTCCGCGAGGCGGTCGCCAGCGCCGGTTAGCCGTCGCCTCGATCAGCCGTCGAAGTGCGACCCGACGGCGAACGGCGGCTCCTCGGTGACCGGTGCCACCTGGTCTGACGGGGCGCTGTCGGTGGCCGATTCGAACTCCGAGATGCGCACCGGCAGGTGCGGCGTGACGAGAGCCGAGACGGCGATCTGGCCGGCGGTATGAAAGTGCACAAAACCGGCCCCGGATGCTGCGGCAGCGACGATATCGCTGCGGAGCGAATCGAGGTCTTCTGCCGGATCGATGATGAACATCCTGCCGCCGATGCGGATTTTCGCAACCCTCATGCCGTCCCCTTTGCTGGCTTTCGACGGTACGCCACTCCGCGCGTAGACAACAGGGGTGGTGAGTCAAGCGGCCCGTCGGGTGTCGGTGGCCGGTTCTACCGTTGACACACGGTACGACCTACGACGGCGAAGGGAATCACCATGTTGCGCGGACTCACGACAGTTGCCTATCAGTCGAGCGATCTCGAGGCGGCGAAGAAGTGGTACACCGAGGTGTTGGGCATCGAGCCCTATTTCACCCGAACCGAATACGTCGAGTTCCGCATCGGCGACTACGAGCACGAGTTCGGCATTCTCGACAGCAAGTACCTGCCCGACCTGAGCGCCGAGCACGGCGGCGGCGACCACGCGTCCGCCGCTCCCGGCGGTGCGATCGTCTACTGGCACGTCGACGATGCGCGGGCCGCCTACGACCGCCTCATCGAACTCGGAGCGACGCCGCACCAGCCGCCGCGCGACTTCGGTGAGAACTTCGTCGGCGCCGCGGTCATCGACCCGTTCGGCAACGTGCTCGGCATTATGCGCAACCCGCACTACCTCGAGGTGCTCGAGAAGCGGGGCTAGCTGTACAACTAGTTCGACGCGGGCTCGAAACGCGTGAGGGTCGGCGGCCCGGCGACGATGCTGCCGAGCGCGCTCGCACCCTCGGGGGTGGCGCGCCAGGCGCGGTACGCGTCGTCGTGCGCGATCGACTCCCAGGTCTCGACGACCATGAAGTGGGCGGCGTCGTCTGTGTCGACCAGAACCTCGACGCCGAGGTTTCCCTCGAACGCGCGGGTCGCGGTGAGAACGTCGGCGATCAGTGCCGGCGCTCCCGCGACCGCCTCGGGTGTGACGTGCAGGTCGAGCAGCGCTGTGACAGCCATGGTTCTCCTTCGTGGGGGTTGGGGTCTCCACTCTGCCACCGCCGATGCCCGCATGCCCGGAGCGTGCAACCTGTCATGGTGCCGGTTCAACTCCTAAAGTGGGTGTCATCCCGTTGCAACGACGATCGAGGTCTGACATGAGTGAAACCACCGCGCTGCCGATCGTGCAGCACTACATCGACGGACAGGCCGTCGTGAGCGCCAGCGGCCGCACCGCCCCGGTCTTCGACCCGGCGCTGGGCGAACAGACGAAGCAGGTGGCGCTGGCGAACGGCGCCGAGATAGACGCCGCGATCGGGGCTGCGAAGGCGGCATTCCCGGGGTGGCGCGACACCTCGATCACGAAGCGCCAACAGGTGCTCTTCCGCTTCCGCGAACTGCTCAACGAGCGCAAGGGCGAGCTCGCCGAGATCCTCACCGCCGAGCACGGCAAGGTGCTCTCCGACGCGCTCGGCGAGATCACCCGCGGACTCGAGGTCGTCGAGCTCGCCACCGGCTTCCCGCACCTCATCAAGGGCGAGTACTCCGAGCAGGTCTCCACCGGCGTCGACGTCTACTCGACCAAGCAGCCGCTCGGTGTCGTCGGCATCATCAGCCCGTTCAACTTTCCGGCAATGGTGCCGATGTGGTTCTTCCCGATCGCCATCGCAGTCGGCAACACGGTCGTGCTCAAGCCGAGCGAGAAAGACCCCTCGGCCGCCAACTGGCTCGCGGAACTGTTCACCGAGGCGGGGCTGCCCGCCGGCGTCTTCAACGTGCTGCACGGCGACAAGGAGGCCGTCGACGGCCTGCTCGAGCACCCCGACGTGAAGTCGATCTCGTTCGTCGGATCCACCCCGATCGCGAAGTACATCTACGAGACCGCCTCCCGCAACGGCAAGCGGGTGCAGGCCCTGGGCGGCGCCAAGAACCACATGCTGGTGCTGCCCGACGCCGACCTCGACCTGGTCGCCGACTCCGCCATCAACGCCGGATTCGGTTCCGCCGGCGAACGCTGCATGGCCATCTCGGTGGTCGTCGCCGTCGAGCCCGTCGCCGACGAACTGGTCGAGAAGATCAAATCCCGGATGTCGCAGCTCACCGTCGGCGACGGACGCCGTTCGTGCGACATGGGCCCGCTCATCACCGAGGTTCACCGTGACAAGGTGGCGGGTTACATCGACGTGGCCATCACCGACGGGGCGGACGTCGTGGTCGACGGCCGCGGAATAGACGTCGACGGTGCATCCGAAGGGTTCTGGCTCGGCCCGACCCTCATCGACAAGGTTCCGCTCACGTCGCGGGTCTACACCGAGGAGATCTTCGGCCCCGTGCTGTCGGTCGTGCGCGTGCACAGCTACGAAGACGGCGTCGCGCTCATCAACAACGGCGCGTTCGGCAACGGAACGGCGATCTTCACCAACGACGGCGGTGCCGCCCGGCGCTTCCAGAACGAGGTCGAGGTGGGCATGATCGGCATCAACGTGCCGATCCCGGTGCCGGTGGCGTACTACTCGTTCGGCGGGTTCAAAGACTCGATCTTCGGCGACTCGAAGGCCTACGGGCTGCAGGGCTTCCACTTCTTCACGCGCGAGAAGGCCGTCACCGCCCGCTGGCTCTACCCGAGCCACGGCGGCATCAACCTGGGGTTCCCGCAGAACTAACCGTTCCCCGGCGCTCAACAGGACGGTTCAGCTCACGCGCCCGCTCAACAGGACACTTCGGCTCCGCGGATGCGACGCCTCCTGTTGAACGGACCCCGTAGCAGGGCGGCTCACGAGGACCGAGCCCGCCCGCCGCGCGGAAGTGCAGTTGTGGTGGGTCGGTGCGCATCCGCACTATGCGCAACTGCACTATGCCAGGGCGAGCCGCTGATTTCGACAGGCTCAATCAGCGTGGGCGTGAATCAGATGAAGTCGGGGCTCGGCGTCGTCGCCTGGCGGATCGACACGTCGGCGTGACGGTCGAACCGGTAGCCGACGCCGCGCACCGTGCGCACGATGTCTTCGTAGGCGCCGAGCTTCGAGCGCAGGCGGCGCACGTGCACGTCGATGGTGCGCTCGTTCGGGATCTCGTCGTCGTTCGCGTTCCACAGCGACGAGATGAGCTCGGCGCGGT
>NZ_JBKKAD010000050.1:0-8712 GCF_046714715.1 Conyzicola sp. | reverse complement strand
CCTCTCGACGCGGAGAACGGGCTATTCGGTGCTGTCGAGCGTCTAAACGCTCACGCCGACCCGCTCGCGCACGGCCTTCGTCGCGGCCACGACGTTGCGCAGCGAGTCGACCGTCTCGGCGTAGCCGCGCGTCTTGAGGCCGCAGTCGGGGTTGACCCAGATCTGCCGCGACGGGATCGACGCGAGAGCGGTCTCCAACAGCGACGTCACCTCGTCGACCGAGGGCACCCGCGGCGAGTGGATGTCGTAGACGCCCGGCCCGATGCCGCGACCGAACCCGGACGACTTGATGTCGGGCACGACCTCCATCTTCGAGCGCGCCGCCTCGATCGACGTGACGTCGGCGTCGAGGCGGTTGATGGCGTCGATCACCACGCCGAACTCGGAGTAGCAGAGGTGCGTGTGGATCTGCGTCTGCTTCGCGACACCCGCGGTGGCGAGACGGAACGAGCCCACCGACCAGTCGAGGTACGACTCCTGGTCGGCCTTCTTCAGCGGCAGCAGCTCGCGCAGCGCCGGCTCGTCGACCTGGATCACGCCGATGCCCGCCGACTCGAGGTCGGCGATCTCGTCGCGCAGGGCCAGCGCCACCTGATTGGCGGTGTCGGCGAGCGGCTGGTCGTCGCGCACGAAGCTCCACGCGAGGATCGTGACCGGCCCGGTGAGCATGCCCTTCACCGGCTTCTCGGTGAGGCTCTGTGTGTAGGCGCTCCAGCCCACCGTGATCGGGGCCGGACGCGAGACGTCGCCCCAGAGCAGCGACGGACGCGTGCAGCGGCTGCCGTACGACTGCACCCAGCCGTTCTCGGTGACGGCGAACCCGTCGAGGTTCTCGGCGAAGTACTGCACCATGTCGTTGCGCTCCGGCTCGCCGTGCACGATCACGTCGATGCCGATCTCCTCCTGCAGTTCGACGACCGACCTGATCTCGGCGCGGAGGAAGTCGTTGTACTCGGCGTCTCCGATCTCGCCGCGCGCGTTGGCCGCGCGCGCCTTGCGGATGTCGCCGGTCTGCGGGAACGACCCGATCGTCGTGGTCGGCAGGAACGGCAGACCCAGCGCCGTCTCCTGCGCCTCGAGGCGCTCGGCGTAGTCGCCCCGGCTGAAGTCGGCGGACGTGAGCGCGGCGGCGCGGGTGCGCACGGAGCCGTCGCGCACGCCGGGAGCGTCGTGGCGGTCCTTCAGAGCCGCGGATGCCGCGGCGAGCGTCTCCTCGATGGCGGCGCGCCCCTCGGTCAGCCCGGTGGCCAGGGCGGCGATCTGTGCGACCTTCTCGTCGGCGAAGGCCAGCCAGCTCTTCAGCCGGTCGTCGAGGTTCGGCTCGTCGGTGGTCGAGTGCGGCGTGTGGAACAGGCTCGTCGAGCTCGACACGGCGACGTTCGGGCTCAGGGTGCGCAGCGTCTCGAGCGTGCCGAAAGCGGCGTCGAGGTCGCCTCGCCAGATGTTGTGGCCGTCGACGACGCCGCCGACGAGGGTCTTGGTGGTCGTTTCGACAAGCTCAGGGACCGATCCCTTCACCAGGTCGAGCCCGATCGCCTCGACCGGCGACGCGAGCAGCACCGGCAGCGCGTCATCGAGCGAGCCGTAGGGCGCCGAGACGAAGATCTGCGGCCTGGCCGGCACGGCGCCGAGCAGTTCGTAGGCGCGGGCGGTCGCCTCGAGCACGGTGGCACGATCGACCTCGATCGACTCGCTCACGAGGGCGGGCTCGTCGAGCTGCACCCACTCGGCGCCCACGGCGGTGAGGCCGGCGATCAGCTCGGCGTACACCGGCAGCAGGTCGTCGAGGCGGTCGAGCGGCTGGTAGCCCTCGGGCGCACCCTCGCTCGGCTTGCTCAGCAGCAGGAAGGTGACCGGGCCGACGAGCACCGGACGCGTGCGGTACCCGCTCGTGGTCGCTTCGGCGACCTCGCGCAGCAGCCGGTCGGAGGCGAGGTGGAACTCGGTCTCCGGCCCGATCTCGGGCACGAGGTAGTGGTAGTTCGAGTCGAACCACTTCGTCATCTCCGCGGGCACGTCGTTGCCCTCGCCGCGGGCGATCGTGAAGTAGCCGGCGAGATCGAGGGTTCCGTCTTCGCGCACGAGACGCTGGAAACGCGAGGGCACGGCGCCGACCGTCACCGCGGCATCCAGAACCTGGTCATAGAACGAGAACGCCTCGGGGATCGAGGAATCGGTCGCGCCCAGCCCCAGGGATACGAGTCGCTCGCGGGTGACGGCGCGCAGCTCGGCGGCGGCGGCCTCGAGTTCATCGGCGTCGATCCGGCCGGCCCAGAAGGCTTCGACCGCCCTCTTGAGTTCGCGACGGCGTCCGATGCGCGGGTAACCGAGGATGGTGCCCGTGGGGAAGGGAGTGCTCATTGCTGGGTGTCCTTAACTGTTTTCTAGGGTGACAGGAGTGAGGAGGCCGGTGCCGCGCAAGACCTCGAGTACGGCCTCGTGCTGGTTGAAGGTGTAGAGGTGCAGGCCGGCACGATCGCTGCTGATGACCGCGTTGCCGAGGTCGATCGCGTGCTGGATGCCGACCGCCTTCTGCCCGTCGGGCGTCTCCTCGGCTTCGAGCGCGCGCAGCAGGTCGGTCGGCAGCTTCTCGTCGGTGAGCTCGACGATGCGGCGCAGGCGCTGGGCGCTGACCACCGGCATGATGCCCGGGAGGATGCGCATGGTGACGCCGGCGGCGCGCGCCTGGTCGACGAATCGCAGGTAGTCGTCGGCGTGGAAGAACAGCTGGGTGATCGCGAGGTTGGCGCCCGCGGCCTCCTTGGCAAGGAGGGTGTCGAGATCCTGTTCGACAGAGCGGCTTCGCGGATGCCCGTTGGGAAAAGCCGCCACGGCGATGGTGACCTTGTGGCCGCTGCTCAGCCGCTTGGCCCCGGGGAAGCCGGGCACGTCGTTCAGGCTGAACTGTTCCCGTTCGGCCTGCACCCGGTGGATGAGCTGCACCAGCTCGCCGGCGCTGCCGAGGTCGCCGAGGAAGCGGTCGCCCTCACCCGACCCGGCCGGAGGGTCGCCGCGCAGGGCGAGGAAACTCGTTACGCCCGCGTCGAGGAACTCGCGGATGAGCCGCGTCGCGTCGGCGTACGACGAGCCGACGCAGGTGAGGTGCGCCATCGCCTTGACGTCGGTCTCGGCCAGCAGGCGCAGCAGCACGGCGAGCGAAGAGCTGCGCGACGAGCCGTTCGCGCCGTAGGTGACCGAGATGAATTCGGGGCCCGCCGCGACGAGGTGCTCGAGCGAGGCGAGCAGCGTCTCTTCGGCGGCCGCCGACCGCGGCGGGTACAGCTCGAACGAGAACGTCGGGCGTTCGACCGTCGTCGCCGCTGCAGTCGCTGAATTCACCTGGGCCCTCCGGACATCAAGAATCTGATTCGGTGTGGGCGGGTGCCGGGCTCGGCTGTCGCTCCGTGCCGCGGATCTGCGGCAACGGTTCCCAAGCTAGCGGCGGGCGGTGGCCCGCGGTGGAGAGTTGCGCAGTGTTACGCGCTGACCACCGCGAACTGCTTGAGCGCACCCTCGTCCATGGCGTTGACCATGGCGGTGACGTGCGTGCCGCCGTCGACGTAGTCAGTCGTCAGGATGCGTCCGCGGTCGTGCAGGCTCGCCACGATGTCGCCGCGGTCGTAGGGCACGAGCAGTTCGACCTGCACGTCGGGGCTCGGCACGAGCTCGGCGATGCGCGCCTGCAGCTCGGCGACACCCTCGCCAGTGCGGGCGGAGACGAAGATCGCCGTCGGCTCGAGCGCGCGGAGCAGCAGTCGCTGGTCGTCGTCCTGCAGCAGGTCGACCTTGTTGAACACCACGATCTCGGGGATGTCGCGCGCCTCGACCTCGCCGATCACGTCGCGCACGGTGGCCAGCTGGCTGCCCGGGTCGGGGTGCGAGGCGTCGACGACGTGCACGATGACGTCGGACTCGCCGACCTCCTCGAGCGTCGACCGGAAGGCCTCGACGAGCTGGTGCGGCAGGTTGCGCACGAAACCGACGGTGTCGGTGAGCGTGTACGGGCGGCCGTCGGCCGTCACCGACTTGCGCACGGTGGCGTCGAGGGTGGCGAACAGCGCGTTCTCGACGAGCACGCCCGCGCTGGTGATGTGGTTCAGCAGGCTCGACTTGCCGGCGTTGGTGTAGCCGACGATGGCGACCGACGGCACCTCGAAGCGGTTGCGGTTGGCGCGCTTGGCCTCGCGGGCGGGGGCGAAGCCCTTGATCTGCTTGCGCAGGCGCGACATGCGGGTGTGGATGCGGCGACGGTCGAGCTCGATCTTGGTCTCACCCGGGCCACGGCTGCCCATTCCGTCGCCGGAACCACCGGCTCCACCACCCTGGCGGGAGAGCGCCTCACCCCAACCGCGCAGTCGCGGCAGCATGTACTCGAGTTGGGCCAGTTCGACCTGCGCCTTGCCCTCACGGCTCTTCGCGTGCTGGCTGAAGATGTCGAGGATCACGGCCGTGCGGTCGATCACCTTGACCTTCACGATGTCTTCGAGGGCCCGCCGCTGGCTGGGTGCGAGTTCGGTGTCGGCGATGACCGTGTCCGCGCCGCTGGCGGCCACGATGCCGCGCAGCTCTTCGGCCTTGCCCTTGCCGAAGTAGGTGGAGGGGTCGGGGTTCGCCCGGCGCTGCAGCAGTCCGTCGAGCACGACGGCGCCCGCGGTCTCGGCGAGGGCGTAGAGCTCGCGCAGAGAGTTCTCGGCGTCGACGGTGTTGCCCTGCGTGTAGATGCCGATCAGCACGACGCGCTCGATGCGCAGCTGGCGGTACTCGACCTCGGTGACGTCGTCGAGTTCGGTGGAGAGGCCGGCGACGCGTCGCAGCGCCTGACGGTCTTCGCGGTCGAGCTGTTCGCCGTCGCGGTGTTCGTCGTAGTTCGAGTCGGACTGCAGCGCCTGTGCGCGCGTCTCGACGGAGGTGCCGGAGCCGAATGTGGTGCGGTGTGCCGACTGGGCGCCCGCATTGGCCAGAACCCGCGCTACAACGTCGTCGTTTTCGTTGGGGGTCGTGTCGATATCACTCATTACCATTAACCTTACTCGCCCAGACTTCGATAGGTTCGGTGCATGTCAAATGAGCACTACTTCGCCTCGTCCCCGGAGAGTGAACTCAAACTTCGCACGATCCACGCGCGTATCGCCGGTCGGGTCTACGAACTGCAGACGGCCAACGGCATCTTCAGCCCCGAACACATCGACGCGGGAACGCAGGTTCTGCTCGCCAACGTGCCCCAGCCGCCGCCGGGCGGCAACGTGCTCGATCTGGGCACCGGGTGGGGACCCATCGCCCTGACGCTCGCGATCGAATCGCCGCGCAGCACGGTCTGGGCAGTCGACGTCAACGAGCGCGCCCTCGACCTCGTGCGTCGCAACGCCGAGATCGTCGGGGCGACGAACATCCGGGCCGTCACGCCCGACCAGGTGCCCGACGATGTGACCTTCACGACCATCTGGTCGAACCCGCTGATCCGGGTGGGAAAGAACGAGCTGCACGGACTGCTGGAGAAGTGGCTCCCCCGCCTCGACGCCGCCTCGGACGGCTGGCTCGTCGTGCAGCGCAACCTCGGCTCCGACTCGCTGCACCGCTGGCTGCAGGCGACATTCCCCGACGACTTCACGTTCGTGCGCACCGCGACGAACAAGGGGTACCGGGTACTGCGGGCGCGCAAGAAGTAGCCGCTTCGTCCGCCGCCGGCCAGCCAGCTTCAGACCGCGCGGGCGAACACGTAGAGCGCCATGAACTCGCCGGGCGAGATCTCGACGCTGCGTTCGCGCTCGGGCACCCGCGCGAACCCCAGACCCGCGTAGAGCCGGTGGGCGCCCAGCATGTGCTCGCCGCTGTTCATCACGACCGTGTGCAGCCCGCGCTCGCGCGCGAGAGAGTAGGTGAACTCGGTGAGCGCTCTGCCAATGCCTCGCCCGCGGGCGGCGGGATCGACGGCGAGCAGCCGGTAGTCGAACTCCCCGTCGAGTGCGAGATCGGAGATGGCCCGGCCGGGCTTGCCCGTCGCCATGGTGCCGAGGATCCGGCCCGACCCGTCGTCGACGGCCACCCACACCTGGTGCGCGACGGCACGCTGCTCGACGGCCGCCAGCTCGGCGAGGTAGTCGGCCGGTAGATCGTCGTAGTCGGCGGTGTAGGCGGCCACCGTCAACTGCGCGACGCGTTCGTATTCGCTCGGCTCGACGAGCCGGATGCTGATCGCCACCGTCAGAGGCTCAGGTCGCCCTCGAACACCAGGTCGGCGGGGCCGCTGAGCGAGACGTGCTCGCCGTCCTCCGTGGGGAACATACGCACGCCGACGACGCCGCCCGCAACCTCTACCTTCCACTGGTTCGGCGCGCCGGCGCCGGCCCAGTGACGGGTCGCGAGGGCGGCGGCCGCGGCGCCGGTTCCGCACGACAGGGTCTCGCCGCTGCCGCGCTCGTGCACCCGCATGCGGATGTAGCCGACGCCGTCTTTCACCATCGGGTCGGCCGGCACGACGAACTCGACGTTGGCGCCCGCTTCGGGCTCGGGGTCGAGCTGGGGGATGTAGGAGAGGTCGGCGCTGTCGAGCTCCTCGTCGCTCGCGAGGGCCACCACGACGTGCGGGTTGCCCACGTTGATGCCGAGGCCCGGCCGTGCGACCGAGAGGTTGCGGGCGCGCACGAGCGGTTCCCCGCCGTCGAGCGACCAGCGGCCGAGGTCGACCTGGAAGCCGCTCAGGTTGCGCTGCACGTCGCGCACCCCCGCCCGGGTGCCGATGGCGAGGGTGTCGCCGGGCTCGAGCGTGGCCAGACCGTTCTCGATCAGGTAGCGCGCGAAGACCCGGATGCCGTTGCCGCACATCTCCGACAGGCTGCCGTCGGAGTTGCGGTAGTCCATGAACCACTCGGCGGTCTCGTCTTCGGCCAGGGCCTCGGCGCCCTCGGGCAGGTGGGTGGACCGCACCGCGCGCAGCACTCCGTCGGCGCCGACACCGAAGTGACGGTCGGCGATCGCGGCGACCTCGGCCGGACTCAGGTCGATCTGGCCGTCGGGGTCGGAGAACAGCACGAAGTCGTTGCCCGTGCCGTGGCCTTTGGTGAAGTGCAGATTAGTCACCGGTCAAGTTTAGCCAGCGCGAGCCGCGCTCTCTGCGGGTCGTCGTAGTCGAGCCAGTCGATCGCGTCGTAGCGACGGAACCAGCTCACCTGCCGGCGCGCGTACTTGCGGGTGAAGAGGGCGGTCTGCTCGATCGCCTCGGCCTCGGTCATCTCGCCGCGCAGCTGCGCGGCCGCCTGGGCGTAGCCGATGGCGCGCCCCGCGGTGGTGCCCAGGCCGTGTGGCAGCAGTCCCTCGACTTCGGCGACGAGGCCGTCGCTCCACATCTGCCCCACGCGCTCGTCGAGACGGGCGACGAGCTCGTCTCGGGGTGCGCGGAGCCCGAACATCGCCGTCTCGCGCCAGAGTGCGTCGGCGGCGGGAAGACCCGATCCGAACGGCTTCCCCGTGATCTCGACGACCTCGAGCGCCCGCACGATGCGGCGCCCGTTGCTCGGGCCGATCGCCGCGGCCGCGACCGGGTCGACCGCGAGCAGGCGGCGATGCATCATGCCGGGGCCGGTGGAGACGAGTTCCGCTTCGAGACGCTCGCGGACCGCCGCATCCGTGCCCGGGAATTCGAAATCGTAGATGACGCTCGACACGTAGAGTCCCGACCCGCCCACGAGAAGCGGCCAGGCGCCGCGCGATTCGATGTCGTCGATGACCCGGCGCGCATCCGTCTGATAGGCGGCGACGCTCGCCTCCTCGAGCGGGTCGAGAACGTCGAGCATGTGGTGTCGGATGCCGCGGCGCCCGTCGACCGGAAGCTTCGCGGTACCGACGTCCATGCCCCGGTAGAGCTGCATGGCATCGGCGTTGACGATCTCGACCGGCTGCCCGCGCTCGGCGAGCCGTCCGGCGAGGTCGAGCGACAGGCCGGACTTACCGGTGCCGGTGGCACCAACGACGACGACTAACACGCGGGATTAGCGCTGGCCGTCGAGCATGTCGTAGATGGGCGTCGTCGAGACCTGCGGGGCGCTGACCGCGCGCAACGGGAGCGAGGCGCCCGGCCCCGTGCCGATGCGTAGGCCGGGCAGTCCGAGCGACACCTGGCGGGTCTTGCCCGCGGCTCCCGCGGGGGCCGGCACGCCGCAGGATTCGGCCTCGGCGCGGTCCCAGGCGTCGCCCGAGCGGGTGCGGCGCACCTGCAACGGAACACCGGGCATCGCGTCGGCGACGAGATGGAAGGATGCGGCCTCGCTGATGCGGACCGTGACGATGTCGCCGGGTCGCGGGGTCTCGCTGCCGGCGGGCACGTCGAAGTGCACGAGACGGGAGTCTTCGGCGCGGCCGGAGAGTCGGTGGCGTGCGGCGTCGCGCTTGCCCTCACTCGCCGAAACCAGCACGTTGACGACCTTGCCTACCTGCTTCTGGTTCTCTTCTCGCGAGATGTGGTCTTGCAAAGCGGTCAAACGCTCGTAGCGTTCTTGCACGACGGCCTTAGGAATCTGGTCGTCCATGGTCGCGGCCGGCGTTCCGGGGCGGATCGAGTACTGGAACGTGAACGCCGAGGCGAAGCGCGCGGCCTCGACGACCCGCAGGGTGTCGGCGAAGTAATCATCGCTCTCTCCGGGGAAGCCGACGATCACGTAGGTGGTGATCGCCGCGTGCGGGATGCGCTCGCGCACCCGGTCCAGGATGCCGAGGAAG
>NZ_JBKKAD010000049.1:0-16667 GCF_046714715.1 Conyzicola sp. | reverse complement strand
CACGACCTGCGCTACGACCGCGCGCAGGAGTGGGTCGACGTCGTGCGCAAGCTCTGGCGCTCGTGGGAGCCCGACGCGATTCTCGAAGACGCCGCGAACGGCGTGTTCGCCGACTTCGAGAAGGTGCACACGATCGACCACAGGGGCGACTTCTTCCAGGTGCGCGGGCCGCTCAACACGGCGCCGCTCGCGACCGAGCCCGTGATGGTGCAGGCGGGCGCGTCGGGTCGCGGCCAGGCGTTCGCGGGGCAGAACTCCGACGTGATACTGCAGCTGGCATCGACGCCCGAGCGCATGAAGTCGTACCGCGACTCCATCCGCTCCGTTGCGGCGGAAGCCGGGCGTAACCCCGACGACCTGAAGGTGCTCTTCGTGGTCAACCCGATCGTCACCGCGAACGACGAGGAGAGTGCCGCCGTGCGCGGCCGCCGCTCCGAGCTCACGCAGGCCGCGATCGACGAGGCGCTGCAGGGTGTCTCGTACCTCTCCGGCGTGGACTTCAAGACGTTCGACCTCGACGCGCCCCTGCCCGCACTCAGCACCAACTCGAACCAGGGCACGCTCGACAACTTCGTGAAGTCGGCGCCGGCCGGCTCGACGCTGCGGGAGATCCTGCAGGCCCGCGCCAACAAAGACGGCCTCGCCGTGATCGGAACGGCCGACCAGATCGCCGACCACCTCGGCGAACTCGCTGACGCGGTGGGCGGCGACGGCTTCCTGTTCACCGGCCAGGTGCACCCGGCGCACGTGCACCGCACGCTCGACCCGCTGGTTCCCGCCCTGCGCCGCCGCGGCCTGCTGCGCGACGAGCTGGGCGACGGGGGACTGCGCGCCAACCTGGGCGACTTTTAATGGCAGCCTTCTAAGCGTGCCCATTCTCTCCAGACAAGCGGTCAGCATCGCGGATGTCGTCGCCATCGCCCGCGCAAACGAGCGCGTCGGATTCGCCTCGATTCTCGAACGCGACCTGCAAGCCTCACGCGACGTCGTCGAGGGCGTGCTCGCTCTCGGAGAACCGGTCTACGGGCTGAACACGGAACTCGGGGCGGGACGCAACGTCGTCGTCTCCGCCGAGACCCTCGAGGAGTACCAGCGCCGCACCATCCGCAACAGCGGCGGCGGCCTGGGCGAACCGCTGTCGTTCGAGCAGGCGCGGGCCGTCATCGCGGCGCGGCTGGTCGGCTTCAGCCGCGGGGGAGCGGGCGTCACCGTCGCCCTCGCCGCGCAGTACCGCGAGCTGTTGAACCGCGACGTGTATCCGCTGGTGCCGCGCACGGGCTCGGTGGGCGCGGCCGACCTCACTCACCTCGCGGCGATCGCGGCGGTAGCTACGGGCGGCGGGTTCGCGTTCGTCGACGGCGCCGTCGTGCCCGGAGCCGTGGCGCTCGACGCCGTGGGGCTCGCCCCCGTGGTGCTGCAGCCGCACGAGGCGATCGCGTCACTCAGCGCCAACAGTTACAGCATCGGAGTCGGTTCGCTCGTCGTCACCGACCTTCGCGCCCTCGCCCGCGTCGCCGACCTCGTGGCGGCGGCATCGCTCGTGGCGCTGGGGGCACACGGCGCCGGCGGCAACCTGTCGCCGTTCGACGAGCGCGTGCAGGCCGCTCACGCGGTCGGGCCGCAGGCGGTGTCGGCGGGGCGCATCCGATCGCTGCTTGCATCGTCGTCGCTGGCGACGGGCGTCTCGTCTACCCAGGACGCCATCTCGTTCCGCTCGGTGCCGCAGGTGCACGGCTCGCTCGGAGTCGCGATCGCGCGGCTCGCAACCGCGCTCGAGCTGGAGCTGAACTCGCGCACCGAGAATCCGCTCGTCGACGTGGCATCCGGCTCGCTCGTCTCGGGCGGCAACTTCTTCGCGCTCGAACTCGCGCTCGCCTTCGAGAACCTGCGCGTCGTCGCCGCGCACGTCGCGGCCATGAGCGAGCGGCGCATCTCGCAGCTGTCGACGCTCGGGGTGGCGCTGCGCCGCTCGGGTGAGGCGGTCATGCCCGGGCTCGCCTGGTATTCGGCGGCGGCGCAGCTGGCGGAACTGCGGCACCTCGCCGGGTCGGTGACGCTCGCGGGCTCGTCGCTCTCCGAGGGCGTCGAAGACCACTCGTCGAACGCGGCCCTCGCGCTGCAGGCGCTCGAGCGGTCGGTCGAGTTGCTCGGGTCGATCCTCGCGGTCGAGGCGATGTGCGCGGTCGAACTCGTCGAGGTCGGCGACGCGGATGCGGGAACGGTGCTGACGCCGCTCGTCGCGGCCGTCGGCGGTGTTGTGCGCGAGGCCGAGCCGCTCGAGGCGCGCGTGCGCTCGGTGCTGGCGCTGCTGGTGGGTTTCGATACGGTCGCTGCGCGACCTACTCAACCCGCGTGAGCGCCTTCGTGAAGGCCAGGTAGCCGACCGCCTCGAGGTCGCCGTCGACGGCGAACTGCGGCTCGTATCCGAGGCTGAGGTAGAGCGCGACAGCCTCGGGCTGGCGGGCGCCCGTCGTGAGCTCGACGGTCGCGTAGCCGCGCGCCGCCGCCTCGCGCTCGAGCTCCGCCATCACCACGCGGGCGAGACCCTGTCTGCGGTGGGCGGACGAGGTCCACACGCGCTTGATCTCGGTGGTCGTGTCATCCGTTCTCATGAATGCGCCGCCGGCGACGACCTGGTCGCCGCGCAGCACGAGCAGGAACGCCCCGCCGTTCTCGGGGGCGAAGCGCTCGGCCGGATAGCGGCTGAGCTCGAACGACGACGGGATGCCGTCGTTGAGGCCGTAGCGCTCGTCGTACTCGCGCGAGAGTTCGTCGATGAGCGGCCGGGCGAGCGGGTCATCGGAGCGGGTGTAGAGGAATTCGTTCTCGGGCTGCGGCACATTCCGAACGTACGGCATTCACGCGCCGCGCGCCCGCGAGTGCAGTTGTGGCGGGTGCGACTTCGGGGGCACCCGCCATAAGTGCACTATCGCGAGGGCAGGATGGTTCGACCCGGTCGCTGAGGCAGGGGGCTAGCCTCCGCCGAGCACCTTCGTGATGCGCTGCAGCGACACCGGCTCGGCGGTCGGCAGGTGCTGGGCGAAGAGTGAGACGCGCAACTCCTCGAGCATCCACCGGGCGTGACGCAGGTGCGCGGGCGCGTCGGGCTGCAGCGGCAGGTCGCCGCCGGCGGAGACGTAGCGCTGAGCGGCCTCCTGGATCTCCGAGAGCCAGACGCGGTCGCGGCCCGCGTTGTCGGCGAGCCGCTCGATGCGGTGCGCGAGCGCGGCCACGTAGACGGGGAGGCGGCGCAGCTGCGTCGCGCCGGTCGCCGCAACGAAGCCCGGGTAGACCAGGTCGCTGAGCTGCTCGCGCGCGTCGGCGAGCGGGGCGAGCAACGCCATGCTCGACGTCTTCGAGATCAGCTTCTCCGCGGCCCGAGCCGCGAGCAGGATGGCGCTCACCTGCGCCACCGTCTGGAACATCGCGTCGACGATCGTCGCCGAGACCCTGTCCCTTGCCGCCTCGAACTCGGCCTTGGTGAAAATTGCGGTGTCGCCGAGAACGTCGTCGATGCACGCGGCCATGCAGTCCGCGAACAGGTCGTTGGTCGACTTGTACGGGCTCGTCGCGAGCGACAGCTTCTCAGCGGAGGTCAGGTGCTGCTGCACATACGCGGTCGGTGCGGGGATGGCGAGCTGCAGCATCCGTCGCACGCCCGCCTTCATGGCGCGGGCCTGGTCTTCGGGCGTCGACTGCAGGCGGATCGCCACGGTCTTGCCCTCGTCGACGAGCGAGGGATAGGCCCGGATGACACCGCTTCCGTGTTTCGTATCGAGCGTGCGCGGCAGCTCGTCGAAATCCCACGTGGTGAGGCCCTGGCGTTCGAGGTCGCTCTTCGGGGTGACCGAGGCCTTCGCCACGCTCGCGCGCACGGTCGCCTTGAGCTGCAACTGCAGCGAGCTGAGCACCTTCGACGAGGCGGTCACCTTGCCGCGCTCGTCGATCGCCGCGAAGGTGACGCGCAGGTGGTTGGGCACCCGGTCGACGTCGAAGTTCGACGGGTCGACCGGCGTGTAGGTCTGGCGTCGGATCTCGTCGGCGAGGTACTGGGTGAGACTTGCCTCGGGTTCGGTCCCTGAGCTTGTCGAAGGGGCCCCCGCCAGCAGCTTCCGCGCCCAGTCGCCCGCCGGCACCACGTTGCGGCGGATCTCCTTCGGCAGGCTCTTGATGAGGGCGGTCACGAGCTCCTCGCGGAATCCCGGGACCTGCCAGTCGAAGCCGTCGGCCTTGAGCGAAGCGAGCAGCGCGATGGGGATGTTGACGGTCACGCCGTCGTCCTCCGCGCCGGGTTCGAACCGGTAGGTGAGCGCGAGCCGCTGGTCGCCCTGGTGCCAGACGCTCGGGAACGCGTTCTCGTCGACAGTGGCCTCGGGCTCGTCGACGAGGTTCTCGGCGGTCATGGTGAGGAAGTCGGGGTTGGTGGCGCGCTCTTTCTTCCACCAGCCCTCGAAACTCTTGGTGCTGGCGACGTCGGCGGGGATGCGCCGGTTGTAGAACTCGAAGATCGCCTCGTCGTCGAACAGGATGTCGCGGCGGCGGGTGCGCTCCTCCAACTCGGCGAGCTCTCTGCGCAGTGCGCGGTTGGCGCGGTCGAAGTCCCAGTCGCGGCCCTTGAGGGTCTCGGCGACGAGGTCGCCCTCGACGAGGGCGTGCCGGATGAACAGCTCACGCGCGTAGCCGGGGTCGATGCGCGAGAACTGCACCCGGCGCTTGAGCACGATCGGCACGCCGTAGAGGGTGACGCGCTCGTACGCGACGATGGCGCCCTGGCGCTTCTCCCAGTGCGGCTCGGAGTAGCTGCGTTTCACGAGGTCGCCGGCGATCTGTTCGGCCCACGCGGGGTCGATCGCGCCGTTCACGCGGGCGAACAGGCGGCTGGTCTCGACCAGCTCGGCGCTCATGATCGCGGCGGGCTGCTTCTTGGCCAGGGCCGAGCCCGGGAAGATCACGAAGCGCGACTGCCGGGCGCCGACGTAGTCCTTCTTCGCGACATCCTTCAGCCCGATCTGGCTGAGCAGGCCGGCGAGCAGCGAGCGGTGGATGCCGTCGGGGTTGGTGTGCGGCTCGCCCACGTGCAGGCCGAGCTGCTTGGCGAGACGGGTGAGCTGGCGGTAGACGTCTTCCCACTCGCGGATGCGCAGGTAGTTGAGGTACTCGCTGCGGCACATGCGGCGGAACTGGTTGCCGCTGAGCTCGGTCTGCTTCTCTTTGAGGTAGTCCCAGAGTTTGAGCAGGCTGAGGAAGTCGCTCGTCGGGTCGGTGAAGCGGGCGTGCGCCTGGTCGGCCTGCGGGCGCTTCTCGAGCGGGCGTTCGCGCGGGTCCTGGATGGAGAGCCCGGCGACGATCGCCATGACCTCGCGGGTGGTGCCGTGCTTCTTCGACTCGATGATCATGCGGGCGAGACGCGGGTCGATCGGCAGCTGCGAGAGCTGCTTGCCGACCTGGGTGAGGCTGGCCAATGCTGGTTGAGTAGCGCCCGACGAAGGAGGACGCGTATCGAAACCGCCCTCCACCGCGCCGAGTTCGCGCAGCAGGTCGAGGCCGTCTTTGATGCCGCGGCTGTCGGGCGGCTGCAGGAAGGGGAAGCCCGCGATGTCGCCGAGGCCGAGGGAGATCATCTGCAGGATGACTGCGGCCAGGTTGGTGCGCAGGATCTCCGGTTCCGTGAACTCGGGACGCTTGAGGAAGTCCTCCTCGCTGTACAGCCGGATCGCGATGCCGTCGCTGGTGCGGCCGCTGCGGCCGGAGCGCTGGTTCGCGGAGGCCTGCGAGATGGCCTCGATCGGCAGCCGCTGGATCTTCGAGCGCACGCTGTAGCGGGAGATGCGGGCGGTGCCGGCGTCGATCACGTACTTGATGCCCGGCACGGTGAGGCTCGTCTCGGCGACGTTGGTCGCGAGCACGATGCGGCGCCGGGTGCCGGCCTGCGTCGACGGCTGGAACACCTTGTGCTGGTCGGCGCTCGACAGCCGGCCGTACAGGGGGAGCACCTCGGTGTTAAGCAGATTGCGGCCGCGGATGGCGTCTTCGGCGTCGCGGATCTCGGCCTCGCCGCTGAGGAACACGAGCACGTCGCCGGTTCCCTCGCGCGCGAGCTCGTCGAGCGCCGCGTTGATGCCCTCGATGGGGTCGCGGTCGACGGCCGCTGCCGCGGACTCTTCGTCTGCATCCGGCTGCGCATCCGCCACCAACGGCCGGAACCGCACCTCGACCGGGTACGTGCGTCCCGAGACCTCGATGATCGGGGCGTCGTCGAAGTGCCGCGAGAAGCTGCCCGGGTCGATCGTCGCGCTCGTGATGATGATCTTGAGGTCGGGCCGCCGCGGCATGAGCTGCTTGAGGTAGCCGAGCAGGAAGTCGACGGTGAGGCTGCGCTCGTGCGCCTCGTCGATGATGATCGCGTCGTACTTCTTCAGATCGCGGTCGCGGTGGATCTGGTTGAGCAGGATGCCGTCGGTCATCAGCTTGATCTTGGTGTCGGCCCCGACCCGGTCGGTGAACCGCACCTGATAGCCGACGAGTTCGCCGACCTCCTGGCCGAGCTCCTCTGCAATGCGTTCGGCGATGGTGCGCGCGGCGATGCGGCGCGGTTGCGTGTGCCCGATGCTTTCGTAGCCCATCGAGAGCAGCATCTTCGGGATCTGCGTCGTCTTGCCCGAACCGGTGGCGCCCGCGATGATCACGACCTGGTTCTCGCGGATGGCGCGCTCGATGTCCTCCCGGCGCTGGCTCACGGGGAGGTCGGCGGGGAAGGAGATCACAAAGGGTTCGTCAGACATCGGCCCTCCAGCTTAAGCGCAACGCGCCCGGGCGACCGGCGCTCGCGTTCGTCATTCAGGAGCGCTTGTACGGGGCGATCTCGCAACTCAGGCAGCACGCTCCGGGGCCCGGGCGCGAGCCGCGGAAACCCGGGGATCTCGGTGGCCACCTCCGTGACATCCGCCCATCCTGCCTGAGTTGCGGAAGACGCCGTCCTGAATCGTGAACGCGGCTGTGGTGAAATGGTTGACTTCGCAGAGTAGTTTGCGTTACAAAGTAGTCATGACGAAAAGCAAGAGTGAGTCGGATGCCGCGGCCTCGCCCGACTCGGACGCCCCACTCGATCCCGCCGCCATGTATGCCCTGCTGCAGAACCAGCAGCGCAGCGTCGAGACGCAGATGGGCGCGTTCGTGCCGTACATCACGCTGGCGTGGGGGCTCACCTGGTTGATCGGGTTCGGATCGCTCTGGCTGATCGACGGTCTGCAGCCGGCGTTCTCGCTGCCGCTCGGCGTGGCCGTTCCGATCTTCATCGCCACCGTCGTCGTCAGCGGCGGGTTCTCGGCGTGGCTCGGTATCCGCAGCGGCCGGGGCATGCGCGGCAACTCCGCCTCGGCGTTCACCGGCACCGTCTACGGCGTCACCTGGTCGATCGGCGCCACCGCGCTCGCCGTGTTCGGCGGCGCGCTGCGCTACCAAGGCATGTCCGCCGAACTCGCCAACTTCTACTACCCGAGCGCCTACGTGCTGTTCGCCGGCATCATGTACATCATCGCCGGCGCGATCTGGCACGCGGTTCCCTCGGTGGTCGCGGGGTGCTGGCTCGTGCTCATCGCCGTCATTGCGCCGTTCTTCGGCTACCCCGGCCACTACCTGTTCCTCGCGCTGGCGGGCGGCATCGCGTTCCTCGCCCTGTCGGCGCTCGTCGCCGTGCAGCTGCGCCGCGCACGTGAGGCCGCGAACGGCGGACACCGTGGATGAGCTCGACCCGGTCATCCACGCGCAGGCCCGGCTGCGCATCATGGCTGCGCTGTCGACACTCGAGGCCGACGGATCGATCTCGTTCCCCCGCCTTCAGGAGCTGCTCGACATGACGGCCGGCAACCTGTCGACGCACCTGCGCAAGCTCGAAGACGCCACCTACGTCGACGTCACCAAAACGCACAAGGGCCGCACCCCGGTCACCTACCTCGGACTCAGCAAGAAGGGGCGCCGCGCCTTCGAGGACTACATGGACGCCCTGCGCTCGGTATTGGGAGACGCGAAATGACGAAACTCGCCGGTCTCAGTCACGTCTCCCGCCGTTTCGGCGACGTGATGGCACTCGACGACGTGACGCTCGACATCCACTCGGGCTCGATAGTGGGCCTGCTCGGTCCGAACGGTGCGGGCAAGACGACGCTGCTCTCGCTGGTGCAGGGCCTGCGCCGCCCGACGAAGGGCACGGTCGAGCTGTTCGGTGGCTCGCCGCAGAACGCCCGCAACCGGCTGCGGCTCGGATCGACGCCGCAGGCGACCGCGCTGCCGGAGACGCTGCGGGTGGGCGAGGTGCTGAACTTCGTGGGGGCGCACTTCGAGAACCCGGTGCCTGTAGCCGAGGTGCTGGAGGAGTTCGGCCTCACCGAGCTCGCGCGCAAGCAGACCGGCGCGCTGTCGGGCGGCCAGAAGCGCCGGGTGAGCGTGGCCCTCGCCTTTGTCGGGCGACCCGAGCTGGTGCTGCTCGATGAGCCGACCACCGGCCTCGACGTCGACGCGCGCCGGGTGCTCTGGGAGGCGATCCGCCGTCAGCACGACGCCGGCGCGACCATCGTGATCACGAGCCACTACCTCGAGGAGATCGAGGCGCTCGCCGAACGCGTGGTCGTTCTCGGCGGGGGCCGGGTGCTCGAAGACGACACCCTCGACAACGTGCTCGCCCGGGTGAGCCTGCGGCAGGTCACCCTCGACTCCCCGCAGATCGACCGCATCGCCGGGCTGCCCCACGTCGTGAGACACGAGCCCGCGTCATCCGGAACCACCTTCTATGTGCAGGACTCCGACGCGCTCATCGTCGAACTGGTGCGCACGGGCATCCCGTTCGCCAACCTCACCGTGCGCGGGGCGACTCTCGAAGAGGCGTTCCTGACCCTGACCGACCCCGCGAACGAGAGGACCCAGGGCTGATGTCTGTCGCCAGTCTCACACTGCTGCACGCCAAGTACTCGCTGCTCGAGACCATGCGGGTACCCGTCGCCGTCATCGGCACGATCGTCTTCCCGGCGCTCGCCCTGCTCTTCTTCGTGGTGCCGCAGTCCGCGGTCGCCCAGAACGAGCAGTACGCCACCGAGGCGGTCATCTCGATGGGCGTCTTCGCCGTGATGGTCGGGAGCCTGTTCAGCTTCGGTCTCGGCATCGCGGAGAACCGCGAGAAGCCGTGGGACCCGTACCTGCGCACGCTGCCCGCCCCCGGCATCGCCCGGGTGCTCGCGCACATCTTGTCGACCGGCCTCATGTCGATCGTCGCCCTCGTGCCGCTCGTGATCATCGGCCGGCTGCTCACCGAGGCCCGGGCGACCCCGCTCGAGCTGCTCGCCGGACTGCTCGCGATCATCGTCGCCGCGCTGCCGTTCATGCTGATGGGCATCTGCATCGGCTATGCGCTGTCGACCAAGGCGGCGATCGCGGTGATCCAGATCGTGTTCTTCACCCTCGCGTTCGCGGGCGGGCTGTTTCTGCCGCCGGTACTGTTTCCCGACTGGCTGAACGCGATCTCGCAGTTCCTCCCCTCGCGGCAGGCGCGCGACTTCGTGGTCTGGGCGGTGCAGGGCGGCGAGATCGCGCCGCTCACCTGGCTGGGTCTGCTCGGCTGGATCGCGCTGCTGCTCGCGCTGGCGCTCGTGCTGTTCCGGCGCGACGAGGGGCGTCGGTTCCGCTAGGCGCGACCGTACCGTCGGGCGGCACTATGACGAACGTGGTCGGCTCGTTACCCCGTGTGACACCCCCGCTCGCCCCGTCGGCCCGGCGTGCATAGCGTCGAATCGTGACGATACACGGGCAGCAGCTTCCGCCGCGCGAGGGCCACCTCGTGCTCGGTGCGACGGTGCGCACTCTCGGCGCCTGGCCGTCGGGCTGGCGCTACCCGGGCGCGCACGGCAATCCCGCCGACGACCCCGCGATCCTGCGCCGCACCGCCCAGACCGCCGAGGCGGCCGGGCTCGACTTCCTGTTCTTCGGCGACTGGCTCGCGACCGCCGCCGAGTTCGAGCACACCGACCCCTACCTGCTCGCCCGCATCGAGCCGTTCGCGGCGGTGAGCTACCTCGCCGCCGTCACCGAGCGCATCGGGCTGGTCGCCACGGTCAGCTCCGCGCACGCCGAGCCGTACACGACCGCCCGCTCGTCGGCTTCGATCGATGTGCTCAGCGGCGGGCGCGTCGCCCTCTGCGTCGCGACAGGGGCCGAGGCCCGTTCGGCGAGCAACTTCGGCTGGGACACCGTGCACAGCGACGCCGACCGCTTCGCCGCGGCCGGCGAGTTCATCGACATCCTGCGCGGACTCTGGGACAGCTGGGAGGACGGCGCCTTTATTGCGGATGCCGCGACCGCACGTCTCATCGACGCCTCGAAGCTGCACCCGCTGAACTACGTGGGCGCCTACCGCGCCTCGGCCGGACCACTCAACACGGTGCGCCCGCCGCAGGGACACCCGCCGATCGCCGTGGTCGGCGGTTCGGTGAACGCCCGCCGACTCGCCGCCCGCGACGCCGACCTGCTCTTCGCCAGCCCGCGCACCTTCGACGAGGCCGTCGAGCAGTACGTGTCGGCGCGCCAGCAGGTCGCACGCGAGGGTCGCAGCGCCCAGGACTTCCGCATCGTGACACCCATCCTGCCGATCGTCGGCGAGACCCGCGAGGCGGCCTGGGACATCTACGACCAGCTCGTCGCGCTCGTGCCGCTGCCCGACGAACCGCTCTCCGACGTGCGGTTGCAGCTGCCGAGCAACCGCACGTTCCGCACCCTGGCGAGCGTGCTCGGCGTGCCGCTCACGAGCGTCGCGCTCGACGACTCGGTGCCGACCCGCGTCGCCGCCCGCTTCAGCTCGCTCGGCGTTCAGCTCGTCGAGGCCGTGCGCGCCCGCGCCGGACGCGTCGTCGGCGGCGACCGCCCGGTAACCTACCGGCACCTGCTCGTCGCGCACGCAGTCACCGCTCCGGTGCTGGTCGGCTCGGCCGCCGACGTCGCCGACCACTTCGAGACCTGGTTCCGGGCGCGGGCCGTCGACGGGTTCACGGTGCTGTCGGCCTTCACGTCGGCCGTGTCATCCGAGACAGGTATCGATTCGTTCGAGGCCTTCGCTACCCTCGTCGTACCGGAGCTGCAGCGTCGCGGCCTCTTCCGCACCGCCTACGAGGGCGCGACCCTGCGCGACCACCTCGCCCTCCCGACCGTGCCCAACAGCCATCTCCGCGTCCAACTACAACCCCTCTAGGACCCACCATGACTCAGCCCCTCACAGTCGTCGCCGTCTCCGGCAGCCTGCACTCGCCGTCGAAGACCACGGCGCTCGTGCGCGAGATCCTGACGTCGCTCGGGTCGAACATCGAGATCGACGCGCACCTCATCGAGATCTCCGAGATCGGCCCGGAGTTCGCCGGCGCCCTCACCCGCGACCAGCTTCCCGACTCGGTCGAGCAGCAGCTGCTGCGCATCGAGAGCGCCGACCTGCTCGTCGTCGCGAGCCCCGTCTACCGCGCGTCGTTCACCGGGCTGTTCAAGCACCTCTTCGACTTCGTCGGCCAGTACGCGCTCGTCGACACCCCGGTGCTGCTCGTCGCCACCGGCGGCAGCGACCGGCACGCGCTGATCCTCGAGCACCAGTTCCGGCCGTTGTTCGGCTTCTTCCAGGCGCTCACCCTGCCGATCGGCGTCTACGCCAACAACTCCGACTTCGACAACTACGCCGTGTCGTCGATCCAGCTGCACGAACGCATCGACCTGGCGATCGCCCGCGCGCTTCCCCTGATCAACCGCAGCGTCGTCGAGACCGCCGCCATCTCCCACCAGATCTGAGGCACCGGATGACCGAGATCGCCCCCACGAGCGCAGCCGAGGCGCGCGAACGCGTCGCCAAGGGCGCGCTGCTCATCGACGTGCGCAGCGACGCCGGACGGGCCGCGACCGGCGCCCTCGAGGGCGCGACCGTCGTGCTGAAAGAGGATGTCGCGGCGTTCGCCCAGACCCTCGAGGCCGACCGCGAGGTCGTCATCTTCTGCGGCACGACGGCCGGATCCGGCCCGGTCGCCGACTACCTCGACGCGAAAGGCTTCACCGCGGTGTCGCACGTCGACGGCGGGTACGAGGCGCTCGCGGCAGAAGGCCAGTGACAGTCGACGTTGACGTCGACGTCGTCGTCATCGGCGGCGGCGCGATGGGCTCGGCCGCGGCGTGGCAGCTCGCCGGCCGCGCACGCGACGTGCTGCTGCTCGAACGCTTCGCCCCCGGGCACACGGGCGGCGCCTCGCACGGTGCCTCTCGCAACTTCAACCAGGCCTATTCCGACCCGACCTACGTGCGGATGCTCGCCGAGGCGCTGCCGCTCTGGCGCGAGCTCGAGGCGGAGAGCGGCAAGACCCTGCTCGAAACCACCGGCATCGTGCACCACGGCGCCAACCCGCAGTTCGACGCCGTGCACGACGCGCTGCACGCGGCAGGGATACCGGCCGAGTTCGTGGCACTCGACGAGGCCGCGCGGCGGTGGCCGGGCATCCGGTTCGACGGTCGGGTGCTTCTCACGCCGCAGTCGGGACGGCTGAACGCCGACCGTTCCGTGGCGGCGCTGCAGTCGGGCGCCGTGGCGCGCGGCGCGGTCGTGCGGCACGAGGCCCGCGTGACCGGCCTCCGGGTGCTCGGCGACGACGAGGTGAGTGTCAGCTTCGAGTCATCCGGAACCATCGAGACGGTCACCGCCCGCCGCGTCGTCGTGAGCGTCGGCGCGTGGACCTCGAAGCTGCTCGCCGGCCGCGTCGCGCACCCCGCGCTCGTCGTCACGCAGGAGCAACCCGCGCACTTCGCCGTCGCAAACAAGAAGATTTCGGATGCCGCGTGGCCCGGGTTCAACCACGCGCCGACCCCCGGCGATCCCGCGTACGACTACTGGCACTCGCCCGTGTACGGAATGCTCACTCCCGGCGAGGGCGTGAAGGCTGGCTGGCACGGGGCCGGACCGGTGCTCGATCCCGACCGGCGCACCTTCGTCGCGGAGCCCGTGCAGCTCGCCGCGCTGCAGCGCTATGCGCGCGAGTGGCTGCCCGGCGTCGACTCGGAGTCGTTCGTGCCGATCAGCTGCACCTACACGACGACGCCCGACTCGAATTTCGTGCTCGACCGCGTCGGCCCCGTGGTGGTCGCGGCCGGTTTCTCGGGCCACGGCTTCAAGTTCGTGCCGAGCGTCGGGCGCATCCTGGCCGACCTCGTCGACGGCGTGCCGGCGCCGGCGCTGTTCGCCATCGGCCGCTGACGCCGCGGCAAATGAGCCGCTTCCGGCCGTATGAGCCGCCCGCGGACGCCTCACTTGGCCGGAAACGGCTCATACGAGCCGCGCTACTAGCTCTTCGGCAGGCCGGGCGGGTTGACCGTCGACTCCGCGACGGCCTCGGAGGTCAGGCCCCAGCGCTCGAGCACGTCGCCGTATTCGCCGCCCTCGATAGCCGCGTTCAGCACGATGTTCACTGACTCGATCAGCCCGTTGCCCTTCGCCGTCGCCGCCGCGATGTCGGCGGTGAGCGGCCAGCCGCCGTTGACCGTTCCCACGAGCTTGGTCTCGCCGTCGGTCGCCGCCGCGTACGCCGAGGTCGCGTTCGGCCCGAAGTTGGCGTCGGCGCGTCCCGACTTGAGGGCGAGCGATCCGCTCGCGGTGTCGTCGAAGTAGAGGTACTCGACCGGGTCGAGGCCGGCCGCGATGTTCTCCGCGTCCCACGCCTGCAGGATCTTCTCCTGGTTGGTGCCGGATCCGACGATGATCTTCAGCCCCGCGACATCCGCGGCCTCGTCGATCTTGTCGACGCTCGAGTCGCTCTTCACGTAGAAGCCGAGCAGATCCTGCCGGTAGTTGGCGAAGTCGTAGAGCTCTTTGCGCTCCTCGGTCACGGTGACGTTGGAGAGGATGAGGTCGTACTTGCCCGACTGGATGCCGAGCGGCCAGTCGGCCCACGCGGCCGGCTGGATGTTCAGCTCGAGTCCGAGGCCGTCGGCGATGAGCTGGGCGAGGTCGACCTCGTTGCCGATCAGCGTCGTGTCGTCGTCGGCGTAGAGCGCGAGCGGGGCGGCGAACGGGGAGGTCACCACGGTGAGCTTCCCCGGCTCGATCGGCGAGAAGCCGCCGGACTCGAGCGACGCGACCGCCTCGGGTACCGCGTCGAGGCGGATGCGGTCTTGGTCGGCCGTGAGGTTGAACTCGGTGGCCGAGCCGCCGCCCTCGGGGGTGCCGGACGCGTCGGCGTTGCCGCCCGTGCCGAGCGCGAAGGCGGTGACTCCGCCGCCGACGATAGCGACCGCGGCCACCGCGGCGATGACCGCCGCCGTCTTCTTCTTGAGTGCCATGTGAGATTCCTTTGCTGTTGGTGAGGGACTAGAGGACGGTTGCGAGAAATTCGCGGGTGCGCGGATGCTGCGGATTGCCCAGCACCTCGCCGGGGGTGCCCTGCTCGAGCACCACGCCGTGGTCGATGAAGATCACCCGGTCGCTGACCTCGCGGGCGAACCCGATCTCGTGCGTCACGATCACGAGCGTCGTGCCGAGGCCGGCGAGCTCGCGGATCACGTCGAGCACCTCGCCGACGAGCTCCGGGTCGAGGGCCGAGGTCGGTTCGTCAAACAGCAGCACCCTCGGCTGCAGCGCGAGGGCCCGGGCGATGGCGACCCGCTGCTGCTGGCCGCCCGAGAGCTGCCGGGGGTAGGCGTCTGCCTTGTCGGCGAGACCCACTTTTTCGAGCAGTCCGAGCGCGAGCTCGCGTGCATCCGCCTTCTTCAACCGCTTGAGGGCGATCGGAGCCTCGACGATGTTCTCGAGCGCGGTGAGGTGCGGGAACAGGT
The DNA here is from genome assembly GCF_046714715.1 of Conyzicola sp. Taxonomy (GTDB): domain Bacteria; phylum Actinomycetota; class Actinomycetes; order Actinomycetales; family Microbacteriaceae; genus Conyzicola. The sequence goes on along the minus strand of NZ_JBKKAD010000049.1, from coordinate 1,835 downwards.
TGAAGCTCTGGAAGACCATGCCGACCTGGGTGCGACGGCGCAGCACCGTGCGCTCCTTCAGCTCGTAGAGCTTGCCGCCGCGGTGCTCGTAGCCGATGAGCTCGCCGTCGATGGCGACCCATCCGCCGTCGACGGTCTCGAGGTGGTTGATGGTGCGCAGCAGCGTCGACTTGCCGGAGCCGCTCGGGCCGAGGATCGTCACGACCTCGCCGGGCGCGAGGGTGAGCGAGACGTCGCTGAGCACCTCGACGCCGTTGTAGCTCTTGGTGACGTTGCGGATCTCGACGTGGCCCGGAAGCGTCGCGGTCATGCCCCCGCTCCCGTCTTCGCGGGGGAGTCGTCGAGGCGGTTCCACTGCACGGCGATCCACGCTTTAGCGCGCTGGATCGGGGTGGGCGGCAGCACGCGGGCCGAGCCGCGCGAGTAGTAGCGCTCGACGTAGAACTGCGCGATGCTCAGCACGGTCGTGAGGATCATGTACCAGAGCACGGCGACGAGCAGCAGCGGGATCACCTGCTGGTTGCGGTTGTAGATCACCTGCGACACGTAGAACAGCTCGGCGAGCGCGATGACCGAGATGATCGAGGTGCCCTTGAGCAGGCCGATGATCTCGTTGAACGCGTTCGGGATGATCGAGCGGGCCGCCTGGGGCAGGATGATCCGGGTGATGCGCCTGTGCTGCGGGATGCCGAGCGCGGCCGCCGCTTCGAGCTGGCCGGCGTCGACCGACAGGATGCCGCCGCGGATGATCTCCGCGGAGTAGGCGGCCTGGTTGAGCGAGAGCCCGAGCACGGCGGCGGCGAACGCGCTGACGAGGGTGACCGTCTGGGCCTCGACGATGTAGTCGGTGGTGAACGGGATGCCGAGACCGATGGTGGGGTACAGGTAGCCGAGGTTGAACCAGACGAGGATCTGCACGAGCAGGGGCACCGACCGGAAGAACCAGATAAAGCTCCACGCGAACGAGTTCAGCAGCGGCGACTTCGACAGGCGCATGAGCGCGAGCAGGCCCCCGACGACGAACCCGATCGCGCCGGCGACGACGGTCAGCAGCAGGGTCATGCCGAGACCGCGCAGGATCGCGTCGGAGAAGAAGTACTTCGCCACCGTTGGCCAGCCGTAGCCCGCGTTGGTGAAGAGCGTCCAGACGAGCTGGGCGACGACGAAGACCACGACCGCGCCGAGGATCCAGCGCACCCAGTGCTTGGTGCGCACGACGGGCAGGGCGCCGAAGTCGACGGTCGTTGCCGGTCGCTGAGCTTGTCGAAGCGGCCCTTCGACAAGCTCCCTGACCGTGGCGGGCTCAGGGACCGTTCTGATCTGCGTCATGACAGCTCCTTCTCGAAGTGGTGGATGACGATCTGCTCCGGCGGCAGCGCCGGGTCGAACAGCGGCGTGTAGCCCGTGCCGAGATACAGCCGCACGGCCTCGGGCTGCCGCGGTCCGGTGCTGAGCACCACGCGCGAGAAACCGCGCCGACGGGCCTCGGCCTCGAGTTCGGCGAGCACGAGCTTCGCCAGGCCGCGCCCGCGGTGGTCGGCGTGGGTCCACATGCGCTTGACCTCGACCGTGGCCGCGTCGATCGTCATGAACGCGCCCGCGGCGACCACTTGGCCCACGGTCTCGACCAGCAGAAACGTTCCGGCCGGAGCACTGAAGGCCTCGACCGGGTACCGGTTGATCTCGGTCGACGCCGGCTCGCCGAACAGGTCGCCGTAGCGCGCGTCGTACTCGCGTTCGAGGTCGGCCAGCACGGTGCGGGCCTGCGGGTCGAGCGGTGTGGAGTGGCGGAGGGTCGGTCCCTGAGCTTGTCGAAGGGGCCCTTCGACAAGCTC
>NZ_JBKKAD010000048.1:0-8418 GCF_046714715.1 Conyzicola sp. | reverse complement strand
AAGTGACCGGACTTGCAGCAGAAGACGGATCTTCTGGCGAGTTCGGGGCCAACGAATGGCTCGTAGACGAAATGTACGAACGGTATCTGGTTGACCGCAATTCGGTCGATCAGTCCTGGTGGCCGATCTTGGAGAGCTACCGGCCGACAGACACGCACACCGATCCCACGCCGACCACCGCGATTCCGGTGGTGTCGGGGCAGCCCGCGGCCGAGTCGCAGCCCGCCGCCGAGTCACAGACCGGCGGCGAAGCGCAGATTCCCGACGAGATCGCCAGCGCCTCCCCCGACGTCCCTTCGGAGCCCGAAGCTGCGGTGCCCGAAGCTGCGGTGCCCGACGCCGCGGTGGCTCCCCCGGCCGCGCCTGCGTCGAACCAGCCCGTCGCCCGCACGACCTCGATCGAAGCGAAGCCCCAGCCGATCCCGGCCCAGGCTCCTGCCACGGGCGCCAACCCGGTCGCGAGAACCGAAGACGCCGATGCCAACGTCACCGCCGTTCTCAAGGGCGCATCCAAGGCTCTCGCCACCAACATGGACGCGAGCCTCACGGTTCCCACCGCCACGAGCGTGCGTACGATTCCCGCCAAGCTCATGATCGACAACCGCATCGTGATCAACAACCATCTGAAGCGGGCGCGCGGCGGCAAGGTCTCGTTCACACACCTCATCGCGTGGGCGATCGTCGAGACCCTCAAAGAGTTCCCCAGCCAGAACGTCTTCTACGACGAGGTCGACGGCAAGCCCGCCGTCGTCACCCCGGCGCACATCAACCTCGGTATCGCGATCGACATCCCGAAGCCCGACGGCACGCGCTCGCTCGTGGTGCCCGGCATCAAGCGCGCCGACACCATGGAATTCGGCGAGTTCCTCGCCGCCTACGAAGACGTCGTGTTCCGCGGCCGTAACAACAAGCTCACCGCGGGCGACTACGCGGGCAACACCATCTCGCTCACGAACCCGGGCGGCATCGGCACCGAGCACTCCGTGCCGCGCCTCATGCGCGGTGCCGGCACCATCGTCGGCGCGGGAGCGCTCGAGTACCCCGCCCAGTTCCAGGGCGCCTCGACGCAGGTGCTGTCCAACCTCGGCATCGGCAAGACGATCACCCTCACGAGCACCTACGACCACCGTGTCATCCAGGGTGCCGGCTCCGGCGAGTTCCTCAAGAAGGTCCACGAGCGCCTCATCGGCGAGCACGACTTCTACCAGAAGATCTTCGCCGCCCTGCGCATCCCGTACTCGCCGATCCACTGGGCGACAGACATCAGCGTCGACCTGGCGTCGATGGTCGACAAGACGGCCCGCGTGCAGGAACTGATCAACTCCTACCGCGTGCGCGGCCACCTGATGGCAGACGTCGACCCTCTCGAATACGTGCAGCGTTCGCACCCCGACCTCGAGATCGAGAGCCACGGCCTCACCTTCTGGGACCTCGACCGTGAGTTCGTCACCGGCGGCTTCGGGGGCAAGCGCTCGGCGCTGCTGCGCGACATCCTCGGGCTGCTGCGCGACTCCTACTGCCGCACCGTCGGCATCGAGTACATGCACATCCAGGATCCGGTGCAGCGCAAGTGGATGCAGGACCACGTCGAGACCCCGTACACCAAGCCGGGTCACGACGAGCAGATGCGCATCCTCGGCAAGCTCAACGAGGCCGAGGCCTTCGAGACGTTCCTGCAGACGAAGTACGTCGGCCAGAAGCGCTTCAGCCTCGAGGGCAGCGAGTCGACCATCGCCGTGCTCGACGCCATCCTGCAGGGTTCCGCCGAAGACGGCCTCGAAGAGGTCGCCATCGGTATGGCCCACCGCGGACGCCTCAACGTGCTCACGAACATCGCCGGCAAGACCTACGGCCAGATCTTCCGCGAGTTCGAGGGAACACAAGACCCCCGCACGGTTCACGGCTCGGGCGACGTGAAGTACCACCTCGGCACCGAGGGAAGCTTCACCGCGGCCGACGGCACCACCATCCCCGTCTACCTCGCCGCCAACCCCTCGCACCTCGAGGCCGTCGACGGCGTGCTCGAGGGCATCGTGCGCGCCAAGCAAGACCGGCGCCCGATCGGCACGTACTCCGTGCTGCCGGTCATGGTGCACGGCGACGCCGCGATGGCAGGCCAGGGCATCGTGGTCGAGATCCTTCAGATGTCACAGCTGCGCGGGTACCGCACCGGCGGCACCATCCACATCGTGGTCAACAACCAGGTGGGCTTCACCACCCCTCCCGGCGAGGGCCGCACGTCGATCTACTCGACGGACGTCGCCAAGACCATCCAAGCGCCGATCTTCCACGTGAACGGCGACGACCCCGAGGCCGTCGTGCGCATGGCCCAGCTCGCGCTGGCCTACCGCCAGCGGTTCCACCGCGACGTCGTGATCGACCTGGTCTCCTACCGACGACGCGGGCACAACGAGGGCGACGACCCCTCGATGACCCAACCGCTGATGTACAACCTGATCGAGGCGAAGCGCAGCGTGCGCACCCTCTATGTCGAGGGTCTCGTCGGTCGCGGCGACATCACGGCCGAAGAGTACGAGGCGAGCCACCAGGACTTCCAAGACCGCCTCGAGCGCGCGTTCGCCGAGACCCACGCGGCGCAGACCGGCTCGATCCCCGTCATCACGGACGACACGAACGCCGTCGCCGACCTGGAACGCCCCGAATCACAGCAGGACGACCTCGTCGGCGAGCCGGAATCGACCGGCGTGCGCGAAGAAGTCATCCAGCTGATCGGCGACGCCCACAACAACCCGCCCGCCGGGTTCAGCGTGCACCCGAAGCTGCAGGCGATGCTGAAGAAGCGCGTCGACATGAGCCGTTCCGGCTCGGTCGACTGGGGCTTCGGCGAACTGCTCGCTCTCGGATCGCTGCTGGTCGAGGGCACTCCCGTGCGCATGGCCGGCCAGGACACGCGCCGCGGTACTTTCGTGCAGCGTCACGCCATCCTGCACGACCGCCTCAACGGCCAGGAGTGGCTGCCGCTCGGCAACCTCAAAGACGGTCAGGGCCGATTCTGGATCTACGACTCGCTGCTGAGCGAGTACGCCGCCCTCGGATTCGAGTACGGCTACTCGGTCGAACGCGCTGACGCTCTCGTTCTCTGGGAGGCCCAGTTCGGCGACTTCGCCAACGGCGCCCAGACCGTGATCGACGAGTTCGTCTCCTCCGCCGAGCAGAAGTGGGGCCAGCGCTCGAGCGTCGTTATGCTGCTTCCTCACGGCTACGAGGGGCAGGGGCCCGACCACTCCTCGGCGCGCATGGAGCGTTTCCTGCAGATGTGCGCGGAGAACAACATGACGATCGCCCGACCGTCGACGCCCGCGTCGTATTTCCACCTGCTGCGTCGTCAGGCCTACGCCCGACCACGCCGGCCGCTCATCGTCTTCACCCCGAAGGCCATGCTGCGACTGCGGGGGGCGACGAGCGAGATCTCCGACTTCACGAGCGGCAAGTTCCTGCCCGTGATCGACGACGCCCGCGTGGCAGACAAGGCGAGCGTGAAGCGTGTCGTGTTGACCTCGGGCAAGATCTACTACGACATCATCGCCGAGCTTGACAAGCGCGAAGAGAAGTCGATCGCCGTCGTGCGCATGGAGCAGTTCTATCCGCTGCCGATCTCCGACATCAACGGAATCCTCGCCCAGTACCCGAACGCCGACCTGGTCTGGACTCAGGACGAGCCCGAGAACCAGGGCGCCTGGCCGTTCATCTCGCTCGAACTGGCGAAGCACCTCGAGGGACGCACGATCAAGGTCTCGTCTCGGGCGGCTTCCGCGTCGCCGGCGACGGGATCGAACAAGCGTTCCGGCCAGGAGCAGGTCGACCTGATCAGCAGGGCGCTGACGCTGTAGCCGGTCCGCTGGTTGAGTAGGCCGCCCGCGGCCGTATCGAAACCCTGGTCTCGATACGGCCGCTGAGCGACCTAATCGACCGCCAACGGCGTCTAAGCTGTCGGCTGGATCTCGCGCAGCTTCGCCAGCACCTCGGCGCGCAGGTCGACGGGCGCCTTCTCGTTGCACGCGCTCTTCACCTTGTTAGTGAGGGTGAGACCAACGAGGTGTTCGCCCGTGCAGGCCTCGCAGTTCGCCATGTGCTCGGCGATGTCTTCCGCTTCGCCGCGGGTGAGCTCGTTGTGGATGTACTCCTCGAGCTCGGCTTTGGCTTTATCGCAACCGCAATCGGTCATTTCTTACTCCCAGTGGCAGGCGCGGCGGCGATTCCTCGGTCGCTCGCGTATTCAGCAAGTAGGCCCCGCAGAAGGCGTCGGCCGCGGTGGAGGCGGCTCATGACGGTTCCGACGGGGGTTTTCATGATGTCGGCGATCTCCTGGTAGGAGAAGCCTTCGACGTCTGCGAAGTAGACCGCGAGGCGGAAGTCTTCGGGGATCGACTGGAGCGCGTCCTTGACGGCGCTGTCGGGCAGGTGGTCGATCGCCTCGGCCTCGGCCGAACGCGTCGTCGAGTGCTGGGTGACAGACTCGGCGCCGCCGAGCTTCCAGTCTTCGAGGTCGTCGATCGTTCCCTGGTACGGGTTGCGCTGGTTCTTGCGGTAGTTGTTGATGAACGTGTTGGTCTGGATGCGGTACAACCAAGCCTTCAGGTTCGTGCCCTGCTGGAACTGGCCAAACGCCGTGTAGGCCTTCACGAAGGTCTCCTGCACGAGGTCGGCCGCGTCGGAGGGGTTCTTGGTCATCCGCATGGCCGCGGCGTAGAGCTGGTCCATGTACTGCAACGCCTGCTCTTCGAACAGGGCACGCACGTCGTCAGTCTGGGCCGGCTTGACGGCCGGCTCGCGCTCCGCGGCTGGCGCAGGCTCGACCGGGGTCGGCTCTTCAGGGGTCTCGATAGTCATCAGGGACAATTCTAGATCGCCGATGGCGGTTGCCTCTGGGTTCTCTAACAGCACTGTCATACCAGTGACTCCAATCGCTCGGCCTCAACAGCCGATACTGTGGTAACCGATGTTGGTATCCAAGTATTCCGAGCCAGAGTTCAGCCCCTACGACGACGGGACGCTCGTCACCGGCGGTGACCCCGGCCCGTGGCAGGCCCCCGTCGCCGAGCGTGAGCTCGCGGCATCCGTTCGTCTGCCCGGATCGAAGAGCCTCACCAATCGCGAGCTCGTTCTCTCGGCCCTCGCGAGCGGCCCTTCCCTGCTGCGCGCACCCCTGCACTCGCGCGACACCGCGCTGATGATCGAGGCGCTGCGTTCGCTCGGCACCGAGATCGACGACGTTCCGGGCGAGGGCGGCTACGGCTCCGACCTGCGCATCACGCCCGCCGACGAACTGATGGGCGGCACCTCGATCGAGTGCGGTCTCGCCGGCACCGTCATGCGGTTCCTGCCGCCGCTCGCCGCCCTGGCCCTCGGCCCGGTGGCGTTCGACGGCGACGAGAGCGCCCGCCGACGCCCGATGCGCACCACGATCGAGGCCCTGCGCGACCTCGGCGTCGACGTGAACGACGACGGTCGAGGCGCCCTGCCGTTCAGTCTCTACGGCACGGGAACGGTCGAGGGAGGAGAGCTCTCCATCGACGCCTCCGCCTCGAGCCAGTTCGTGTCGGGACTGCTGCTCGCCGCGCCGCGCTTCACCCGCGGCCTCACGCTGCGCCACACGGGCGAGACGCTGCCGAGCATGCCGCACATGGAGATGACGATCGCCACGCTCGCCGCCCGCGGCGTGGTCGTCGAGAGCCCCGAACCCGGCGTCTGGGTCGTGCCGGCCGCAGAGATCCGCGGAATCGAGGTCGACATCGAGCCCGACCTCTCGAACGCCGCCCCCTTCCTCGTCGCCGCCCTCGTGGCCGGCGGCACCGTCTCGGTCGGCGGCTGGCCGTGGCAGACGACGCAGGTTGGCGCGCACCTCGAGACGCTGCTGCCGCTGATCGGGGCGACGGCGACCCGAAACGGCGACGCCCTCGTGATCGACGGCGGCGCCGGCGTCCGCGGCGGCGCGCAGCTGCCCGGCGCCGACATCGACCTCTCGATCGGCGGCGAGCTCGCCCCCGCGATCGTCGCACTCGCGGCCCTCGCGTCGACACCCAGCCGCATCACCGGCATCGGCCACCTGCGCGGGCACGAGACCGACCGTCTCGCGGCCCTCGCCGCCGAGATCAACGGGCTGGGCGGCGATGTCACCGAGCTCGACGACGGTCTCGCAATCACCCCGCGCCCCCTGCACGGCGGCGAATGGAAGAGCTACGAAGACCACCGCATGGCGACCGCCGGCGCGATCGTCGGCCTCGCCGTCGAGGGGGTCGTCGTCGACGACATCGCCACGACGGCGAAGACACTCCCCCAGTTCCCGCAGCTCTGGGCCGACCTCGTGCGCGACCCCGACGAGGTCATCATGACCATCACCACCGACACCATCGTGCTGTGACCGCATGAGCTGGATGTCCGACCCCGACGAAGACGACGGCGCCTACTCGGAGTACGACGAGTCGTCGATCCGCGTGCGCCCGAACCCGAAGGCGAACAAGCCGCGTAGCAAGATCCGCCCCGAGCACAAGGACTCGGTGAGCGGGCGCGTGTTCAGCGTCGACCGCGGACGCTACGGCGTCTGGGTCGCCGAGAACACGCCGGAGGAGCGCCAGCTGGTCGCCACGCGCGCCCGCGAGCTCGGCAAGAAGTCGGTCGTCACGGGCGACTGGGTCGACATCGTCGGCGACACGACGGGCGACGAGGGCAGCCTGTCGCGCATCGTGCGCATCCAGGAACGGTCGACTCTGCTTCGCAGGAGCGCGGATGACACGGACGCCGTCGAGCGCATCATCGTGGCCAATGCCGACCAGATGCTCATCGTCGTGGCCGCGGCCAACCCCGAGCCGCGCACCCGTCTGGTGGACAGGTACCTCGTGGCCGCGTTCGACGCCGGCATCACCCCCATCCTCTGCATCACCAAGACCGACCTGGCCGACCCGGCGGAGTTCCTCGCGAACTTCGCCGGTCTCGAGTTCCGCGTTTTCGAGAGCCGCGACGACGCCTTCCCGATCGAGGAGATCACCGAGGCTCTGCAGGGCCACACCACCGTCGCCGTCGGCCACTCGGGTGTCGGCAAGTCGACGCTGGTCAACGCGCTGGTTCCCGACGCGAACCGGGCGATCGGCCGCGTCAACGACGTCACCGGGCGCGGCAGGCACACCTCCTCGTCGACGGTCTCACTGCGCATCGGCAGCGGATGGATCGTGGACACCCCGGGCGTCAGGTCGTTCGGTCTGGGTCACGTCGACCCCGCCAACATCCTCAAATCGTTCACCGACCTCGCCGAGATCTCGCTGCAGTGCCCGCGCGGCTGCACCCATCTTCCCGATTCGCCCGACTGTGCCATCATCGAGCGCGTCGAGGCCGGCGACCTCGGCGAGATCGGCAAGCTCCGACTCGACAGCCTGCAGAGACTGCTCACCACCCTCGCCGCCTAGGAGGCACCGCATGACGACCTACACGCCCGCCGACGACCTCAATCTCGCGCTCGCCTTGGCCGGCGAGGCCGACCTCATCTCGCTCGACCGCTTCACGGCGCTCGACCTCGTCGTCACCACGAAGCCCGACCGCACGCCGGTCACCGACGCCGACCAGGCGGTCGAGCGGGTCATCCGCAACGGTATCCTGGCCGCGCGCCCGAACGACTCGATCCTCGGCGAGGAGTTCGGCACCGAGGGCACCGGCTCGCGGCAGTGGATCATCGACCCGATCGACGGCACCACCAACTTCATGCGCGGCGTTCCCATCTGGGGCACGCTCATCGCGCTCGCGATCGACGGCGTGCCGGTGGTCGGCGTCGTCAGCTCGCCGGCCCTCGGCAAGCGCTGGTGGGCGGCGACCGGCCACGGCGCATTCGCCCAGGCGCACGGCGGAGAAGCGACGCAGATCCACGTCAGCGGCATCGACGCGCTCGAGAACGCCGCGCTCAGCTACAACTCGATCACCGGCTGGGACGACGCGGGCCGCCTCGACTCGGTGCTCGCCCTCTCGCGCAGTGTCTGGCGGGCACGCGCTATCGGCGACATGTGGCCGTACATGCTGCTCGCCGAGGGCGCGATCGACATCGTCGGCGAATTCGACCTGAAGCCCTACGACATGGCGGCGCTCATCCCGATCGTGCAGGAGGCGGGCGGCACGTTCACCTCCGTCGACGGCGAACCCGGCCCCTGGCACGGCAGCGCACTCGCGACGAACGGTGTGCTGCACGAGGCAGTTCTGGCGAAGCTCGCGGAGCAATAATGCCGGTCAACAGGATGCACCGCTGCCGTGAGGCCCGATCGTCCTGTTTAGCGGGTACGAGAGCAATAGCAACCTGTCGAACGACAAAAGCGCGGTGCCGACTGGTCGGCACCGCGCTTCTCTGTTTCGACTAGACCCTGACCGGCACCTGCGCCGCGTCCACATAGGCTGCCACCGGCGCCATGCGCACCCCCC
>NZ_JBKKAD010000047.1:0-34583 GCF_046714715.1 Conyzicola sp. | reverse complement strand
CACAGCAGCTACTCCGTCGAGCGCGGCGTGCTCTCCAACGACGCCCAGGTGCTGACGATGGGCCAGCGCGTCATCGGCATCGAGCTCGCCCGCCGCCTCGTGCGCGAATGGCTGACCTACCGTTTCGACGAGACCAGCGCGTCGGCCGACAAGGTGCGCGTTCTCGACGAGTACGAGACCACCGGCACCTGCTGATGACCGCCCCCGTCACCGTCGGCGTGAGCCTGAAGATGTACTTCGGGCATCGCCAGGCCCTCGACTGGTGCGCGAGCGTCGCCGAACTCGCGGCGGCGCACCCCGCCGTCGTTTCGGGCGCCGTCGAACTGTTCGTCATCCCCGGCTACCTCGCGGTGCCCGCGGCGGTCGAGATACTCGACGGCCACCGGGTCGTCGTCGGGGCGCAAGACCTCGCCACGGCAGACTCGGGCGCCTTCACCGGCGAGGTGAGCGGCGTCGAGCTCGCCGAGATCGGCGTCGGCGTCGTCGAGGTCGGGCACGCCGAGCGCCGCCGACTGTTCGGCGAGACCGACGACATCGTGGCCCTCAAGACCGCCGCCGCCCTGCGCAACGGCATCGCGCCCGTACTGTGCATCGGGGAGAGCGTCAGGCAAGAACCCGCGGATGCCGCATCCGAATGCCTGCGGCAGTTGCGTTCGGCGCTCGCCGGTGCGCCCGACGGGCGTGTGATCGTCGCCTACGAGCCCGTCTGGGCTATCGGCGCGGCCGAACCGGCGCCCGCCGAGCACATCCGTGCCGTCTGCGCCATCCTGCGCGCGGCCGTCGCCGAGCTCCCGGGCCACGACCGCAGTGCCGTGATCTACGGGGGAAGCGCCGGCCCCGGCCTGCTCACCGAGCTCGGCGACGACGTCGACGGCCTGTTCCTCGGCCGCTTCGCCCACGACACCGACGCGCTCGCCCTGGTGCTCGACGAGGCCGCCGTGGTCGCCGCCCGCCGCGCGGCGGAGGTCGCACCGTGATCGGCCTCGGCACCTACGCGTTCTTCTGGCAGCACTCCAGCCTCGCGCAGCATCCACTGACTCTCGCCGACATGCTGCAGCTCACCCACGACGAGGGCGTCGCACTCTTCCAGATCTGCGACTACGAGGCGATCCTCGGCTACTCGGCGACCGAGCTGCGCGACCTGCGCGCGCTCGCCGACGATCTCGGTATCACGCTCGAGCTCGGCACGCGCGGTGTGCAGACCGATCACCTCGAGCGCTATCTCGGTCTGGCCGAGACGCTCGGCGCGACGGTGGTGCGCAGCATGATCAACACCGCCGAGCACCGCCCGTCGATCGCCGAGGCCGAGTCGCTGCTGCGCGCGGCGCTGCCGGCCTACGCGGACGCCGGCGTCACCGTCGCCCTCGAGACCTACGAGCAGGTGCGGTCGAGCGACCTCGTGTCGCTCGTCGAGGCCGTCGGCAGCCCGAACCTCGGCATCTGTCTCGACCCCGCCAACTCGGTCGCGGCCCTCGAGAACCCGATCGACGTCATCGACCGGTGTGCGCCCTACGTGGTGAACATCCACGCGAAAGACTTCGCGTTCACCCGTCGCGGCGGCTGGGTGGGCTTCACCCTCGAGGGCGTGCCCCTCGGAACCGGCCTGCTCGACTATGACCACCTGCTCGAGGCCGTGCGGCCCGACGAGCGGGGCATCAACCAGATCGTCGAGCACTGGCTTCCGCTCGGCGACACCATCGAGGCGACCATCGCCCTCGAGAACACCTGGAACACGTCCAACCTGCACTATCTACAGAGCAGAAATGCCTAAGGAGCAATCAATGTCGAACCCCATTTCCATCGCGGTCATCGGTGCGGGCGGAAAAATGGGCACGCGCGTGTCCAACAACCTCGCCAAGACCGATCACACGGTGTACTACAGCGAGAACTCGCCCGGCGGTCAGGCCCGCATGGCCGAGATCGGCCGAACCGTCACCCCCAGCGAGGAGGCCGTGCTCGTCGCCGACGTCGTCATCCTGGCCGTGCCCGACCTGGCCCTCGGCCCGGTGTCGAGCGCGCTCGTTCCGCTGCTGCGTCCCGGAACCGTCGTGCTCACGCTCGACCCCGCCGCCGCCTACGCCGGCCTGCTCACCACGCGCGACGACGTCGTCTTCGCCGTCGCGCACCCCTGCCACCCGTCGGTGTTCCTCGAGCGTCACACGCCCGAGGAGTACGCCGACACCTTCGGCGGCATCGCGGCGCCCCAGGACGTCGTCGCCGCGATCGAGAGCGACGACGAGTCGAAGCGCGAGATCACCGAGGCGACCATCCGCGCCATGTACGCGCCCGTCATCGACGTGCACTGGGTCACCGTCAAGCAGCTCGCGCAGCTCGAGCCGACCCTCGTAGAGACCATCGCCTGCATGATCGGCGCGCTGCTCAAGGAGTCGCTCGACGAGGCCATCAACACCATGGGCGTTCCCGAGCCCGCCGCGCGGGCCATCCTGCTCGGCCACACGCAGGTCGCGCTCGCCAACTCGCTCAAGGGCGACAACCCGTTCTCCGACGCGTGCCTCATCGCCATGGACTACGGCCGCTCGAACATCATCAAGGACGACTGGAAGAAGGTCTTCCGCGACGACGAGCTCGACAAGAACCTCGCCGCGATGCTGCACCTCGACGCCATCAAACGCTAGCCCGCAGACGACGAAGCCCCGCTCGCCCTCTCGGGCGGCGGGGCTTCTCGCGTCGTCAGCGGCGAAAGATGCGCTTCAGCCGCGCGGTGAATCTGGCCGTCCACTCGTCGGTGAACTCGTTCGACAGCTTCAGCGTCTCCTCGCCCAGATTCGCACCGCCGGCCACCGCTCTCAGAAGCTCCTCCGCGCGCTGCTGGCGCGCATCAGCGGTCTCTTCTGAGGTGGGCATACCGCCACGCTAGCAGCGCGACGGTATGCCCGAAGCGCTACTTGCCAGGAACGACCGCGATCTCGATCGGTGCACCCGGAAGCTCGGCCGAGGCGACGACCGCGCCGGTCGCGAGGTCGACCGCGTGCACGGAATCCGCGGCCGGGTCGGTCACGTAGAGGGTGTTCTCGAGGATCGAGAGGGCCGGATGCGCGTCCTGCCACTCGACCGGACCCTCCCACGCGTCGATGACGGAGACCAGTTCGGTGAACTCGCCCGTCGTCACGTCGAGCTCGTAGACTGCGCCGTCGGAGCCGAGCACATAGGCCTCGTCTTCGGGGCCGCGCACCACGTCGCGCCAGGTGTAGCCGACGCCCTCGGGCATGTCGACGACCTGCATCGTCTTCGCCACGGTGTTGGTGAGCACGAGCTGGCTGAGCAGCACGCCCTCGGCATCGGGGTCGGCGTTGTAGTCGCCGACCGTGATCGACGAGGTCTCGCTCGTGTACTGGTTGCCGGTGCGGCCGTACGCGTCGGGCGCCGTGATCTTGGTGAAGGCACCGTCGTCGTAGACGAGCACACCGTCGCTGCAGCCGAAGACCGCGATCTCGTTCATCGCCGCCCCCTCGCCGTGCACGGAGGGGCAGTCTTCGCTGCGCAGGACCTCGGTGCGCGAGGAGTCGAGCGCGCGAACGCCCGAACGGCCCTCCGACGTTCCGAGGGTCGACAGGAAGGTGCCGTCTTCGAGCTCGATCGCGACGCCGTGGTGGGCCGCCTCCGAGGCGACGGTCTCGGTCTCGGGCAGCTCGGTAGTGGAGTCGAGCAGCGCCGCGGTGTCGAAGATCGTGGAGTCGCCGGTTCCGTCGGCGAACAGGATGGTCTTGTCGCCGTGCTTCACGACATGGCCCGCCGTGGTCGCCGGGAACACGAGGTCGGTGAGCTCGGGTTCGCCGGCCGCGCGCAGCACCTGGAAGCCCTCGGTGGTGGTGACGAACACGTTCTGGCCGTCGCCCGCCGCGTTGAGACGGTTGAATCCCTCGACAGGGATGTCGGCGGCGAGTTCGAGTGACTCGGAGTCGAGAACGACGATGCCGCCGTCGTAGGTGAGGGCGACGCGGCCCGATCCCGACCCGGCGGTGGTCTCGTCGGTGCTCTCCGCGGCGGGAGTGGTCGTGGCGCACGCCGTGAGCGCGAGCGCCGAGGCGGCGACGAGGGCGACGAGCGATGCCCGTCGGTGCAACTGGTTTTTCATTGTTTCCCTATTTGTTGTGGCCGTCCCCGTTAGGGGGAGAGGCCGGTGGCGATGCGCTCCGTGTTCGTGCGCATCATGGTCAGGTAGGTGTCGGCGCCTTCGCCCCGGTCGCTCAGCGATTCGGTGAACAGCTCGACGACGGCCACGTCGATGCCGGCCTCGTCGGCGAGCACCTGCACGAGCCGGTCGGGTTGCGACGACTCGGCGAAGATGGTGGCGACCCCGGCGTCTTCGATCGCGCCGACGAGGTCGCGCAGGTCGGAGGCGCTCGGTGCCGCGAGCGTCGAGCCCCCGGGGATGACGGCCCCGACCACGGTGAATCCGAAGCGGTCGGCGAGGTAGCCGAAGACGTGGTGGTTGGTCACGAGGTTGCGTTGCGCCGCGGGGATCGCCTCGAACGCGGCCGTCATCTCGCCGTCGAGGGTGCGCAGCTCGGCGATGTAGCCGTCGGCATTCGAGCGGATGACCCGGGGCTCGACCCCCTCGACGTGCTGCTCCACGGCATCGGCCACGGCGTCGGTGACGTCGACCACGCGCGCCGGGTCGGTCCAGAAGTGTGGGTCGACCGTGCCCTCCGAGTCGCCCGGCCCGTACTCGAGCGCGTCGATCACGTCGCCCGCGGAGAGCGTCGCGACTCCCTCGGCCTCGGCGGCGTCGAGGTGTTTCTGCAGCCCCTCTTCGAGCCCGAGGCCGTTCGAGACGAGCAGGTCGGCGCCCAGGATGCGCGCACCGTCTTTCGCCGAGATCTCGAACGAGTGCGGGTCGGCGTTGGGCTTCATCAGCACCATCACCTCGGCCTGGTCGCCGACGACGGTGGAGACCACGTCGCCGAGGATGTTGGTCGTCACCACCACGAGCGGGCGGTCGTCGGCGGGCGCGCCGCAGCCGGCGAGGGAGGCGAGGGCGACCGCGACGGCGGCGATGGCGATGGTCTTTCTCATGACAGGCGTCCCGTCTCGGCGAAGAACATGGGCGAGTCCGGGGTCTCGAAGGTGCGCGCGACCCGGGCGCCGTCGGCGTAGTCGATCTCGTAGACGACTCCCTCTGCGGGCGCGTTGACGTAGGCACGGTTCGCGTCGACGGTGAGTTCGACGCCGGCGAGCAGCGCGGGGGCGGCGACGGTCGCGGCGAGCAGCGGCCCGGTGGCGGCGCGCGTCGAACCCGTGGCGCCGTCCAGGGTGAGGATGCGGCCGTCGCTCGCCAGCGCCACCACGTTGCCGTCGGTGTCGTCGGCGGCCGCCACGAGCAGCAGCGGCGATTCGGCCGGAAGCAGGGCCCAGGTGCGTTCCCGGGTGTCGAGCAGCCAGAAGCCGGAGGCGCCGGCGAGGGCCGCCACCGTCGGGCGTCCGGGTCGACCGCGGAACTCGGTGGCGCGCTCGGCTTCCGCGACCGCCGCCGGGTAGGGCACGGCTTCGAAACTCACCCTCTCGGCGGCCGTGGTCGCCAGGATCGCGCCGTCGTCGCATCCGATCACCACTCCCACCCGTGTCGCGATGGTGCCGCGGGGATCGGCGCAGGCGATCCCGATGTCCGGCTGGTCGAGCACGGTCACGGTGCCGCCGGCCGCGACGAGCGTCGCCGCTCCGAACGGCGCGACGAGGTCTGCCGACACCCGGTCGACCTCGACGATCTCGCCGTCGCCGAGCGCCGCGCTGTCGAGCAGCACGCTCTCGCCCGACGCCGCAAAGGTGACGGCGGTAACGGTTCCGCCGCCGGTCACGACGGCGTCGCCGTCGCCCTCGACCGCGCCGACCATGGAGGGGGAGGCGCGGTAGTAGTGCGAATGGTCTTCGTGGTCGACGGTCCAGACGCCGGAGTCCACGATCGTGACGCCGCCGGTGCCGGTCGCGAACACGAAGCGGCCGTCGGTCGAGACCGCGGTCACGCCGTCGATGGCGCCGACCGTTTTGACGGACTCGTCGATGAGGTCGAGCAGGGCGAGCTCGCCGGCCGCGTCGACGGTCGCGAGGGTGAGCTGGGGCTCGGTGAGTTCGGCGGCACCCTCGACATAGCCGTGTGGTCTCTCGGCCTCGGCAGGAGGAGTCGCGGACGGCGAGCAGGCGGTGAGCAGGAGGAGCGAGCCGGCGATGAGGGCGGCGGTGTTACGTCGTTGCAATGGAGACTTTCGTGAGCTGGCGGACGAGGGTGGAGAGGCCGGCGAGGGCGATGGAGACGGCCGCGATGGATGCACCGGCCGCGGTTTCGGCGTGCCAGGAGACGAGCAGCCCGGTGACGACCGCGACGCTGCCGAAGACGGCGGCGAGCAGCATCGTGGTGGGGATGCGCTTGGCCCAGTGACCGGCGGCGACGGCGGGCCCGAGCAGCAGCCCGACCACGAGCAGCGAACCTACGGCGCCGTAGGAAGCGACGACGGCGAGGGTCACAAGCCCCACGAGCACGGCGCCGGCCAGTCGCGGGCGGAGCCGCAGCGTGTGCGCGACCCGGGCGTCGAAGGCGAGCGCGACGAACGGCCGGTGGAAGACCACGGCGACGACCGCCGTTATGACCAGTGCGACGGCGAGCAGGGCGATGTCCGCCGAGCGGATGGCCAGGATGTCGCCAAAGAGGATGGCGGTGAGATCGACCGCGAAGCTTCGGGAGTGCGACACGATGATGACGCCGAGCGACAGCATGCCGACGAAGAGCAGGCCGATGCCGGTGTCGCTGGAGAGCCGGCCGCGGCGGTTGATCGCGCTGACCCCGAACGTCATCACGACGGCGCTCACGGCCGCGCCGGCGATCGCGGGCAGGCCGAGCAGGCTCGCCGCCGCGACGCCGGGCAGCATGCCGTGGGCCATCGCCTCCCCGAGAAACGCCATGCCCCGGATGACGACCCAGGTGCCCACGATCGCGCAGATGGCGGCCACGAGAACGCCGCCGCCGAGGGCGCGCAGCATGAAATCGGTGGCGAAGGGGGCCAGGAAGAGGGTCACGTCGACGACCCTACATGAGAACGATAATCATTTGAGTTATGGTAATGCGGTGATCGAACTCCAGAACATCTCCGTCGACCACGGCGGCGTCCGTGCCCTCGACTCCGTCTCCGCGTCGATCGGAGCGGGCGAGGTCACCGCGCTCGCCGGGCAGAACGGGTCGGGAAAGTCCACGCTGCTGGGGGTGATCGCGGGCACGCAGGCCCACCGGGGCGCCCTCGCGCGTCGGCCGGACGTACGGGTGGCGTTCGTCGTGCAGCGCAGTGCCGTGCCGCATTCGCTGCCGCTCACCGTGCGCGACGTGGTGTCGATGGGCCGGTGGGGTCGGCGCGCTCCCTGGCGGCCGCTCACGCGGGCAGACCGTGAGATCGTGCAGGAGAGCCTCGCGGCGCTCGGTCTGCAGTCGCTCGAACGACGTCCGCTGCACGAACTGTCGGGCGGGCAGCGCCAGAGGGCGCTCGTCGCCCAGGGGCTGGCGCAGCGTGCCGACATCCTGCTGCTCGACGAGCCGGCCGCCGCCCTCGACGACGAGGCACGCGTGCTGATCGGCCTCGCGATCGCCCGGGAGGCCGAACGCGGCGCCGCCGTCGTGCACGCGACGCACGACGCCGCGGCAATCGCTGCGGCCGACCGTGTCATCCGGCTACACGCGGGCCAGCTCGCCGCCCCGTAGGCCAGACGTCGGGACGCTACGCCGCGGGGGAGATGCGCAGGATGACGCGGTCTTTACGTCTCTTCGCGACGAGCGCCTCGACCACCATGAAGAGGCGGTACTCGACGGGGTACTTCTTGCGGATGATCGCCGTCGAGCGCTCGACCGTCTCCCGGTGCGCGGTGACCGCGGCGACGCCGGAAACGGGCGCCGTGTCATCCGCGACCTTTCCCATCCGGTCGCAGGGTCGCAGCTCGACGCGCGAGTTGTTGCGCAGGCGCTTGACCTTGCCGCTCTCGGTCGGGGTGGTCACGATGAGGTGGTCGCCGTCGCGCGCGATCCAGACGGGGGTCGACACCGCCACGCCCGATCTGCGGAACGTCGTGAGGGAGACGAACGCCTCGTCGGCGAGGGCGAGGAGGCGTCGGGTCTCGGTCATCCGCTCAATCTACCCATTTCGGATGGGGTCAAGTACTTGCCGTCGGCCGGGCGCGGGAGTTCACTGGGGGCAATTCGTTTTCGCCGCAGAGAAAGAAGCTCGCTCGTGGGCGCTAACTCGAAGCTGTTCTGGGTTCTGGCGGGGTACTTCGCTCTGCTGACGGTGGTCTACACCGTGTGGTCGGTGTTCTTCAACGCGCAACCGCTCGCGAGCACGGCGAGCGTCACGGGCGCCGGCATCGAATGGGTGGGAACCGTGGGCCTCGCGCTCTCGGCGATCGCGTCGACCCTCATTGCGTTCTACATCGGCCGCACCCGCAAGGCGCAGGGCGGCGAACTGCCCGAAGACCGCATCGACGCCGAAATCGACGACGGCCAGGCCGAGCAGGGTTTCTTCAGCCCGTGGAGCTGGTGGCCGGTCATGCTCGCCGGGTCGCTCGCGGTGGTGTTCCTGGGGCTGGCGGTCGGGCCGTGGCTGATCTTCTGCGGCGTGCCGTTCGTGCTGATCGCCCTCTCGGGCTGGGTCTACGAGTACTACCGCGGATTCTTCGCGCACTGACGGGCCTGGGCCGCGACCACCGAGGCCGCCGCACCCGCCGCCTAGTAGAACCGCTCGCCGCGCTCGAGCTTCGCCACGAAGTCGGCGATGCGCCGCGCCCGGGTCTCCTCGCGCTTGGCCGACTGCACCCGGTAATAGATCGCGTACCGGTTCTGGCTGTTGAGGGTCGCGTAGAAGGCGGCGGCCGCGGAATTCGCGTCGAGAGCCGCGATGAAATCCGGATGCGGCTGCGCCTTCGCCGGCCCGTCGTAGGCCCGGTCCCACCGTCCGTCCTTCCGCGCGCGCTCGACCTCGGCGAGACCGCGCGGCGCCATCCGGCCCTCGGCGATCATGGTCTCCGCCGTCTCGCGGTTGCGCGTCGACCACGGGCTCTGCGGCCGGCGCGGCGTGAAGCGCTGCACGTAGGTGGCGTCGTCGACGCGTTTGGCCTGCCCGTCGATCCAGCCGAACTCGAGCGCGGCGTCGAGCGCCTCGGCGTAGGTCACGGTCGTCTGCCCCGACCCCTTCTTGGCGAGCACGAGCCAGACCCCGTTCGACGTGTCCTGGTTCTGCAGCAGCCACTGCCGGAACGGCGCGTAGCCGTCGAACCGCAGGGTTTCGACGTCGGTCATGCGCACACTATAGAACCGGCCCGCCGGCCAGGCCACCCGTGCATGGCATGATCGGATGACACTTCCGGCACTCTTTCGATGGGGAACGACATGACTGAATCACTGCGCTGGGGCATCCTGGGCACCGGCTGGATCGCGGAACTGTTCGTGTCCGACATTCTCGCGAGCGGATTCACCGTCGCGGCCGTCGGTTCGCGCACGCAGCACTCGGCCGACGCCTTCGCCGAGCGGTTCGGCATCCCGACAGCCCACGCGAGCTACGAGGCGCTCGTCGCCGACCCCGGGGTGGACATCATCTACGTCGCGACCCCGCACCCGATGCACTTCGCGAACACCGAGCTCGCCGTGAACGCGGGCAAGCACGTGCTCGTCGAGAAGCCGTTCACGCTGAACGCCGGCGAGGCCGAGAAGCTCGTCGACCTCGCCGCGGAGAAGAACATCGTGGTGCTCGAGGCGATGTGGACCCGCTGGCTGCCGCACATGGTGCGCCTGCGCGAGATCATCGCGGCGGGCACCATCGGCGAGGTGCGCACCGTGCTCGCCGACCACAACCAGAAGCTGCCGAGCGACCCGAAGCACCGCATCAACAACCCCGAGCTGGGCGGCGGCGCGCTGCTCGACCTCGGCATCTACCCGGTGTCGTTCGCCTGGGACATCCTCGGCGAACCGACGACCGTGGCCGCAATCTCGAGCCCCACCGCCACCGGGGTCGACCGCCAGACCGCGATCCTGCTCGGCTACGAGGGCGGACAGCAGGCGGTACTGCACACCGCGCTCGATACACTCGGGCCCAACGCGGCATCCGTCATCGGCACCGAGGGCTGGATCGCGCTCGACGGCGTCTTCTACGCACCCACGACCTTCACCGTCTATGACAGCGAGGGCACGGTCGTCGACAGCTTCGACGGCTCCGTCTCGGAGCGGGGAATGCAGTTCCAAGCCTGGGAGGCCGAGCGTCTCGTCGCAGCCGGCGCGAGCGCGGGCGACGTGCTGCCGCCGAGCGAGACGGTGGGCATCATGCGCACCCTCGACGAGGTGCGTCGCCAGATCGGGCTCGTCTACCCGGGCGAGTAACCTCGTCGGGCCGAACCGCCTGAGAACGCTGTCAGGCCGGCGTCGTGCTGTCTGGACGGCGGGCGCCATGGGGGACCCGCTGCTGTATGGGCGCGAAGCTGCCGGCAAAGGCGCAGCCCTACGCCGATTCGACAGCGCCGCCCTCTGGGTTCCTCGAGTTGCCGTCGGCGTGCTGCCGTGGCACCCTGACGATGAACACGATCGGAAGGATCACCTTGTCAGACCACGCCCGCGTCATCGGCCACCTCATTCGCCGCACCATCACACTCGACGTTCCGCGCGAGCGGGTGTGGGCGGCGCTCACCGAGCCGGAGCTGCTCATCCAGTGGTTCGGTGAAGGCTTCGAGGTCAGCGCGTTCGAGGTCGGCGGCACCGGTCGCATCATTTACGAGGACTTCGGCGACTTCCCGATCGAGATCACCGAGATCGTGCCGCTCGAGACCCTGGCGTTCCGCTGGTCGGGAATCCCGGCCGACGAGCTCGACGAGTACTCGACCCACGTGGCGTTCACCCTCACCGGCGACGACTCGTCGAGCGAACTGACCGTCGTCGAGTCGGGCTTCGAGAAGCTGCCGGGCGGCACCCGCTACCGTCGCGACCGTCTCGAACAGAACCGCGAAGGCTGGGACGTCGAGCTCGACGAGCTGGCGATCCTGCTCGAAGGCTAGCTAGGCCTGATACAGCTCGAGCGGCAGGCCGTCGGGGTCGAAGAAGAACGCCATCCGCTTGCCCGTGTACGGGTCGACCCGCAGCTCTTCGTGACGGATGCCCTCGGCGTCGAGTTCGCCCAGCGTGGCCTCGACGTCGTCGACCTCGAAGGCCAGGTGCCGCAGACCGGTCGCCTCCGGCCAGGTCGGGCGCACCGCGGGGGTCGGGAACGAGAACAGCTCGACGATGTACTGGCCGTCGAGAGCGAGGTTGCCCATCCACGACTCGCGCTCCTCGCGGTACACCTCGTCGATGAGCTCGAACCCGAGCACGCGGGTGTAGAAGTCCTTCGACCTCTCGTAGTCGGTGCCGATGATGGCGATGTGGTGCACGCGGCGTAGCTTCATGTCGCCCAGCCTGCCACGGGCACGGCGACCCTCCCAGTGTCGACCTTTATCATTGGTGGGTGAGTGAGCCCGATCCGACCCCCCAGCCTGCCCGGAAGGGTCAGCCCGCACCCAAGGGACTGGCCGGTCTGATCCGCAAGCACCCCACCGCGTGGCTCACCGCCGCACTCGCCGTCGTGTTCCTGATGCTCGGCACCGGCGCCGTGGTCGCGGGAGCCGCCGTCGGCGGCAACGGTTCCGCGGCCCAGGCCGATGTCGCCCCCGACCCCGCCGATAGTGCCGCGCCCACCCCGACCCCCGAAGCCGAAGCGGGACGGTCCGTGCCGGCCACGCTGCCCGGCGCCACCCGGCTGCGAACCTGCTCCGTCGCCGGCCCGGCATCCGACCCCCGCCTCATGGGCTTCAAGGGCTACGTCATGAACGCCACGACCGGCGAGGTGCTGTTCTCCCGCGAGGGTGACGTGCCCAACCGCACCGGAAGCGTGATGAAGGTGCTCACCGCCTCGGCCGCGCTCGCCGCCCTCGGGCCCGAGTACCGCCTCACGACCAAGGTCGTGGCGGGCTCCTCCCCGAGCAGCATCGTGCTCGTCGGCGGGGGCGACCCCACCCTGAGCGCCACCGGGTCGAGCGTCTACGCCGGCGCCCCGAAGATCGCCGACCTCGCCGCGAAGGCCAAAGCGGCCCACGATGCCGCCTACCCCGGCACCCCGATCACCGAGGTCGTGCTCGACGCCAGCTACTGGAACCCCGCCGACAAGTGGGACCCGACCTGGAAGCGCTCCGAGCAGACCATCGGCTATCACTCCGAGGTGACGGCGCTGATGGTCGACGGCGACCGCGCCGATCCCTCCCGCTCCACGAGCCCGCGCACCACCGACCCGGTCGGCCGCGCCGGCGCGGCCTTCGTCGCCGCCCTCGGACTGCCCGGCGTGACCGTCACCACCGGAACGGCGTCGTCGTCTACGGTTCTCGCCGAGGTGCAGTCGCAGCCGGTGAGCAGCCTCATCCCGTTCATGCTGCTCACGAGCGACAACACCCTCGCCGAGATGCTCGCCCGCGTCGTGTCGGTCAAGTCGGGCTTCGGCGGCTCGTCCGCCTCGCTGCAGCAGGCTATTCCCGCGGCGCTCAAGGGGTACGGTGTGCCCGTCGACGCGCTCACGATCAAGGACGGCTCGGGCCTCAGCGAGGCCAGCGAGGTTGCCCCCGAGTATGTGGCCAAGCTCATGGTCAAGATCCTCGCCGGCGGGCAGAACCTCAGCATCGTCTACAACGCCCTGCCGATCGCCGGCGAATCGGGCAGCCTCGCCAGCCGTTTCACCGGCGCCAACGCCGTCGCCCGCGGCAACGTGATCGCGAAGACCGGCTGGATCGACACCGCCTACACCCTCGGCGGCGTCATCAAGGCGGCCGACGGCACCACGCTCACCTTCGCCTTCTACGCGATCGGCGACGGCATCGCCGACAATGCCAAGGCGGCCATCGACACCCTCGCGACAAGCGTCTACAGTTGCGGCGACAACCTCGCGAACATCTAGTCCTCCCTCCGCGCGACGAAAGGTACTGGTCATGAGCACGGCGCTCTTCATCATCGATGTGCAGAACGATTTCACCGAGGGCGGTGCCCTGGGGGTCGACGGGGGAGCCGCCGTCGCCGCCGGCATCTCGACACTGCTGGCGCAGCATCCGAATGCCTATTCCCACGTCTTCGCCTCCCGCGACTGGCATGACGCCGCGAGCGACAACGGCGGCCACATCTCCGAGAACCCCGACTACGTCGACACCTGGCCGCCGCACTGCATCGCCGGTACACCCGGCGCCGAGTACCACCCGGCCCTCGACCTGTCGGCCGTCGACGTGCACGTGCGCAAGGGGCAGGGCAGGCCGGCCTACTCGATCTTCGAGGGAACGACCGACGACGGCGAGAGCGTCGCTGCGGTACTCGACGCGTTCGGAATCACCGACATCGACGTCGCCGGCATCGCCACCGACCACTGCGTGCGGGCCAGCGCGCTCGACGCCGTCGAGGCCGGACGCCACGTGCGCGTGCTCGCCGACCTGATCGCCGGGGTCGCCGCGGATTCCAGCGCGGCCGCTCTCGTCGAGCTCGAAGCGGCCGGCGCCGAGATCGTGGAGGCCGCACAGTGACCATCTCCGAGTCCGACCTGCTCGCCAAAGTGCCCGACCGCCTGTTCATCGGGGGAAAGTGGGTGCCGTCGACGTCGGGCCGCAGCATCGAGGTGCACGACCCGTCGACGGGCCTCGTGATCAAGACGATCGCCGACGCCTCGCCCGAAGACGGAATCAGGGCCGTGGATGCCGCGGCCGCCGTTCAACAGAGCTGGGCCGCCACGGCGCCCCGCGTGCGCGGCGAGATCCTGCGCGGCGCGTTCGACCTGCTGCAGGAACGCGCCGACGAGTTCGCCCTGCTGATGACCCTCGAGATGGGCAAGCCGCTCGCCGAGGCGCGCGGCGAAGTGACCTACGGCGGCGAGTTCCTGCGCTGGTTCGGTGAGGAGGCGGTGCGCATCTCCGGACGCTACGGCGTGAACCCCGAGGGCACCGGCCGCATGATCGTCACGCACCTGCCGGTCGGCCCGTCGTTCCTCATCACCCCGTGGAACTTCCCGCTCGCGATGGCGACGCGCAAGATCGCGCCCGCCCTCGCCGCCGGCTGCACGGCGATCGTGAAGCCGGCCGAGCTCACGCCGCTCACCACGCTCTATTTCGCCCGCCTGCTCGAAGAGGCGGGTCTGCCCGCGGGGGTGCTCAACGTGATCACGACGTCGACGTCGGGCGACGTGTCCGCGCCGATCATCGCCGACAAGCGCCTGCGCAAACTGAGCTTCACCGGCTCGACCCCGGTCGGACGCAAGCTGCTCACCCAGGCCTCCGAAAACGTGCTGCGCACATCCATGGAGCTCGGCGGCAACGCCCCGTTCCTGGTCTTCGACGACGCCGACCTCGACGGGGCCGTCGACGGCGCGATGCTCGCGAAGTTCCGCAACATCGGGCAGGCCTGCACCGCCGCGAACCGCTTCATCGTGCACGAGTCGGTCGCCGACGAGTTCACGGCGCGCATCACGGCGCGGGTCAACGAGCTCACCATCGGTCGCGGCACCGACGACGGCGTGGCCATCGGTCCGCTCATCAACGACGGCGCGGTCGACAAGGCCGACGCCCTCGTGCGCGACGCGATCGACCGCGGCGCGACGCTCGTCACCGGCGGCTCCCGCATCGACGGCCCCGGCAGCTTCTACCAGCCGACGGTGCTCAGCGGAATCGTCGCGGGAAGCGACATCCTGCGCGAAGAGATCTTCGGACCGGTCGTGACGATCGTGCCGTTCACAGACGAGGCGGATGCCGTGGCTCTCGCCAACGACACGGAGTACGGTCTGGTGAGCTATGTATTCACCCGCGACCTGGCGCGAGGGCAGCGGCTGGTCGAGACCCTCCAGACCGGCATGATGGGACTCAACGTCGGCGTCGTGTCGAACGCCGCCGCGCCGTTCGGAGGCGTGAAGCAGTCGGGCATCGGGCGCGAGGGCGGCTCCGAGGGCATCCACGAGTATCTCGAGACGAAATACGTGCTGACCCCCGACCCGTTTCTGGCTGGTTGAGTAGCTCGCGCAGCGAGCGTATCGAAACCATGACTACAGAATCCTTCGGATCCCTCGACGACCTCCCCGAGTCGGCCGACGTCGCCAGCCGCACCCCGCGCATCATCATCACCGTCGTCGCCCTGCTGGTGGCCGCGATACTCGCCGTCGTCGTGGTGGTCTTCGCCGTGGGCACGCTCGCCCACCTGATCACCGTCGGCGGCGAGGCCGACGCCGTCGCCCTCCCGACCGTCGCACAGAACATCGGAATCGATCTGCCCGACGACACCGAGGTGCTCGCCACCACGCGGGCCGACGGGTACTTCTCGGCGGTGCTGCTGCTGCCGCCCGACGAGCTCCCCGACTTCCCCCTCGCCGGTTACGCGACCGTCGACAGCCCGAGCGCCGAGCTGGCCCGGGCGATCGAGGGTGAAGCCGTCGTCGAGTACCTGGCCGCGGCGAGCTCCGAGCTCGAGGCGAGCGCCGCGATCGTCGACCGCGGCGGCGACGCCGTGCTGTTCGTCGACGTTCGGGCGGTGCGCTAGCGTGCCGGTCGTCGAGATCGACGACATCGCGGACCCCCGGCTCACCGATTTCGCGTACCGCACCGACGTCGCCCTCAAGAACGGCAGCGGCACCGAGCACGGCCTGTACATCGCCGAGTCGGCCCTCGTGCTCGAGCGTGCCCTGCGCGCCGGACACCGTCCGCGCTCGGTGCTGGCCCTGGGCGGAACGGTCGACGAGGCCGTCGCGCTCGTCGGCGACGACGTGCCGGTCTACTCGGGGCCGGGCGAGCTGCTCGCCGAACTCACCGGCTACATCCTGCACCGCGGACTGATCGCCTCGATGCACCGCCCGCCGCTGCCGACTCCGCAGTCGCTGCTCGCTGACGCCCGCCGCATCGTGATTCTCGAGAACGTGGTCGACCCCACGAATGTGGGCGCCATCTTCCGGTCGGTCGCGGCGATCGGGGCGGATGCGGTGCTCGTCACCCCGCGGTGCTCCGACCCGTTCTACCGCCGCGCGATCCGCGTCTCGATGGGGACGGTGCTGCAGGTGCCGTGGACGCGCACCGGCGACTGGGCCTCCACCCGCGAACTGCTCACGGCGAACGGGTTCCACGTCGCGGCGCTGGCGCTCACCGACGACGCCGTGTCGCTGCGTGGGTTCGCCACCGATGCGCCCGAGCGGGTCGCGCTCGTGCTCGGCACCGAGGGCGAGGGGCTCACGCCCGAGGCGATCGCCGCCGCCGACACCGTCGTGCAGATCCCGATGGCGCACGGCATAGACAGCCTGAACGTGGCGGCGACAGCCGCCGTGGCGATGTACGCCCTAGCCCGCTGAGCCGGTCGAGTAGCGCCGTCTACGGCGCGTATCGAAACCGCGCGCGGGATTTCGAGCCAGAATGCGCCGCGACGGAGCACAGGAGGCCGAATGACAGCCCTTTACGGGGGAACGTGCTGCCTGCCGCTCAACGACGGTCCTCGCTACCGGCCATGAGATGTGTCGGTACGCATTCGCTACGCTGACCCGCGACCCTAGCCGGGTGCGCCAGGCGGTCCCGGCGAGTTGTCCTGCCTCCGAAGCGACCATTGCTATTCCACTCAAACCGAGGAACAGTTGGCTTCATGACCGCGCTCGAACCCCGCATCAAGTCGCGTGATCGCACGTTCGACAGGGCGCGCATCGTTTCTAGCAACTACGCGCTCTTAGCTGTTATCGGCATTTTCGTCTTGCCGCTGGGCATCATCTTGGCGTGCAACAGCTACGCCGCCCCTGGTCCGGACGATTATGTCCGCATGGCTTTTGGCGCCGTCGCGGCAAGCGTGATCGCGATGCTCACTTCCGCGGTTCTAGCTGTTCGAGAGCTTCTGGCTACCTCGGGGGAGAAGCTGTGGTTGACCTTTGTCGCGCTAGTTGTGTTCGGTGTCGGAATGAGTTCGATAATCTCGGCCGGCGGGCGATTGTTGGAGCGGCTTTCCTGATTGCGAGGGCGGCACGTTCACGCGCCGCGGTGGCCCTGTGAGCTCTACGAGAAGCGAGTCCCATGAGTAGGTCGGTCTGGTCGAGCGGACGCATCGCCTTTTTGGCCGTCGCCATAGTGGTTGCGCTGACAGGATGCGCCGACAACCGTCCGACAGTCGGTCCCGAGTCGGCGGCGGACGTCCGACCGGCGGCTCGTGCGAGCGTTGTCGGAGCCACGACATTGCCGCCTACCGCCGGGCTGTCACCGGTGCAGTCCCGCGTACACGATGCTTGCGGGGTCGACGGTGTGGGCTTACAGCCGGCGGACTACTCGCGAAACTACCGCTGCGGAGTCGGCTCGGTCGCCCTGTACTCGATAGAAGGAGCAACGTTGGCGGAGGCAGCAGCATGGCTGGACGCTGCGCTGACGTCGAACGGGTGCAACTCCACGGAGCGAGTCTCCTCGAGTCCTGCGCTGCTGGACAACGGAAACGGCGTCACACCCGCGATCCAGGTGATCGAAGCATTCTACGAATGCACGCCCGGTGGTGTCATCGTCCATTTCGGCGTCGCCGACGACCCCGGTATCGAGGCGATACTCCCGTACTTTCCGTATGTGCCCTCCGGCGCCGATGTCGAGATCGAGCCAGCGATAGCGGTAGAACAGTTGGTTGCGGTTATCGCGAGCGGCAAAAGGTATGTGGCAGTGCTCGAAGTGAGCGAGGACTACTTCGAAACGGACGTATGCGACGGGGTCTACCGCTGTGTCTAGCAAAAGCGTTCGGCGAAGGTCGTATCCGGTTTGACTGGAGCCGGACTCTCGCGGCGGCAACTCTGCCGCAACAGTGATCAGCGCGCCGTCGATACGTTTGCCCGGACGCGACTTGGCGAATTCCATCGCGGTGGCGAGGTCGGGATCGAGGCGGTGACCATGGACGGTCGCCCGACGTCTACTTGATGCGCATACCGCTTTCGTGGCTGTGATATTCGAGCGAGCCGTAGCCAGAAAGCAAGCCGGTGGCTACCAGTAGGGCCACAGCGCCGGCGCCGCGTGTCAGTCCACGCGTGGTCCCATTCGCAGCAACTTATCGAAACGGGGTGCTCGCCGTGCCGTATCAGCTGTAGTCCGCGGTGACTGTGCGAGTCATACCGTCGAGACGGATCGTGCCACCGTGGGGAACGATCCACTGCGGTCGGGTGTGGCCGAATGGGACTCCGACGCATACAACCGCATCGGGGTTATAGCGATTGACCTGTTCGATAACGGTCTCGCGCTGGGCGACCCGCAGCCGCGCGCGCTCCTCTGCCCCCGGCGCGGGGGAGCCGAGGGCGCTCACAGGCGGCCGGGCAACGACCACGCCGGCGACAACATCGAGGAGCCCGCGCTCGCCCAGGGCGCGTACCCAGCGTTTGACCTCGTCTGCCGAGGGCAGTCTCCTCACTGGTCTCGAGGAGGAGAATCCCGCCCGCGAGGTCGTCTGAGTGCGGCATCCGGTCGGCTAGTGCGAGCTGGTCGATGACTTCGATGCAGCCGCCCCAGGTTCGTCCTTCGACCGCTGCTCTTGGACCGGCCCACGTCCACGGTTCGGTCGGTTCCCGGACACCGAAGTCGGTCAGCGCACGAGGGTCCGTCCACGGGATGCCGAAGTCCTCTGACTGGCCCGGCTCGGTCAACTCGACCCAGCCGCCGTCCAAGAGCGCGGCGCGCAGTGAGAGCAGGTGCACATCGTCGAGGTGTGGTCCCGGACCGAGGTGGACCTGTGTCGAACCACCGTAGAAGCTCGGCACTCCGAGGCTCCAGAGCAGATTGTGGAGGTTCGTATTGTCGCTGTAGCCGAGGAACGGCTTCGGGTTCGCGGCCAGCACTTCAATATCGATGTGCGGGATCACGGTGACTTGATCGTCGCCACCGATCGTCGCGAGAACGGCACGGATGGTCGGGTCAGCGAAAGCGGCGGTGACATCTCCAGCACGCGCCTCGGCACTCGCTCCGAGCAGACGCGTGGTCGGGTATTCGACCGGCACGAGTCCGGTCGCTTCCGTCAAGCGGCGCATCGCCCGCTCGTGCACGGCTTCCGACACCGCCGGCGCCGCAAAGGCGGGCGACAGAATCGCCACACGATCGCCTGATACAGCCTTCGGGACTCGCGTGAACGCGTGTGAGGTCATCGCACGATTAGACCAGAGTGTGGGCCCGCCTGGTTCGCCAGGGATGGAGTGTCGCTACCGGACGCTCCGGCTCTCGAAACCCTCTACCAGCTCGATGGCCGACATTCGCGTTTCCTGCTCGAGTCGAGCCTTGAGGCTCTGACGCCTGTCCCAGTCCAGGTGCGGCACGTCGTCCCAGTCGTCTGCGAGGCCTACGAACCCCCAGATGCCGGGATCATCTTGCTGCCACCTATTCAAGAAGGCGATCTGGTGCGCGCCCTGAGAGGCCGCCACGTTGTTATTCACTATGTCCCGCGCGATCGCATAGGCGACGAACAAGGCTGCTCTGCCCTCGTCGGGCCTTTCGAGACCCGACGCACTCAGTAACTGGTCGAGCAGCCGGTCTACAACGTCGGCGGAATGGTCATAGGTTGCGGCCAAATCGACCAGACCGGGCTCGCCCCTGCCGCCAGCCAGCTGGTTAGAAGCCCACCTGATGACTTCCGTCGGCGACACAAGATCGAGGACCCTTCGAGCGCGGATGATCTCGTCGTCAGTCAATGCCACGCGCTCAAGCCCCTCGTTTCAAATTCCGATTCGGCGACGGCTCCATCGACATCGTCATACCGAGCGGTATGTTGTTGCCACGATCGTAGCCGGAAGCCACGGCGGAAGCCTTTGTTCTGCCGAGCACCGGATCGGGCAGCAGCCCTGGCTTGCGAGTCACGGCCCCACCGTTGCCACACACCTGGCTGACACCCCCGCCAATCGGAGTGCAATTCAGAGTGTGATCGGAGACGAGAACTTTCAAGGACGAAGCAACACGCGCAAGGAGAGGTGATCACCTATCGCGGAATGATCGGTGAGTCGCAATAGTGGGCCAAGGTCAGAGCCGGAGAAATCATCAATGGCGGAATCAACAAGAATCCGTACACACGGTAGGAAGGAACGAATGCCATTCATATTCAGTGAGGCTGAAATCAGGCGAGCGGCGGGATTGCTTCTGCAGGAGCTCGAAGCCACTGCAGGAGAGTCCGTCGGCGACATAGCCAGCGATCTCGCCAAAGGCATGTGGACTCCGGAGGGAACTGACGACCCAGCCGCTTGGGACTCGTGGAACACGATACTTGCGCAGACCCGCGGGCTGAGGTTGATCGCATCCGACTCGGCCGCCGATTCCAAGGTCTTTGAAGACGACGGAGGGCAATCTTCCCGCTGGCTCGTGGGCAACGGTCACGACGCGCGATTGCTAGAGGGGAGAGACCCCTTTGGCGGTGAACAAGCAGGCGGTTTGAGTGAAGCCGTAGGGATGGACATTCTGCGGGATTTTCTCGATGATGCGATGCGAGCTCGGCCCACTGCTCGCGTCTCAGATCTCGTTGAGGATTTGCTAGATGCCAATACGGAGAATCATCGATGGTCCGCGTCCGTCGCTCGCATCCTCTTTTCTGAAGGCGTCTAGGAAGTCTCTCGATACGTGAGACCTGACACTCCGCACAACAATGCCGAGGAGGGGCGGCGCCCGGGCGTTTGCTACTGAAGTTGTCTTGTACTTGACATAATACCGAATATCGGCGCGAGGTCGCGATATATCTATGACGGCACGCTGGCTAGGTCGTTGACAACGCGGAGCCAGCAAGGTGGGGCACTCAAGCCCGCGACCGTCATCCTTCCCTGTGGACAAGCCCAAAGCAGGTGCCGCTAAACGAGTGTCGTCTTCCGGGAACTCCCGCGCCGTACCAGAGAATCCTTCAGGTGCTGCCGATCCTTTGGGATTTGGGCGCCCGAAATCCTTCAGAACGAGCAGCCTTCTGGGCTGCTTGCGCCTGTGCCTTCGCGCGCGACGGCACAGAGCAAGTTCGACCGTGAGATCCTCGCCGGCACCGGATACCGCGCGCGGGGATTTCGATACGGCCGTGGACGGCCTACTCAATCGACAGACGGCTACACCAGTAGCTGGTGCTTCGCGAGCTCCTTGTAGAGCGGGGTCGAGACCACTAGCTCGGAGTGCGTTCCCACGCCGACGACGCGCCCGTGGTCGAGCACGACGATCTGGTCGGAGTCGACCACGGTCGACAGGCGGTGCGCGATCACGATGAGCGTGCGGTTCTCGGCGACCGCGTCGATCGCCTCGCGCAGCATCTGCTCGTTCAGCCCGTCGAGGCTCGAGGTCGACTCGTCGAGCAGCAGGATCGGGGGTGCGGCGAGCAGCGTGCGCGCGATGGCCAGCCGTTGACGCTCTCCGCCGGAGAGCATCACGCCGTCTTCGCCGACGGCGGCATCCAGCCCCAGCTCGTTGCGCTCGAGCACCTCCATCAGGTTGACCGACCGAAGCACCTCCACGCACTCGGCGTCGGTCGCGTCGGGGGCGCCCAGCAGCAGGTTCTCGCGGATGGTTCCGGCGAGCACCGGTGCGTCCTGTTCGACGTAGCCGATCTGCGACCGCAGGCTCTCGCGGTCGAGGGCGCGTACGTCGATACCGCCGAGACGCACGACGCCGGCCGTCGGGTCGTAGAACCGCTCGATCAGCGCGAGGATCGTGCTCTTACCTGCTCCCGACGGACCGACGAGCGCCGTGCGCTTGCCGCGCTCGGCGGCGAACGAGACGCCCCGCAGCACGGTGAGATCCTGCGGCTCGGGGGGCAGGGCGACCGGCGAGGTCGACACCACCTCCGCGACGGCCTTCGCCACCTCGTCCTTCTTCGCGCCCTCCGGGTAGCTGAACTCGACGGCGTCGAAGGTGATCGCCGCATCGGTCGTGATGTCGGCTGCCGCGGCATCCGCGAGCGTCGGGTCGTTCTGGCTCTCGGTGGGCAGGTCGATGATCTCCTGGATGCGGCCGAGGGCGCCGAGCGCCTGGTTGACCGAGGTGAGGGCGCCGAACGCCGAGCCGAGCGGCCCGATCATCATGAAGAGGAACAGGATGAAGGCGACGAGGCTGGCGATCTCGATCGCGCCGCTCGCGACCCGGAATCCGCCGACACCGAGCACGACGAGCAGCGATACCTGCAGCGCGATGCCGGCGACGGGCACCACCAGCGCGGAGATCTTCGCGACCTGGATGCCCATCTCCCAGGCGCCGTGGGCGTCCTTCTCGATCTTCACGATCTCGCGTTCGGTCGCGTTCGAGGCGCGCACGGTGCGGATGGCGCTGATCGCGCGCTCGACCGCCGCGGCGAGGTCGCCGACCTTCTCCTGCTGCTTGCGGCTGACGACGCGGATGCGTCCGGAGAGCAGCACGACGGTGACGACCGAGACGCCGATGACGGCGACGGTGAGTCCGAGCAGCACGGGGTCGATCACGAGCATCGCGATGAGCGCGCCGACGAACAGCACGGCGCCGCCGATCGCGTCGACGAGACCCTGGGTGATGACCGCGTAGAGCAGGGTGGTGTCGGAGCCGACGCGGGAGACGAGGTCGCCGGTGCGCCGGGTGTCGAATTCGCTGATCGGCAGGCGCAGGATGCGCTGCAGCAGCTGCCGACGGGCGCTGAGCACGACCGAGGTGCCGGTGCGCTGCAGCAGGTAGTGCTGGAAGCCGTTGAGCAGCGCGGACAGCACAACGAGGATCACGAGCACCCAGACGAGGTTGCCGAGCGAGTCGCCCGCCTGCACCTTCTTCACGACCTCTTGCACGAGCAGGGGCTGGGCGAGCGAGGCGCCGGCGGCGAGCAGGCTGAGCACCACGACGACGACGAGCACCTTCTTGTGCTCGAAAAGGTAGGGGAGCAGCTGGCTGAACTTGGCCCGGGGGCCGTCGTCTTTCGCGCCGCGGCCGCCGCGGCCGCCGCGGGCTGAACGCGCAGGGCGTGATGACGTGGTGGAACTCATAAGTGCTTCTTTCGGATCGGCGCTACGAGCGCCCGTACTTTTTGTGGACTGCCTGGCGCGAGACGCCGAGCGCGAGGGCGATGAGCTGCCACGGCGCACCGGCGTTGCGGGCACGACGTGCGGCTATCGCTTCGACCCGGTCGAGCTCGGTGCGGAGCTTGGCGATCGCGCGGAGTGCCTCGATCGGGTCATCCGAGTCCGCGCCGGCGGCGAGGGTGTGGATGGTGACGTGGTCCATGGTTGTCAACCGTAGTTGACGATCGGATCAGCGTCAACTCACGTTGACACATCAGCGACCGAACCGGGTCGTGACGCCCGGCGAGTAGAGCGCCGAGTCGGGCGCTCGAGCGGCGAGATCGGCGAAACCGGCCCGTGCCAGCAGCCGGTCGTCGAGCGACACGAGCTGCGCCTCGAACAGCGGCCAGGGCTCGTGGTGGTTGCGCAGCCGCACCGTGCGGCCGCGCACACGGGTGAACAGGGCCCAGCGGGCGGTCAGGAAGTCGGCGACCGGGTCGTCGTGCACCGCGACCGACGTGGCGCGCGCCACGATGTGGGAGGTCGCGTCGGAGGTGCCGTGCCGGTCGCCGCGGTAGTCGAACAGTTCGCCGTCGCGCTCGAGCGTCGTGCGCGACCACATGTAGGGCAGCGCGAAGATCGTCCGCGCGGCCAGCACCGCGGCGAGGCGCGACGCCTCGAGCGACACGAAGACCACGCCGCGTCGGCCCCGCTCGTCGACCGCGTAGAGCCGCACGTTGATCTCGACGAAGTCGCCGAAGTAGGGCACCGGCGGGCTGCCGAACACCGTGGCCCGGTCGAGCACGAACGGGATCAGCCCCACCCACGACGACCCGTCGATCACGTCGGGCCGCAGTCCGGCGGGCAGAAGCGGCGCTATGCGCGCTGCCTCCACCCGCCAGTGCAGGAAGACCAGGTGCGACCAGCGCTGGCTGGCGACCGAGCGGCCGTCGAGGTCGGGCGCGCTCGAGGTGATCGCGTCGAGAGCCATGCCGCCCACGATAGCCGGTGTCAGACGCGCGCGGCCGGCTCGGCGTCGCCGGTGGCGGTACCGGCGACGCCGCCATCGGCCTCGGCGCGTTCGGCGTCGCCCACGAGGGCGGGAGCCGCGTCATCCGGCTCATCGTCTTCCATGCCCTCCATCACGGGAACCGTGCTCGCGAGCGGCACCTCCCTGATGAAGAACAGCATCACCACAGTGATCACCATGAGCGGCACGAGGAAGAGGTAGATCGGGGCGAGTGCGTTCGCGTAGGCGTCGCTGATCAGGTCGTGCAGCTCGGCGGGCAGGGCGTTGATCGCGGCCGGGGTGAGCGAGTTCGCCTCGGCGTTCTCGCCCGTGCCGAACGTGTCGGCGAGCTGCTGGGTGAGGCGGCTGGCGAAGACGCTGCCGACGACGGCCGAACCGACGGTGGCGCCGATCTCGCGGAAGAACGCGTTCGCGGCGGTCGCCGTGCCGAGCACCTTGTGCGGCACCGAGTTCTGCACGATGAGCACGAGCACCTGGATGGTGAGTCCGAGGCCGGCACCGAGAACGAACAGGTAGACGCCGGTGAGGAACGGGCTGGTGGTGGCCGTCAGGGTGGAGAACAGCACGAGCGCGATGCCGATGAGGGCCGAACCGACGATCGGCATCCACTTGTAGCGGCCGGTCTTCGACATCAGCAGGCCGCTGCCGATCGCCGTGATGAGCAGGCCGACCAGCATGGGCAGCAACAGCAGGCCCGACTCGGTGGCGTTGATGCCGTTCGCGATCTGCAGGAAGGTGGGCATGTAGCCGATCGCGCCGAACATGGCGACGCCGGTCATCAGGCCCGCGATGGTGGTGATGGTGAAGTTGCGGTCCTTGAACAGCGACAGGGGGATGATCGGCTCGACAGCCTTGGTCTCGGCCCAGACGAACAGTGCGGCGGAGACGACCGTAAGAGCGATCAGGCCGATGATGAGCAGCGAGTCCCAGTCGTACTCGGTGCCGCCCCACGAGGTGACGAGCACGAGGCTCGTCGTGGCGGTCGCGATGAGGGCCGTGCCGAGGAAGTCGATCTTCGGCTTCGCGCGGTTGGCGCGCTTCGGCAGGCGGATGAAGATCGCCGCCGTGACGATCGCGGCGATGCCGAGCGGGATGTTGATCCAGAACGCCCAGCGCCAGGTGAGCGAGTCGGTGAACAGGCCGCCGAGCAGCGGGCCGACGACGGCCGAGAAGGCGAAGACGGCGCCGATGAAGCCGCCGTACTTTCCGCGGTCGCGCGGGGGCACGACGTCGGCGATGATGGCCTGGCTGAGGATCATCAGCCCGCCGCCGCCGAGGCCCTGGATGGCGCGGCCCGCGATGAGCACCTCCATGTTCGTGGCGAAGCCGCCCACGATCGACCCGGCGATGAAGATGCCGAGCGCCACGAGAAACAGGGTCTTGCGGCCGATGAGGTCGCCGAGCTTGCCGTAGATCGGCATCACGACGGTAGCGCCGAGGATGTACGCGGTGGCGACCCAGAGCATGTGCTGCACGCCGTCGAGCTCGCCGACGATCGTGGGCAGGGCCGTGCCGAGGATGGTCTGGTCGAGCGACGAGAGCAGCATCGCGACCATGAGCGCGATGAAGATGGGGATGATGCGGGGCTTGGTGTCGCCCGCGCCCGGCGCGGTCGCCGGGGTTGTCGCAGTGGTGGTCATTCCGTCTTTCCGGGGTTGGTGAGGATGTCGGTGATCGAGTCGATCGCGCGGTCGAAGAAGGAGACGAGCTCTTGAGCGGATGCCGGCTGCCGACTCCATCTCAGGAAGGCGAGCCGCGCGGCGGCGGTGAGGGTCACGGTGATCGCGAGGGCGCGGTCGTCGCGGTCGAGCCCGGCCGGAACGCCGGCGCCGGCGAGGTAGCCGTCGATGTGCCGCGTGATCGAGCCTTCGATGAGCGCGATCTTCTCCATCTCGCGAGCGAGCAGGGCGGGGTTCTGGGCGAACACGTCGCGGCGTCTCTTGTCGGCGGCCACGATGGAGTCGTCGAGCTGGGCGATGCCCGCGCGCACGACGGCGGCGCCGAACTCGAACGCCGAGCCGGCGACGATCGTCGACGTGTCGATGTCGTCGGCGACATCGTGCTCGCGCGCGATGCCGAGAACGGCGTCGGCCTTGTCGGCGAAGTGGTTGAAGAACGTGCGGGGGGTCACGTCCGCGCGTTCGGCGATGGCCTCGATGGTGACGCTGTCGAAGCCGAGCTCGAGTACGAGGTCGAGCGCCGAGGTCTCGATGGTGAAGCGCGTCTGCAGCTTCTTGCGCTCGCGCATGCCTGGCTCGGTGGGGTGCATGCAGCCATCATTGCACATTGATTACACAGTGTGAAACGTTTCCTGCTGTGAAGTCAATGGGGATCTGTCCCTGAGTCCCAGTGGGCCCCGGTCTCCCCTCGAACGGGGGATGTTTTACATGATCGAAACAAGTTGTATACGAATAAGGCACCGAGCGACTGATTGTATTCAATCTACGTATCCGTGCCGTGCCGACCGAAAGAGTCGTATGTCCTCATCGCAGCCGCGCCCCACCGCGCGAAAGACCGGTTTCACCGCCAAGAAGGCGTGGGTCCCGCTCGTCGCCCTCGGCCTGGCCTTCACCGTTACCGCCTGCCAACAGGTGCAGACGGTCGACGACTCTCCGCAGGGCGACGACGTCACCTCCGCACCGATCGGTGACCAGACGATCGTCGAGGGCGGCGACCTGGTGATGGCCCTCTCGGCCGAACCCGACCGCCTCGACCCGACGACCTCCTCGTCGCTCTACACCCGCTACGTGATGCAGACCATGTGCGAGAAGCTCTACGACATCGACGCCTCCGGCGAGATCATCCCGATGCTCGCCACCGAGCTCCCCGAGGTATCGGCCGACGGCCTCACTGTGACGATCCCGGTGAAGCAGGACGTGGTCTTCGCCGACGGCACCGACCTCGACGCCGCCGCGGTCGCCCAGACCATCGAACGCGGCCTCACCCTCGAGGGCAGCTCCCGCAAGAGCGAGCTCGGTCCGATCACCGCCGTCACCGCGGTGGACGACGAGACGGTGGAGATCACCTACTCCGAGCCTTTCGCCCCGATCACCGCGGCGCTCGCCGACCGCGCGGGCATGATCCTCTCCCCGGCGGCGCTCGCCGAGAAGGGTGACGCGTTCGGCGACAGCCCTGTCTGCGTCGGCGCCTTCAAGTTCGTGGAGCGCGTTCCGCAGACCTCGATCACCGTCGAGCGCGACCCGCTCTACTACGACGCCGAGAACGTGCACCTCGACTCGATCACCTACCGCATCATCACCGACAGCAACATCCGGTCGGCGAACCTCAAGTCGGGCGACGTGCAGGTGGCCGACACCATCTCCACCCAGGACGTCGGTTCGCTCAGCGAGACCGACGGCATCGGCGTGCTGCAGGTCGGCTCGCTCGGATACCAGGGGCTCACACTCAACCTCGGCAACGTGAACGGCGTCGGCACTCCCGCCGAGCCGCTCGACACGCCCCTCGCCAGCAACGCGAGCATCCGCGAAGCGCTGTCGATGTCGGTGGACCGCGAGGCACTGGTCTCCTCGGTGTTCAGCAACTGGTATTCGCCGGCCTGCTCGCCGATCTCGCCCGACAGCCCGTTCAGTTCCGCAGCGAGCGAGGCCTGCCCCGAGTACGACCCCGCCGCCGCGAAGACGATGCTCGAGGACGCCGGCGTGACCGTGCCGTTCCCGATCACCATGCAGGTAAGCAACAACCCCGACACCCTGCGTTTCGCGCAGGCGCTGCAGGCCGCTGTCGCCGAGGGCGGCTTCGAGCTGACGATCGCGCCGGTCGAGTACTCGACCCTCCTCGACGTGCAGACGCGCGGCGACTTCGAGGCGTTGCAGCTCGGCTGGTCGGGCCGGGTCGACCCGCACGGCAACATGTACAACTTCCTGTCCACGGGCGGCGGCAACAACTACTCGGGCTATAACAACGCCGAGGTCGACGAGCTCATGACCGAGGCGGCGTCTGTCAACGACACCGACGAGCGCGCCGACCTCTACGGACAGGCCATCGAGATCGTGCAGGAGGACAACCCGGTGATCTACCTCTACCGCGTGCGCAGCCTGACCGCGTACTCGACCGACATCGCCGGAGTGGAGACCTTCGCCGACGGCGTCGTCCACCTTTCGCACGCGGCCTTCGTCGAAGCGGAGTAATCAGAACGATGACTCGGTACCTCCTCACCCGCCTGTGGCAATCCGCCATCACGTTGATCCTGGCGTCGCTCGTCGTGTTCATCGGCGTGCGGCAGCTCCCCGGAGATCCCGCGCTGGCCATGGCGGGTGAGGAGGCATCGCCCGAGCGGCTGGCAGAGATACGCACCCAGCTCGGACTCGACGACTCGCTCGTCACCCAGTACGTGAACTTCATCGGCAACATGCTGCGTGGCGACTTCGGCCAGTCGACCAGAACGGGCACCCCGGTGACCGAGCTGATCGCCACCACCCTGCCGGTGACGCTGTGGCTCTCCGCCTACGCCCTCGTCGTCGCCATCGTGATCGGCATCGTGCTGGGTGTGGTCGCCGAACGATTCCGGGGCAAATGGCCGGAATGGCTGGCCAACGCATTCGCGCTCATCGGCCTCTCGGTGCCCAACTTCTGGCTCGGCATCCTGGCCATCCTCTACCTCTCCGTCGCTCTCGG
Source organism: Conyzicola sp. (assembly GCF_046714715.1). GTDB lineage: Bacteria > Actinomycetota > Actinomycetes > Actinomycetales > Microbacteriaceae > Conyzicola. Next base: position 5,945 of record NZ_JBKKAD010000047.1, on the reverse strand, counting down.
GTGGTTTCCCGCCTCGGGCTACGTGCCGATGGAGGAGGATCCGGTCGCGGCCGTCTACCATCTGACTCTGCCGGCGTTCATTCTCGGAACCGGACTCGCTGCCGTCATCATGCGGCAGACACGGGCCTCGATGATCGAGACCATGAAGATGGACTACGTGCGCACCGCTCGGGCGAAGGGCCTCGGGCGGGCGCGGGTGCTCACCCACTACGGGCTGCGCAACTCGCTCATCGTGGTTGTCACCATCGTCGGGCTCCAGCTCGGCGGCCTCATCTCGGGCGCGGTGGTGACCGAGCGCATCTTCGCGCTGCCCGGTTTCGGCAAACTCACCCTGGACGCGGTGTTCACCCGCGACTATCCCGTCATCCAGGCGGTGGTGTTGATCATTACCGTCGGCTACATCCTCATCAACCTCGCCGTCGACATCCTGTACTCCGTCATCAACCCGAAAATCCGGGTTGGAGGAAGCAACTGATGACCACTCTGCTCACCCCACCCTCCCTGTCCGCCGGCACCGGTCTCGGGTCCGCCCGAGGGCGGGTCTGGAAGTCCCTGCTGCACAACCCGTTGGGTATCACCGGCGGCGTGTTGTTGTTGGTCGTGGTGCTGGTCGGACTGCTCGCCCCGGTGATCGCACCGCACGGGCCGTCGGAGGTCAACTTCGACGCGCCCTTCCAGGCGCCCGGCACCGTCGGCTACATCCTCGGCACCGACGATCTCGGCCGTGACATCTTCTCCCGCCTGGTCTTCGGCATTCAGGTCTCCTTGCAGGTCGGAGTGCTGTCGGTGCTGCTCGCGGTGGTGATCGGAACCCCCCTCGGGCTGCTCGCGGGCTACTGGAAGTGGCTCGACGGAATCATCTCCCGACTCACCGACGTGACCCTGGCGTTCCCGTTCCTGATCATCGCTGTGGGACTCGCTGCCATCAGCGGCCCGAGCCTCACGAACGCGGCCATTGCGCTGGGCGTCGCCCAGATCCCCACCATGATCAGGGTGGTGCGTGGCGAGACCCTGCGCATCAAAGAGAGCGACTTCGTGTTGAGCGCATCCACGATGAGCGCCAGCGGGCTGCGCATCATCTTCCGCCACGTGCTGCCGAACTCCGTCTCCGCGATCATCGTGCAGGCCACGGTGATCATGCCGGTGGCGGTGATCGGTGAAGCGCTGTTGTCGTTCCTCGGGCTCGGCATCCAACCGCCGACAGCGAGCCTCGGCATCATGCTCTCCGACGCGCAGCAGTACGTGACGCGCGCCCCCACGGCCGCGATCTTCCCCGGCATCGCGATCGCCGCGATCTGCCTGGGGTTCAACCTCTTCGGTGATGCCCTGCGCGACGCGCTCGACCCGACCAACACGAGCCGAAAGTAACCACCGTGCCCTTCAGCCCACCCCCACGCCACCTCACCCGACCCGACCTCGCGGGCACCTTCGGAATGACCGCAACCACGCACTGGATCGCTACCGCGACCGGGCAGGCCGTACTCGAACGGGGTGGTAACGCCTTCGACGCGGCGACCGCGGCGGCATTCGTCTTGCACGTCGTCGAACCCCACCTGAACGGTCCGGGCGGCGACATGACCGGCGTGTTCGTGACGGCCGATGCCCCTTCCGAACCGATCGTGCTCATGGGCCAAGGCCCGGCGCCGTCGGCCGCGACCCCCGAACACTTCGCCGCCGAGGGCCTCGATCTCATTCCCGGCGCGGGCGCGTTGGCGGCCGCCGTTCCCGGTGCCGTCGACGCGTGGCTGCTGCTTCTGCGCGACCACGGCACGTGGGAACTCGAGTCGGTGTTGACCTTCGCCATCGACTACGCGAGATCGGGGCATCCGCTTCTCGAGCGTGTCAGCCTCACGATCGGGTCGGTGGCCGACCTCTTCACCGTCCACTGGCCCACGTCGCGAGAGCGATGGATGCCGAACGGGCGCGTACCCGCCGCGGGGGAAGTGGTCACGAACGAGGCGCACGCGACGACCCTCGACAGGCTCGTCGAGGCCGGTGACGCGCTGCCCGCCGAATCGAGCCGTGAGCAGCGAATCGATGCCGCCCGCGCAGCGTGGTCCAGCGGGTTCGTGGCCGAAGCGGTCGACGCGTTCGTGCGCGAACCGCACCGGCACTCCTCGGGCACGGATCACGCCGGCGTGATTACCGCGCACGACATGGCCGCGTTCAGCGCCGGGTTCGAGCCGGCGCTCACCTCGCAATTCCGCGGATACACGATCGCCAAGACCGGCCCGTGGGGACAGGGTCCGGTGCTGCTGCAGATGCTGGCGATCCTGGACGGCTTCGACGACGAACGACTCGACCCGTCGACCGCGCTCGGCGCTCACACGATCCTCGAGGCCGAGAAGCTGGCGATGGCTGACCGGGAGGCCTACTACGGTGATGGCGTCGTTCCGATCGACGCGCTGTTGTCGGCCGACTACTCCGCCGAGCGCCGAGCGCTCATCGGCGACACGGCATCGCTCGAAGTGCGTCCGGGTCGGGTGCCGGGGTTCGAACCTGTGATGCCGCACTTGCGGGAGGAGTCGGCCGAGGCCGCCGCCGCGGGCGTCGGCGAGCCCACCGTCTCATCGGTCGGCGAAACCCGCGGCGACACCTGCCACATCGACGTCGTGGACCGGTGGGGCAACATGGTCTCGGCGACCCCGTCCGGAGGATGGTTGCAGTCGTCTCCCACTATCCCGTCCCTCGGATTCTGCCTCGGTTCCCGTCTGCAGATGAGTTGGCTCGAATCGGGATTGGCGTCGTCGCTCGTCGCGGGCAAACGCCCTCGCACGACCCTCACCCCGACGCTCGTTCTGCGTGACGGTGTCGCCGTGTCCGCGCTGGGGTCGCCGGGCGGCGACCAACAAGACCAGTGGCAGCTGCTCTACCTGCTGCGCACCCTCGTCGGCGGGTACACCCCCCAGCAGGCGATCGATGCGCCGGCGTTCCACACCACCTCGTTCGCCGGTTCGTTCTGGCCGCGAACATGGACTCCGGGCGGCGCCGTCGTCGAAGACCGCCTCGGCGACGAGCTCATCGCAGAGCTGGAAGCCCGAGGCCACCGCGTCACCCGCGCGGGTGGCTGGGCGCTCGGGCGCCTGTCCTCCGTGTCACACGACCCGAAGACCGGCGTACTTTCCGCCGCCGCCAACTCACGAGGAGCACAGGGCTATGCAGCAGGACGTTGACACCACCATCCGGCCGTTGCTCTCGGTCGTCGACCTCGAAGTGACGTTCGGAGAAGCCGACAATCCCGTGCTGCACGGGGTGAGTTTCGACCTCCAGCCGGGCGAACGCGTGGCCATCGTCGGTCAGTCCGGAAGCGGCAAGTCGACCATCATCGGCGCCATCCTGCGTCTTCTGCCGGGCGCCGGCCGCATCTCGGGCGGCTCGATCCGGCTCGGAGGCGACGACCTCGCGACGGCGAGCGAGAAACGGATGCGCGCGGTGCGGGGAAGCCGGATCGGTCTCGTTCCGCAAGACCCGGCGTCCAATCTCAATCCAGCCATGAAGGTCGGTGCGCAGATCGCCGATGCGCTCGTCGTGCACGGGATGCAGGGTCGTGCCGAGATCCACCAGCGCGTCGTCGAGCTGATGACCGAGGCCGGAATCCCCGACGCCGCCCGCCGGGCGACGCAGTTTCCCCACGAGTTCTCGGGCGGAATGCGCCAGCGCGTGCTCATCGCTATCGCCCTGGCCCGCGAACCCGAGCTGCTGATCGCCGACGAGCCGACCTCCGCTCTCGACGTCACCGTGCAGCGTCAGATCCTCAACCACCTGCAGACACTCGTGGAGTCACGGGGCACCTCGTTGCTCTTCATCACCCACGACCTCGGCGTCGCGGCCGACCGAACCGACCGCATCATCGTGATGCTCGACGGAAGGATCGTCGAGGTCGGCACCCCGGCCGAGATCCTCCTCAACCCCCAGCACGAGTACACACGGCGGCTCGTCGCCGCCGCGCCCACCGCCACCACCGTCGCGTCGCGCGCGACGGCTGCCGAACTGGGAGTGGCGCACAAGATTCTCGCTGAACCGATTCTGATCGTCGACAACCTCGTGAAAGAGTTCAAGCTGCGAGGCCAGCACGGCAGCATCTTGCGCGCTGTGAACGATGTCTCGTTCTCCGTTCCGCGAGGAACCACGACCGCCATCGTCGGCGAGTCGGGTTCGGGCAAGACCACCGTGGCCCGCATCGTGCTCGGGCTGGAGAAGGCGACAAGCGGAGACGCGCGCATCGACGGTCAGACCATCACCGCGAGCAGGGGCGCAGAGCGCGCCGCGCTGCGGCGCAGAGTGCAGCCCGTGTTCCAGGACCCGTACGGGTCGCTCGACCCGACATACAGTATCGAGCGTCTGATCGACGAGCCGCTGCGCATTTTCGCGGTCGGCGACCGCGCCAGTCGTCGCGCGCGCGTGGGCGAGCTGCTCGACCAGGTCGCGCTCCCTCGGGCCATCGCGCAGCGCCGCCCGAACGAGCTCTCCGGCGGACAGCGACAGCGCGTCGCTATCGCGCGCGCCCTCGCCCTCGACCCCGAACTGCTCATCTGCGATGAAGCCGTGTCGGCGCTCGACGTGCTCGTGCAAGACCAGATTCTCGAACTGCTCGACTCGTTGCAGAAGCGCCTCGGCATCAGCTACCTCTTCATCACTCACGACCTCGCCGTGGTGCGTCAGATTGCCAATAGTGTGATCGTTATGAAACAGGGTTCGGTCGTCGAGAACGGCAGCGTCGACGACGTCTTCGCCAATCCGACGGCGCAGTACACACGCGACCTCCTCGACGCCATTCCCGGAGGTGCCTTTGCCCGCTGAGTTGGACCGCGTGGCGAAGCTCAGCGTGCAAGACGCGATACGCCGAGACATCATCGTGGGCGCCCTGCAGCCGGGTACCCGCATCACCGAAGCCTCTCTCGCGGCAACCCACGGCGTCTCCCGCGTTCCGGTGCGGGAGGCACTGCGCGCGCTCGAGGCCGAGGGGTTCGTCGAATCCCGCGCGAACGTCGGCTCCCGGGTCGCCGCGATCCCCGTCGACGACGCCGACGACCTGTTCGCCGTGCGAGAGGCGCTGGAGGTGGCCACGGCCCGCCGTGCGGCGGCCCGTGCGGCGAGCCTGTTCCGGAAAGCGGCCCCGCCGCCCGAGGAATGGTGGCGCATCCGCAGCATCCTCGCCGGTCTGCTCGACGACGGCGATGCGGCGGTCGAGAGCGGTGACCTTGACCGCCTTCCCGACCTGAACAGCAAGTTCCACCTGGGCATTGCCGATCTCAGCGGGAGTGTGACGCTCGGAGTCTTGCTGCGGCAGCTCTCGGGGAAGATCGAGTGGCTCTATGCCTCGGACGAACACTCGCGTGGCAAGAAGCTGTGGCCGGAGCACCGCCCGATCCTCGCCGCGATCGATGCGGGCGACGCGGATCGCGCGGGCGAGCTGATGGGCTGGCACGTTCGGCAGTCGCGCATCGGCTATCTCAGCCGGTCGGCGTCGCAGTCGCCCTCGTCGGAGCCTGCCGTGAACGAGGCCATCGCCAACGCGCTCCGCTGAGCCTCACCGCTCTCGCCGTAGTGCACCTGTGGCGGGTGCCCGCGTACCGGCACCCGCCACAACTGCACTACCGGCGCGCGAGGCCGCGACCGGGTCGTGCGCCCTACCCGCGGATATCGCGCAGCAGCACGGCGGTCGCGCGCGCCTCGACCCAGTCGTACATGCCGAGGTCCGCCATCAGCTGCAGGTAGTCAGCCTCGAACCGCCATGCCGTCGACGGTTGCGCCAATGCCTTGGCGTACAGCGGCTGTGCTTCGAGTAGCTTGCCGTCGTACTGCAGCGCACGAGCACGCGCCGCAAGCTCGAGCTTGTCAGGCGGCAACGGCTGCCGGGCTGACGCCGCAGTCGGGACGAGCCCCAGATCGGCCGCCAGCTGGCCGACGGCATCGTCCATGGACTCGGTCAGTCGGTTCGGATC
>NZ_JBKKAD010000046.1:0-4697 GCF_046714715.1 Conyzicola sp. | reverse complement strand
GTCAGCGTCGCGATCGTCTACCAGATCCGTGTTGTGGACAAGGGTTGGGTGCCCGGGGCCAAGCGTGACGTCTGGATCGCGGCGGAGAAGGCGGCCGAGAAGGCCGTGCTCGACGCGGAGAAGGCGCAGCGCAAGGCGGACAAGGAAGCGGCGGCCGAGGCCGTCTAGGTTCGTTTGTTTGGCCAGAGGGCGGCTCCGCGATGCGGGGTCGCCCTCCGGCGTGCGGGGCATCCGCGGGGCAGCTAGTCGAGCACGGCGTAGGCCTCGAGCTCGACGAGCACGTCGGGTTCGAAGAGGAAGTCGACGCCGATGACCGACACCGGGGGAAGCGGCTGCGGCAGGCCGAGCTCCTCGGCCACGAGCTCGATCCCGGCCATGAAGTCGCCGAACTTCTCGGGGGCAGACTGGGTCATGAAGAAGCGCAGTCGCACGACGTCGGCGAAGGTGGCGCCGGCCCCGGCGAGACCGATCGCGGTGTTCCGCAGCACCTGGGCCACCTGTCCGGCGAGGTCGCCGGTCGCGATGTGCCGCGCGTCGCCGTCGCGGGAGATCTGGCCCGCCACGTGCACGTGGCGGGTGCCGGTGCCTACGGCCACGTGGTTGTAGGGAACGGGCTGGTACATGTTGTCGGGGGAGAAGGTCTGAACGCTCACGGGATGATCCTTTGGTCGGGGGTGGTATCTCCTGTCTACTTGGTGCACGAAGGGAACTTCAACGAGACTAGGTGTTATGAATGACACCAGCCATCCCGACGCCGAGCTGCTCCAAGTCGATGCACCACACCGCGAGCTGCTCGACCAGGTGCTCGACAAGTGGTCGTTGCAGGTTCTCGACCAGCTGTGCGGCCGACCGCAACGGTTCAACGAGTTGCGGCGGGCCATCCCGGTCGTCGGGCAGAAGTCGCTGACCGTGACCCTGCGCCGCCTCGAACGCAACGGCATGATCGAACGGGTCGTGCTGCAGACGCGGCCGGTGGCCGTGGAGTACCGGGTCGCCCCGGTCGGGAACACGCTCAATCAGCTCATCGACGCGCTTCTGCGGTGGACGACCGAGAATCTGCCCGAGGTGGAGCGCGCGCGCGAACGGTTCGACACGGAGACCGGAGCATCCGACGGTGGCATTCAGGATGACGCGGATAAACTGGCGTGATGCCACGAATCGTTCGGATAGTGGGGCCTGCGGTCCTTCTCCTCGTGGCACTCGCTTCGGCGATCGCGGCGTTGCAGTTCGGCGGCGGAGTGGCGCCCGAACCCATCGCCGATCCGGGGCCCGTCGTGCGCCTCGGACTGCCGCTCGGCAAACTGATCGTCAACCTCGGGGCCGCCGGCACGATCGGCGCGCTGATGCTCGCCAGTTTCGGCATGAGCCGCGATAAGCCGGAATTCTCGTTGGCGCTCGATATCGCCGCCGCGTCCGCCGCCGTGTGGGCCGTGGCATCCGCGGCAACCGGCTTCTTCGCGTTCATGACGATCTACCTGCAGCCGCTGTCGATCGACGACCGGTTCGGCGAGCTGCTCGCGCAGTTCCTCACCCAGCAGGAACTCGGCCAGTCGTGGCTGTACACGACGCTGATCGCGGCCGCCCTCACGGTGCTCTGCTTCGCGGTGCGCAACCACACGCTCGTGCTGGTGATGGCCGTCGGCTCGGTTCTGGGACTCATCCCGATGGCGTTGCAGGGTCACGCCGGCGGCACCGCGAGCCACGACGCCGCCACGAGCGCGATCTGGCTGCACATCGTATTCGCGGCGATCTGGCTGGGCGGCCTGCTCACCCTCGTGCTCAGCTCCCGCACTCTCGACACCGGGCGGCTCGTGCCGTTGCTGGCCCGCTACTCGACCCTCGCCCTGATCAGCTTCGTGGTCGTCGCGGCGTCGGGGTACGTCAGCGCCGAGATCCGGGTGGGAACGCTCGACAACCTGTTGACGCCGTACGGCATCCTCGTGCTGGTCAAGGTCGCTGCGCTCGGCGTGCTCGGCGTCTTCGGCGTCATGCAACGCCGCTATCTGGTCGGCCGCATTGCCAGCACGGGCGAACGCAAATTCTTCTGGTGGCTCGTCACCGCCGAGATCGCGTTTATGGGACTCGCTTCGGGGGTCGCCGCCGCCCTCGCCCGCACGGCCACCCCGCAGCTCGAGGTGACCGCGTCTGCCACCACCGGCGCGACGCCGGCCGAGATCCTCACCGGCGCGCCCCTCCCTCCGCCGTTCTCGTTCACCAACCTGTTCACCATCTGGAGCTTCGACCTGCTCTGGGGCCTGTTCTGCGCCTTCGCCGTGTTCTTCTACCTCGCCGGCGTCTGGCGGCTCAAGAAGCGCGGCGACTCCTGGCCCGCCCTGCGCACCGTGCTCTGGGTGGCCGGCATGGCCCTGCTGTTCTACATCACAAACGGCGGCGTGAACGAGTACGAGAAGTACCTCTTCAGCGCGCACATGCTCGCCCACATGACCCTCGGCATGATGGTTCCCGTGCTGCTCGTGCCCGGCGCGCCCATCACCCTGGCGCTGCGCACCATCCGCAAGCGCGACGACGGCAGCCGCGGGCCCCGCGAGTGGATCATGCTCGCCACCCACTCCGCCTACTTCGGCTTCCTCTCGCGGCCGCTCGTCGCGGCCGGCATCTTCGTGGCCTCGCTCTGGGTGTTCTACTACTCGCCGCTGTTCCGCTGGGCGACGACCGACCACCTCGGCCACCAGTGGATGATCATCCACTTCCTGCTCAGCGGCTATCTGTTCGTGCAGTCGCTCATCGGCGTCGACCCGTCGCCGCACAAGGCGCCGTATCCGCTGCGCCTGCTCGTGCTGCTCGCGACGATGGCGTTCCACGCATTCTTCGGCCTCTCACTGATGACCGGAACCGGACTGCTGCTCGCCGACTGGTACGGCGCCATGGGCTGGGGCATCGACGCGCTCGCCGACCAGCAGGCCGGTGGCGGCATCGCGTGGAGCGTGGGCGAGATCCCGACGGTGGCGCTCGCCATCGCCGTGGCGATCATGTGGTCGCGCAGCGACGAGCGCGACTCGAAACGGTACGACCGCAAGGCCGAGCGCGACGGCGACGCCGAACTCGAGGCCTACAACGACATGCTCGCGGCGCGGTCGTCCACTGCTACTCGTACACGGCCGTAATCAGCAGCTTGTTGCCGGGCTCGAACGTGAGCGCGTACTGCACGTCGAACGGCACGTCCTCGTCGAACGTGGTCACCCGCCCGTCGAAGAGCGACCGCACGTCGACCACGAGGTGCGCCATCGCAGGCGTCTTCGGAACCGCCCAGGTGCCCGACGGTGAGCCGGGAACGATGGTCACGAGCGGGTCGGAGACCATCGTCCACACGGGGGTGCCGACGACCCGGTTCGAGAGCTGCTGGCCGAACGGGCAGCCGGTGGGCATCAGCACCTCCTGAGTGGTGCAGGCGCCGAGATACTCCGAGACGTGCTTCTGCACCTCGGCGACGAACTCCTCGTTGGCCTGAACGTCCACCGTGACATCCGAGATCTCGCCGACCTGCGTGACCGCCGCCGTCACGCTCTGCGACGCGAGGTAGGTCGACTCGTGCTGCAGGACGTAGAGCCCGGGCGCGAAAACCTGGAAGGTCGCCGGGGCGTCGGGCTCCGCGGTCGAGGTGACGTCGAGGCCGTTCACGCGGAAGTCCTGGTCGTGCAGAACGGTGACGGACATCGAGTTGATGGGGCTCGTCACGAAACGCCAGCTGGGAAACAGGCCGAATCGGATGCCGTCGGGGGCCACCACGAATTCACTCGTGCCGGTGCTCGACTGGGAGCCGTCCGGTGCGGAGACGGTGTACTCGACGACGACGGTATGCCGCCCCTCGGCGCCCTCGGTGTCGCTGACCGTGCGAACGTCGGTGAGGTCGCCCATCGCATCGGCGGCCAGCAGCTCGGCGGCCGTGTCGTTGCCGGTGCTCACGCCCGGCAGCGCGAGGGCCGCGGCGGGGTCGTGCCGCTCGAGGGCGTCGAGGTAGCGGCCGACGAAGCCGTGCGCGCTGTACAGGTCGGCGTTGAGGGCGACGACCGACATGCCGAAGCCGGCTACGAGCAGGGCCATCACGGCCGACCAGGTGAGTACGGTGCGGCGCATGGTCACATCCTAACTTTCGCTGTGCACAGTCACCTGAGGCGCCCGCACCGAGCGGGTAGATTGGGGGAGTGAACGCGCCCTCGTTGTCCCCCGAGCAGGCGGCCGTGTTCGCCGCGATCGAGACGACGCAGGAGAACATCTTCGTCACCGGCCGGGCGGGCACCGGAAAATCGACACTGCTCAACCACCTGTCGTGGAATACCTCGAAGCAGGTGGTGATCTGCGCGCCCACCGGCGTCGCGGCGCTCAACGTGGGCGGTCAGACCATCCACTCGCTGTTCCGGCTGCCGATCGGCGTGATCGCCGACCACGAGATCGAGCACACCGCCGAGGTGCGCAAGCTGCTGAACACCATCGACACCCTCGTGATCGACGAGGTGTCGATGGTCAACGCCGACCTCATCGACGCCATCGATCGCAGCCTGCGACAGGCCAGGCAGAAGCCGGACGCGCCGTTTGGCGGCGTGCAACTGGTGCTGTTTGGTGACCCGTACCAGCTGGCACCCGTTCCGGGCGACGCGGAGGAGCGGGCCTACTTTGCCGACACCTACCGCTCGATGTGGTTCTTCGATGCCAAGGTGTGGCTGGAAACAGATCTGCGC
>NZ_JBKKAD010000045.1:0-4236 GCF_046714715.1 Conyzicola sp. | reverse complement strand
GTTCCGGCCGTGTCGTTTCGATCTCCAGATTGCCCGCAGTGTGCTTTTTTCCGTCGTCTCCGACGACCAGCCTGTGGAAGCTGACCCGATGGAACGCGGCCGGCTGGTCCTTGTCCTCCAGCTCGGCCTGCGCGACCGCGGTGCGAAAGGTCACATCCCACAGCGTCGGCGCGTCGGCCTGGTACGCCTCGCCTTGCGCGAGGCTGCGTACGAAGGCGCGCTGGGCAGCGAGTTGCGCCTCGGGTCCGATCGTGCGGTAGGTGAGCGACCAGTCGACACTCAGGCCAAGGGCGCGGAAGAGGTCCTCGAACTGCACCTCGTCTTCGGCGGTCAGCTTCTCGCAGAGCTCGATGAAGTTACGACGGGACACGGGAACCTGGTCGGCCGCCTTGCTCGAGGCACCCTCGCCGCCCTCGAGCGGGGGCACGTAGCCCTCGACGTACGGCAGCGACGGGTCGCAGCGCACGCCGTAGTAGTTCTGCACGCGGCGCTCGGTGGGGAGACCGTTGTCGTCCCAGCCCATCGGATAGAAGATGTCTTTGCCCTGCATGCGCTGGTAGCGCGCGATGAGGTCCATGTGCGTGTAGCTGAACACGTGACCGATGTGCAGGCTGCCCGACGCGGTGGGCGGGGGAGTGTCGATCGAGAACACGTTCGCTTTGGTCGCGGAGTCGCGGTCGAACCGGTAGGTGCCGCTGGTCTCCCACGCGGAGCCCCACTTGGTTTCCAACCCTTCGAGGGCGGGCTTGTCAGGCATGGCGTTCGGCATAGCGGTGGCGCTCCGGTTCTATAGGCGGCACCGTGTCGGTGGAGAGGTGCCTGGATCGCCTCCGATTCTACCGCGCGCCCGCGGCGGCTACCTCGTGACGGTGACCGTGCGGCTGGCGAGGGCCCCGAGCTCGTCCTCGAGCGTCACCGTGTAGACCTGCGACGGCACGGCGCAGTCGTACGGGATCTCGTCGAACGTCGCGGTGGGCGGCAGGTCGCTCTCGGTCGGGTTGATCGCCGCGTTCTGCGTTCCGACGCCGAAGTAGGCGCGCACGGCGTCGTCGCTCGACCACGAGAAGACCAGCGGTGCCTCGCCCTCCTCGGCCTCGCACTCGGCGCTGGTCGGGGCGGTGAAGGTGGCGAATGTCGGCCCCGAGGCCGGGGGAGCGCTCGGGCTGGGTGCGGGCGCGGGTTCTTCCTCCTCCGGCTCCTCGGTGGGCGCCGGTGCGGGAGCCGCGCTCGGTGTCGCCGAGGGCGTCGGGGTGGGGGCGACCGCGGCGTCGTCGGGATTCGAGAACAGGGTCACGAGCAGCACGATCACGGCGATGAGCAGCGCGACGCCGATGCCGATGAGCCAGTAGAGCAGCGTGCGGCTCTTCTTCGCGGTCGGGTCGCCGGTGGTCGGGACGGTTCCGGATGACACGGTGCGCACCGATGCCGCCGGGGGCGTCGTAGCGGCGGGCGGGTATCCCGCCGGCGGGTACGCGCGCGTCGGGTAGGGCGTCGCCGGTGTCGCTCCGGGGGTAGGCAGGATGCGGGTGGCGGCGTCGGTCGGCGCGGTGGGCGCCTCGAAGCGGTCGGTCGGCGTCTCGTCGATCACCGGGTCGAAGGCCGCCGTGGGCGTGTCCGCACCGTCGGCGTCGTACGGATCGGACGGCGTGGGGGAGTCTGCGCCCGCGGCGTCGAAGCGCTCGGTGGGGGTGTCCTGCGGCGTGGTGTCGGGCGCCGCGTCATCCGCATTCTGCTTGCGGGAATCGTCGTCGCGCGGTCCGGTCGGTGTGTCGTTGCTCATGGCATGCTCTCCTTCGGTCGCGGGCGGGCTGCCGCAGTTCGTCCAACAGTCGCCGCAGCGTGCCAACAGTCTGGGACGCCAGCAGTCTAGGGCGACGTGCTCGAACCCCGCCACACGGCGATACGCGGCGCGGAAGCGAAGAGCGCCCGCGTGTACTCCTCGCGCGGATTCGCGAAGACCGCCTCGGTCGGGCCGCGTTCTACGACGCGTCCGTGCTGCATAACGAGCACGTCGTCGCTCACGTGCCGCACGACGCCGAGGTCGTGGGTGATGAAGAGGTAGCTGAGTCCGAGGTCGCGCTGCAGCTCGTCGAGCAGGTCGAGCACCTGGGCCTGCACCGACACGTCGAGGCTCGACACGGGTTCGTCGCAGACGATCACGTCGGGTTCGGCGGCGATAGCGCGGGCGATCGCGACGCGTTGCTGCTGACCGCCCGAGAGGTGCAGGGGGCGGCGCGAGGCGACAGCGGCGTCGAGTCCGACCCTCCCGAGCAGCCGCGCCACCTCGTCGCCGGCGCGCGTCGAGCGCCCGTGGCTGAGCGCGTCGGCGAGGATGCGCCCGACCGTGAGCCGAGGGTCGAACGAGCTGAGCGCGTCCTGGTAGATCGCGCCGATGCGGGGCCGCAGGGGCCGCCGCTCGCGCTCGGACGTGGTCGTCCACGGCCGGCCCAGTACGTGCACGTCCCCGGCGTTTGGAGTGTCGAGCGCCAACACCAGCCGCGCGACCGTGGTCTTTCCCGAGCCGCTCTCGCCGACGACGCCCAGCGTGCGCCCGCGCTCGAGCGTGAAGCTCACGTCGTCGACCGCGAGCCTGTCGCCGAAGCGCCGACTGAGGTGGCTGGCGGTCACCACCGCCGCATTATTCGGAAATTCAGGAGACCCGGTCGCTGCGGGGGGTGAAACGGCCGTTTGCGAGGCATCCGCGACCCGGGTTCCTGAATTTCCGAAGGTGGCCGGCGGGGTGGCCGGCGGGGCGGCAGGTGGCGTGGGCGGGGGCTCGGTCAGGCGCGAGCCGCGGGGGCGGTCGGTGGGCACGGCCGCGATGAGGCGGCGGGTGTACGGATGCTGCGGCGCCCCCAACACCTGCGCGGTCGGGCCGCTTTCCACGATCTGTCCGGCGTTCATCACGAGCACGCGGGAGGCGAGCCGCGACACGACGGCGAGGTCGTGGCTGATGAGCACGAGCGCGGTGCCCTCGTCGCGCAGCCGCTCGAGCAGGTCGAGGATGCCGGCCTGCACGGTGGAGTCCAGCGCCGTGGTCGGCTCGTCGGCGATGAGCAGGCGCGGACGCAGCGCGATCGCCGACGCGATCACGGCGCGTTGACGCAGACCGCCGGAGAGCTCGTCGGGGCGTTGGCCCGCCCTGAGCTGCGGCTCGGGCACGCCGACGTCGGCGAGCAACTCGAGCACACGCGCACGACGCTGTGCGGGTGTGCTCGATGTGTGGAGGCGCAGCGAGTCGGAGATCTCCCGACCGACCGGCCGAAGCGGGTCGAGAGCCACGAGGGCTCCCTGCGAAACATAGCCGATCTCGCGGCCGCGAAGCGAGCGCAGCCGGCGGGGGCTTGCATCCTGAATTTCCGTACTGCTAAAGGTCAGGGCGTCCGCCGAGACCCGCGCTCGTTTCCCGGCGAGCCCGAGCAGCGCGCGGGCGGTGACGCTCTTGCCCGAGCCGCTCTCGCCGACGATGCCGACGCACTCGCCCGGCCGCACGTCGAACGAGACGCCGGAGACCACGGTCGCGTCGCCGAAACGCACGCTCAGGTTCGCCACGGTCAGCAGGCTCGGCAGCGAGTCCGGCAGGGACTGCGGGTCCGGCACGGGCGGCGTCACGATTCGCGTCCCCTCTGCTGGATGGCGCGCCCGAGCAGCGTCGTCGCCGCCGCGCTGAGCACGATGAACAGGCCCGGGAAGAACGTCATCCACCAGAACGACGCGATGTAGGTGCGGCCGGCGGAGAGCATGGCACCCCACTCGGCGGCGGGCGGCACGGCCCCGAGGCCGAGGTAGCTCAGCGACGACGCCCACACGATCGACTGGCCGATGCCGAGGGTCGCGAGTACGAACAGTGACCCGGCGACGTTCGGCAGCACGTGCCGCACGATGCGGCTGGGGCGTCCGCGCCCGAGCACGACGGCGGCCTCGAGGTAGGGCGAAGTGCGCACCTGGATGACCCGGCTGCGGATGATCCGCGCATAGCCGGGCGCGGTGGAGAGTCCGACGGCGATCGTCGAGGTGACGACGCCGGGCCCGTAGATCACGATGAACAACAGCGCGAAGAGCAGACCGGGGAAGGCAAACAGCACCTCGAGGAAACGGGTGGTTCCGAAGTCGACCCAGCGCGGGCCGAAGCCGGCGAGCAGGCCGAAGACGAGGGCGAGGCCCAGGCCGATCGCGGTGGCGGCGATTCCGATGAGCAGGGAGGCGCCGGTGCCGTGGATGACGCGCGTGTAGATG
>NZ_JBKKAD010000044.1:0-6324 GCF_046714715.1 Conyzicola sp. | reverse complement strand
CAGGGCGCACGACACGAGCACCGGCACGGGCACCGGCACGGCGGATTGCGAATACCAATCCGATGATGCAGACTGTGCCAGCCGATATCATATTTTTTCTTGTGAAAACAAAGAACTCTCGGCAATACAGAAGTGGATGGGCATGGCAACCGAGTACGACGCTCCGCGCAAGACCGACGACGACACGGAGTCGATCGAGGCGCTCAAGGAGCGCGTCCCCGACAAAACATCGGGTTCAATCGACGTTGATGACGCCGATAACCCCGGCAGTTTCGAACTCGAGGGTGGGGACCTCAGTGAGCACGACCTCGACGTGGTCGTTCTTCCCGCACAGGCCGATGAGTTCACCTGTGTGGAGTGCTTCCTCGTGAAGCACCGTTCGCAGATCGATCACGAGACGAAACTCGGACCGATCTGCCTGGAGTGCGCGGCCTAACCAATCCCGCCAGATGCTCGTTGCTTCGCCGCGGAGATCGCGGCGACAACGGCATCGGGATGCCGCGTCGACACAACCCAGTACGGAGCGCTGTCTCGTTCGTCCAGATTCTGGATCTTCACCACCGGTGCGATCCACCCGCGAATGAGCAGCCACGTACGGGCGTCGAGCCGCACCCCACGTTCTGCCCGCGCCTCGTCGCCCTCGAACCCTTCTACGGTTCCCGCGATCGAGAGCGGAAGACTCGCCCGTCCCGCGCGAAACTCGATGTCGGTCACCTCTATTACGGGTCCGCCGAGGATGAGCAGGATGACACAGCTCGCGTAGAGCACGGCCGCCACGACGACCCCCGCCAGCAGGTTGATCGGCAGGAAGACCAGAAGGCTCGCGGGAATGACAAGGGCTGTTGCAACGAAGAGCCAGGGCGCAGGCCACAGTCTCTCTCGGTAGTGGGTGGTCATGCTCCTATTCGATCAGACTTTCTGAGCGCCGGATGTTCTGCACTACCCTCGTGACGTGCCCGATTCCGTAGAGGTTCTCATTTCGTCCGACTCCGTACCCGCGTACTCGCACCCCGGAGACGCCGGGGCCGACCTGACCGCGGCCGAGGCCGTGCACCTCGGGCCGGGGGAGCGCGCCACCGTACCCACGGGGGTGTCGATCGCTCTGCCCGACGGCTACGTCGCCTTCGTCGTGCCCCGCAGCGGACTCGCGGCGAAGCACGGGATCACCATCGTCAACAGTCCCGGCACCGTCGACGCGGGGTATCGCGGCGAGATCCGGGTGACCCTGCTGAACACGGACAGTTCGGTGGCGTATTCTGTGGCGGTCGGCGACCGCATCGCACAACTTATCGTGATGCCGGTATCGCGCGCGAGATTTATACCGGTACAGAAACTTCCCGGGAGCGACCGAGGCGATGGCGGCTTCGGATCCACCGGGTACAGCGCTACTAAGTCAGGAGACATCGCGTGAGCGACAACGAATTCGCAGCACAGGTAGACGACGACGCCAAGTCGGCGCCCGCCGACCGCGAGACCAACGGCCCGCTCGACGAGAGCGAGGCGAACGCGGTTCGCCCCTACGTCGACCTCGGCGGTGTGAAGATCGTTCCCCGCCCCGACCTGCAGCTGCGGCTCGAGGTCGAGGAGGGCAGCAAGCGCGTCGTCGCGGTCGGTCTCGACTACGCCGGCTCGTCACTGCAGGTGCAGCCGTTCGCGGCACCACGCACGAGCGGCCTGTGGAACGAGATCCGCGCGCAGATCGTCGACCAGATCCACAAGCAGGGCGGCACCACGACGATCGCCGACGGGCCGTTCGGTCCCGAGGTGCTCGCCGAGATCCCCGTGACGACCGCCGGGCAGACCGGCACGCGTCTCGCCCGTTTCGTCGGCGTCGACGGCCCACGCTGGTTCCTGCGCGGCGTCATCGCCGGTGAGGGTGCTGTCAACCCCGAGGCAGCAGCGCAGATCGAAGACCTCTTCCGCAGCATCGTCGTCGTGCGCGGCAACACCCCGATGCCGCCGCGCGACCTCATCCCGTTGAACATGCCGGCGGCCACCCCGTCGGGCGACGTCACCTCCAGCGCGACCGCCTGATAGACATGACCGATGATCGTGGCGATTCGCCGACTCCGCCGACGTTCACCGAGGCACTGTCGGCCGCGGCCCAGAACTCGGGCTTCGGCAGGGTGACCCCGGGGGAGACCCCGACCGCGAGCGCGCTCCTCGGCGCTATGGGCGGCGTGCGCGGGATCATCGAATCCCTGCTGCCGGGCTTCGTGTTCGTCTTCGTGTATGCCATCACGCAGGAGACGCTGCCGTCGGTGCTGATCCCGGCGGCGATCGCCGTGCTCTTCGTGCTGATCCGGCTCGTCACCCGCACCCCCGTGGTGCCGGCGCTGGTCGGGCTCCTCGGCATAGCCGTCTCTGCCGCTCTCGCCATCTTCTCGGGCGACGCGAAGGAGAACTTCGTTCTCGGGTTCTGGCTCAACGGCGCGTACGTCGTCGCGCTGCTGGTCTCGCTGCTCGCCCGCTGGCCGGTCATCGGCATCATCGTCGGGCTGTTACGCGGTGAGGGCACCGCGTGGCGCGCCGACCGGGCGAAGTACCGCATCGCGTTCGTGACCACCGTGCTGTGGACGTGCATGTTCGCCGCGCGACTGGCCGTGCAGGTACCCCTGTACTACGCCGACCAGACACAGCTGCTGGGCGGCGCGAAGCTCATCATGGGACTGCCGCTCTACGCCGCGACGCTGTGGGTGACCTGGCTGCTCGTGCGAGCGGTCTACGCCAAGGGCGCCGCCGCGACATCCGAAACCGACATCCGCGAGTAAAAGTATCTCGACGTCGAGATATATACTGGGACGAAATCGCTCGTACCACCCCTGAATTGCCGCACTCCGAGCCTTAGGCTTACCTTGCTGGCACGCTTCCGGGCGTACCTGTGAGTATGGAGTCAGGTCAGCAAGGGAGACGACACTATGTCCGCAGTAAACAGCTTCAATTCCAAGGACACCCTCACGGTAGGTTCAACCGACTACGAGGTATTCCGGATCGACAGCGTTGCCGGTCACGAGAAGCTCCCGTTCAGTCTGAAGGTTCTGCTGGAGAATCTGCTGCGCACCGAGGACGGTGCCAACGTCACCAAGAGCCAGATCGAGGCCCTCGGCAACTGGGTGCCCGAGTCGGAGCCCGACACCGAGATCCAGTTCAGCCCCGCCCGCGTGGTGATGCAGGACTTCACGGGCGTGCCCTGCATCGTCGACCTGGCCACCATGCGCGAGGCCGTCGTCGAGCTCGGCGGCGACCCGAAGAAGATCAACCCGCTGTCTCCCGCCGAGATGGTCATCGACCACTCGGTGATCGCCGACCTCTTCGGCTCCGAGAACGCCCTGGAACGCAACGTCGAGCTCGAGTACGAGCGCAACGGCGAGCGTTACCAGTTCCTGCGCTGGGGCCAGACGGCTTTCGACGACTTCAAGGTCGTGCCGCCGGGAACCGGCATCGTGCACCAGGTGAACATCGAGTACCTCGCGCAGGTCACCTTCACCCGCACTGTCGGCGGAGTGCTGCGTGCCTACCCCGACACCTGTGTCGGCACCGACTCGCACACCACCATGGTCAACGGACTCGGCGTGCTCGGCTGGGGCGTCGGCGGTATCGAGGCCGAGGCGGCGATGCTCGGACAGCCCGTCTCCATGCTCATCCCCAAGGTCGTCGGCTTCAAGCTCTCCGGAGCCATCCCCACCGGCGTAACCGCGACCGACGTGGTGCTCACCATCACGCAGATGCTGCGCAAGCACGGCGTCGTCGGAAAGTTCGTGGAGTTCTACGGCGAGGGCGTCGCCCAGGTACCGTTGGCGAACCGCGCCACCATCGGCAACATGAGCCCCGAATTCGGCTCGACCGCCGCCATGTTCCCGATCGACGACGTGACCCTCGACTACCTGCGCCTCACCGGCCGCAGCGACGAGCAGGTCGCCCTAGTCGAGCAGTACTCCAAGCTGCAGAAGCTGTGGCACGACGCGAGCGTCGAGCCCGTCTTCAGCGAGTACATCGAACTCGACCTCGCGACCGTCGTGCCGTCTATCGCCGGACCGAAGCGCCCGCAGGACCGCGTCGAGCTGAGCCGGTCGAAGGACCAGTTCATCCTCGACCTCGACGCCTACGCGTCGGCGGACCACTCGCTCGTCGACGAGGCTCTCGAGGGAACCTTCCCCGCCTCCGACCCGATCGGCCTCACGCCGCAGGACGAGGAGACCGCTCACGCCCACGTGCACACGAGCCACGCTCCGTCGACGGTGACGAACCCGGCTCGGGTCTCGCTCGACGACGGCACCGGCTTCACGCTCGACCACGGCGCGGTCGCGATCGCCGCCATCACCTCGTGCACCAACACGTCCAACCCCTCGGTCATGCTCGCCGCGGGCCTGCTCGCCCGCAACGCCAGCAAGAAGGGCCTCAAGTCGAAGCCGTGGGTCAAGACCACGCTCGCCCCCGGGTCGAAGGTCGTAACCGACTACTACGCGAAGGCCGGACTGACCGAGTACCTCGAAGACCTCGGCTTCTACACCGTCGGCTACGGCTGCACCACGTGTATCGGCAACTCGGGCCCGCTGCTCGACGAGATCTCCGAGGCCGTGAACCAGAACGACCTCGCCGTGACCGCCGTGCTCTCGGGCAACCGCAACTTCGAGGGACGCATCAACCCCGACGTGAAGATGAACTACCTCGCGTCGCCGCCGCTCGTCATCGCCTACGCGCTGGCCGGCTCGATGAACTTCGACTTCGAGAAAGACGCCCTCGGCGTCGGCAACGACGGCGAAGACGTCTACCTGGAGGACATCTGGCCCGACGCCGCCGAGGTGCAGACCACCATCGACACGTCGATCGACACCGACATGTTCCGCCACGAGTACTCCGGCGTCTTCGACGGCGACGAGCGCTGGCAGAACCTCCCGACGCCCGTCGGCGCCACCTTCGAGTGGGACGCGGAGTCGACCTACGTGCGTAAGCCCCCGTACTTCGATGGCATGACGATGGAACTGACCCCCGTGTCATCCATCGCCGGCGCCCGCGTGCTCGCAAAGCTCGGCGACTCGGTCACGACCGACCACATCAGCCCGGCCGGAAACATCAAGGCAGACAGCCCGGCGGGAAAGTACCTCGACGAGCACGGCGTCGGACGCAAGGACTACAACTCCTACGGATCGCGGCGCGGAAACCACGAGATCATGATCCGCGGCACGTTCGCGAACATCCGTCTCAAGAACCAGCTGCTCGACGGCGTCGAGGGCGGCTACACCCGCGACTTCACCCAGCCCGAGGGCCCGCAGGCGTTCATCTACGACGCCAGCCAGAACTACCAGGCGCAGGGCACCCCACTCGTCATCCTCGGCGGCAAGGAGTACGGTTCGGGCTCCAGTCGCGACTGGGCGGCGAAGGGCACGTCGTTGCTCGGCGTCAAGGCGGTCATCACCGAGAGCTTCGAGCGCATCCACCGCTCGAACCTCATCGGCATGGGCGTGCTGCCGCTGCAGTTCCCGGTGGGAGAGACCTGGCAGAGCCTCGGCCTCGACGGCACCGAATCGATCTCGATCTCGGGTGTGGAAGAGCTGAACGAGGGACGCACGCCGAAGACGCTGCACGTCGTGGCCGAGCCGACCGAGTTCTCGGCGGCGGGTAAGACGACCATCGAGTTCGACGCCGTATTGCGGATCGACACGCCGGGCGAGGCAGACTACTACCGCAACGGCGGAATCCTTCAGTACGTTCTGAGGTCGCTGGTCTAGGCTCGCAGGATGAGTCTGCTGGAGAAGATCACAGGTCCTCGCGACCTCGATGCGTTGTCACCGGGCGAGCTCGTAGACCTAGCCGCGGAGATCCGCCAATTCCTCGTCACCGAGGTGTCGAAAACGGGCGGCCACCTCGGACCGAACCTCGGGGTGGTCGAGCTCACGCTCGCGATCCACCGGGTCTTCGATTCCCCGCACGACGCGATCGTCTTCGACACCGGCCACCAGACCTACGTGCACAAGCTGCTGACGGGCCGCCAGGACTTCAGCAGGCTCCGCCTCGAGGGCGGGCTCGCCGGTTACCCCCAGCGTTCGGAGTCGCCGCACGACATCGTCGAGAGCTCGCACGCGTCGAGCTCGCTGTCGTGGGCCGACGGCATCTCGCGCGCCTTCACCATGACCGGCCAGACCGACCGCCACGTCGTCGCCGTGGTGGGCGACGGATCGCTCACGGGTGGCATGACATGGGAGGCGCTCAACAACATCAGCGACGACAACTCCCGCAACCTCGTGATCGTCGTCAACGACAACGGCCGTTCTTACGCGCCCACCATCGGTGGGATGGCGCACTTCCTCAACGACGTGCGCACCC
>NZ_JBKKAD010000043.1:0-6255 GCF_046714715.1 Conyzicola sp. | reverse complement strand
TACCGAACAAGGAGACACTCACATGCGCAAGTTCATCTTCAACGGCTCGATCATCAGCGCAATCTTCGGTGCTGTCGGCGTGCTGCAGACCACACGCAAGGGGCCGCGCGACTGGCGCCTCATCCTGATGTGGATCAGCTGGGCCGCGACCCTCGCCATCGCCGTGGGAACGGTCATCGACCAGGCCAACGACTCAAACGAACTCGAGGACTAGAACATGCGCGATTTCGGCTGGGGCTATTCCGGTTTCTCCCACGTGCTCGGAGCCGTGCTCTACGGCATCTTCGCGCTGCTCAGCATCGCCGTCACCGTGGCGATCATCTTCTTCGTGGTGCGCTTCCTGATCTACGGCACGAAGGCGGCCCAGCTCTACATCGAGAAGAACTCCCCGGCGAAGCCCACGGCGCCGGCGAACGCGCCGGTCGCTGCAGCCGCTGCCGCGCCGGCGCCGGCTCCCGCACCCGCTGCGGCTCCCGCGCCGGCCGCGTCTGCACCCGCGCCGGCCGCGCCGCCCGCTGACGCATCCGACACCGCAACGACGACCGTGCTGCCGGCGGTGCCGCCCGCCGACGCCGCCCCCAAGGCAGCGCTGAAGGCGACCCCGCCGATCACTCCCCCGGCGACCAAGAAGCCGCCGGTCAAGAAGACCTCGCAGCCTCCGGTCATCTGACCGGACCCACCGCCCCGCTCAGGCGAGGAAGCCGCGCAGCAGTACGGCCGATCCTTCGAGGTGCTCGCTCATCGCCTGGGCGGCCCCGTCGCGGTTTCCGGTCAGGATCGCCGCCACGATCGCCTCGTGCTGCCGGTTCGAGTGCGCGATGTTGATCGGCAGCAGCGGTATGTGGTCGAGCAGCTCGTTGACCCTCGTGCGATTGTCGGCCATCAGCGAGACGAGAGTGGGCGTTCCGACGAGCTGTCCGATGGCCAGGTGCAGTCGCGAATCGAGACGTCGGTAGTCGAGGGCGGATGACTCGGAGGTCTCGGCCAGCCGCTGCCACAGCTCGTCCCGGTCGTCTGCGGAGAGGCTGCGCCCGGCGGCGGCGCGGGCGGCGCCCACCTCCAGGATCTCGCGCAGCCCGAGCACGTCGTCGATCTCGGCCACCGTCGGCACCGCGGTCGCCGGCTCACCCGTCGCCTCGGCCGGCAGCCGGTCGCTCACGAAGGTGCCGCCGTACCGGCCGCGCCGGGCGACCAGGTATCCGGCGTCGGACAGCGAGCGGATGGCGTCGCGCACCGTGTCGCGGCTCACGGAGAACCGCACGGCGAGATCGCGTTCGGGAGGCAGGGCTCCCCCGGGTTCGACGATGCCGAGCCGCACGGCCTGCAGCAGTCGCGCGACGGTGTCCTCGAACGCGTTGCCGTTGCGCACCGGGCGGAACACGATGTCGTCGGCCAGGCTGGCAGGCGCGGGCAGGCTGGCCGCCGGCGTCGTCGAAACGGAACCCGGCACTGTGTGCGTCGGGGTTGCCGCTTCCGTGTCATCCGCCATTTTTATAAGGGTGTCACATAGGCGGAGCTGATCCCGCCGTCGACCATGAACGTCGACGCGGTGATGAAGCTCGCGTCGTCGCTGGCGAGGAAGGCGACCGCCGCGGCGAGTTCCTCGGCCTCGGCGAACCGGCCGACCGGGATGTGCACGAGGCGGCGTTGGGCGCGCTCCTGGTCTTTCGCGAACAGCTCCTGCAGCAGCGGGGTGTTCACCGGCCCGGGGCAGAGCGCGTTGACCCGGATGCCCTGCCGCGCGAACTGCACGCCCAGCTCTTTGGTCATCGCGAGCACGCCGCCCTTCGACGCCGTGTACGAGATCTGGCTCGTCGCCGACCCCATCACCGCCACGAACGACGCCGTGTTGATGATCGACCCGCGCTGCTGCGCGACCATGTGGCGTAGCGCGGCGCGTGAGCAGAGGTAGACGCTCTTGAGGTTGACGTCTTGCACGCGCTCCCAGGCCGGCAGCTCGGTGGTCTCGATCGAGTCGTCGTCGGGCGGCGAGATGCCGGCGTTGTTGAACGCGATGTCGACCGAGCCGTAGGTGGCGGCCGCGGTGTCGAACAGGTTGTCGACCTGGGCCTGGTCGGTCACGTCGACCCGCACGAACAGGCCGCCGACCTCTGCCGCCGCCGCCTCCCCCGTCTCGGCGTTGAAATCGCCGATGACGACGGTCGCGCCCTCCGCGGCGAAGCGGCGCGCTGTGGCGAGGCCGATTCCGGATGCTCCCCCGGTGATCACGGCCACCTTGCCCGCGAGTCGCTGGGTGAGGTCGATCTTGGCTATCGCCATTGCTGCTCCTGTTCTTGCTGGGTGAGTAGCAGCCTGCCGCGTATCGAAACCGGGGTCTCGATACGGCCGCGGGCGGCCTACTCGACCAGCGATGTGGCTAGTCGGTGCTGATGAAGACGTTCTTGGTCTCGGTGAAGGCGGTCGCGGCGTCCGGCCCGAGCTCACGGCCGAGGCCGCTCTGCTTGAACCCGCCGAAGGGTGTGGAGTAGCGCACCGAGGAATGCGAGTTCACCGAGAGGTTGCCGCTCTCGATGCCGCGCGACACCCGCAGGGCGCGCCCGATGTCGCGGGTCCAGATCGACCCGCTGAGGCCGTAGACGCTGTCGTTGGCGAGGTCGATCGCGTCGGCCTCGTCGTCGAACGGCAGCACGCTGACGACCGGGCCGAAGATCTCGTCGGTGACCACCCGGTCGGTGCGCGACTCGGGCAGCAGAACGGTCGGCGGGAACCAGAAGCCGGGTCCCGACGGCGCGCTGCCACGGAAGGCGACCTGCCGGTCGTCGGGCACGTACGACGACACCTTGTCGAAGTGCGCCCGCGCGACGAGGGGTCCCATCTCGGTCGACTCGTCGTGCAGGTCGCCGACCCTGACTCCCTGCACGGCGGGCTCGAGCAGCTCCATGAACCGGTCGAAGACGCTGCGTTCGACGAGGATGCGGCTGCGCGCACAGCAGTCCTGCCCGGCGTTCTCGAACACGGCGTAGGGCGCCGTCGCCGCGGCCTTCTCGAGGTCGGAGTCGGCAAACACCACATTGGCGCTCTTGCCGCCCAGCTCCAGGGTGACCGCCTTCACCTGGTGGGCGCATCCGGCCATCACCTTCTTGCCGGTCGCGGTGGATCCGGTAAACACGACCTTCCGCACGTTCTCGTTGGTGACGAAGCGGTCGCCCACCACGGAGCCTTGGCCCGGCAGGGTCTGGAATAGTCCCTCGGGCAGTCCCGCTTCGAGCGCGAGTTCGGCGAGGCGGATCGCGGTGAGCGGCGTCCACTCGGCGGGCTTCAGCACGACGGCGTTGCCCGCGGCGAGCGCCGGGGCGAACCCCCACGCCGCGATCGTCATCGGGAAGTTCCACGGCACGATGATGCCGACGACGCCGAGCGGCTCGAGGAACGTCACGTCGATGCCGCCCGCGACGGGAATGGTCTTGCCGATCATGCGCTCGGGCGCGGCCGCGTAGTAGTTCAGCACGTCGCGCACGTGGCCGGCTTCCCACCGGGCCTGGGAGATCGGATGACCCGAATTCATCACTTCCAGAAGTGCGAGTTCTTCGGTCGCACCCTCGACGGCGAGGGCGAAGCGGCGGATCCCCGCCGCACGTTCGGCCGGAGGAAGCGCCGCCCACGCCTTCTGGGCAGACACGGCGTGCAGGATCGCGTCGTCGACCTCGGCGAGCGTCGTGTGCGCCACGGAGCGGATGACGGTCTCGTCGGCGGGGTTGACCAGTTCGATGCTGGTTGAGTAGGCCGCCTGCGGCCGTATCGAAACCTGGCTCATCTGTTGCTCCTCAGGCGATATTCCCTCGCCGCCTCGACCAGCCCGGCGAACAGACGCAGGTCGTCGGCGTTCTCTTCCGGATGCCACTGCACGGCCAGACCGAACGGTACCGACTGCACCTCGACCGCCTGGATCGTCCCATCGTCGCTGCGCGCGCTGACGACCAGCCCGTCGGCCAGTTCGTCGACCGCCTGATGGTGGTAGGAGTGCACCGGCAGCGTGGCGGCCTCGTCGAGCAGATCGCCCGCGAGCGTGCCCGCGTGCACCTCGACCTCGTTCTCGCTGAAACGTCCGTAGCCGGCGTTGTACCTGGTCGATCCGATCACGTCGGGGAGGTGCTGGTGCAGCGTGCCGCCCAGCGAGACGTTCAGCAGCTGCAGGCCGCGGCAGATGCCGAGGAACGGGATCTCGCGGTCGATCGCGCCGGTCAGCAGCGCGTCCTCCCAGGCGTCGCGCTCGGGTCGGGGCACGTCGGTCGTCGTGTGCGGCTGCTGGCCGTAACGCGCCGGGTCGACGTCTTTGCCGCCGGTGATGATGAGCCCGTCGAGACCGTCGAGCACCCGGTCGGCGATGGCGGGGTCTACGGGCTGGGGCGGCAGCAGCACGGCGATGCCGCCGGCCTTCGTGACCGCGTCGAAGTAGACCTGGGGCAGGAACGCGGCCTGCACGTCCCACACCCCCGACTGCGCCCGCTCGAGGTAGGTGGTGAGGCCGATGACCGGCCTGGGTGCCGGTTGAGTAGGTCGCTCAGCGACCGTATCGAAACCCGGGTCGCGAAACGTCGCTGGCGCTCCTCCTCGACCGGCAGTGTTCTCAGAAGCGTTCAAAGCCGCGCGTCCTCTCCCAGTCGGTGACGGCCGCGTCGTAGGCCAGCTGTTCCACGCGGGCGTTGTTGAGGTAGTGCGCCACGACCTCGGGGCCGAACGCCTCGGCCGCGATCGACGAGGCGCCGAACAGTTCTGCCGCGTCGCGGAGAGTCGTGGGAACGCGGGGCGCATCCGAACCGTAGGCGTTTCCCTCGAAGATCGGTTCCAGTTCGAGTTCGTTCTCGATGCCGTAGAGGCCGCCGGCGATGAGCGCGGCGGTCGCGAGGTACTGGTTCACGTCGCCGCCGGGCACCCGGTTCTCGACGCGCAGTCCCTGGCCGTGCCCGACCACGCGCAGCGCGCAGGTGCGGTTGTCGAGGCCCCACGCCACGGCGGTCGGCGCGAAGCTGCCCTCGACGAAGCGCTTGTAGCTGTTGATGTTGGGGGCGACGAACAGGCTCAGCTCGCGCAGGCAGGCGAGCTGTCCGGCCAGCCACGAGTCGAACAGTGGCGAGAAACCCTTCCCGTCCGCCATCACCGGCGCGTCGTCCGCGCCCCTGACACTGAGGTGGATGTGGCAGCTGTTGCCCTCGCGCGCGTCGAACTTGCTCATGAAGGTGAGGCTGCAGCCCTCCTGCGCGGCGATCTCCTTGGCACCGTTCTTGTACACCGAGTGGTTGTCGGCCGTGCGCAGTGCCTCGTCGTAGCGGAAGGCGATCTCGTGCTGGCCGAAGTTGCACTCGCCCTTGGCCGATTCGCAGCGCAGCCCGGCCGCCTGCATATCGTTGCGGATCCGGCGCAACAGGGGCTCGACGCGCGCCGTGCCGAGCAACGAGTAGTCGACGTTGTACTGGTTGGCGGGTTGCAGATCCCGGTAACCCTTGCGCCAGGCGTCCTCGTAGGTGTCCTGGAAGACGATGAACTCGAGCTCGGTGCCGCACTGCGCAACCAACCCGCGTTCGGCCAGGCGGGCCAACTGCTTCTTGAGGATCTGCCGCGGGGAGGCCACGACCGGCGTGCCGTCCTCCCACTCGAGGTCGCACGTCACCATCGCCGTACCCGGCTGCCACGGCACCATCCGGAGCGTGTCGAAATCGGGCCGGAAGACGAAGTCTCCGTAACCCTTGGACCACGACGCCATGGCGTAGCCCTCGACGGTGTTCATGTCGACGTCAACCGCCAGCAGGTAGTTGCAGCCCTCGGACGCATTGGCAACGGTGTCATCGAGAAAGTGCCTGGCGTGCAGGCGTTTGCCCTGCAGCCGGCCCTGCATGTCCGTCACCGCGAGCAGCACGGTGTCGATGTCGCCATGCCCAATCGCGATGGTGAGTTGTTCGAGGGAGAGCCGCCCGTCAGCCGACTCTCCCTCAGCGCGTTGCGCCACCCGCTAGGCCTTCGCCCGTCGGCTGCGCGCCGTGTCAGTTCCGGACATCAACCCACCCTTGAAAAGAGACGTCCGTCCCGACCAATGCGGGTCCAGGTGTGCCGCGGACGACGTGCTCCGTTTGCCGGATCTTGTTGCCGATGATCAACCGTGTCAACCGTCGGGCAACCGTGGTTCTGCAAACTGTCTGCCCTGTCCGCGCGTACGATCAGGCAAGACCCAATGCAAACGGCTCGTCCCAATTGCGCGGTTGAGGTTCCGGCTATGGCCACAGGTACGGTCCGAACTAT
>NZ_JBKKAD010000042.1:0-2854 GCF_046714715.1 Conyzicola sp. | reverse complement strand
ACCGGCGTCGCGAGGGTCGGAACCGCGGCAGGCGCGGCGGCGGGCAGCGCGGGAACCGCGGCCGCGGGGAGTGCGTCGGCGGTGGTGGGCGCAGCGAGCGGGGCGGGAGCCGCGGCATCCGTCTCGGCTTCGGTCTCGCCGCCCGCGCCCGTCTCGGATCCGGCCGGCGCCGTTTCGACCGGAATCGTCGCGCCCAGGAGGTCGGCGGCGAGACCGGCGAACGCATCGTCGGCCGTCGGCGTGGCCGCGGCGGGCGCGTCGGGTGCCGGCTGCGCGCCGGGGACGGCGGCCGAGATCGCCTCGAGGAGGGTCGCACCGAAGCCGTCGCCGGACGCGGAGCCGGCACCCGGGCCGGCCTTGCCCGAGGGTGCGGGGGCGGGTGCCGTGGATAGTCCGATCATGGTCACTGCGGGTCTCCACTCTTGGTGCCGTTGGTCGCGATCTCGTCGATCACTGCCTGCTGCGCGGCCACGTCGTCGGCGTTGCGGTTCTCGATGTGGCGCGACTCGAGCTTCTCGAGCCCGAGGGAGCGGGCGCGGGCCTCGGCGTAAGCGGCGACGGCCTCGGCGACGGTCGCCTGGTTGCGCTGGTCGACGGCCTCGAGCTCGGCGAGCATGCTGCGCGACGAGGAGCGCGCCGCCGCGATGGCGTAGAGCACGTTGCTGCTGGTCGCCTCGGCACCGGATCCGCCGAGGGCGGCCCGGGTGCGGTTCTGGCGGGCGGCGTTCTCGCGGGCGCGGGCGTTCGCGACGGCGAGGTCGCTCGCGGCCTGCTCCTCCTGCACCTGGCGCAGGCGGAGGAGTCCGGCGAGGCGGAACGGGCCGGCCATCAGGCACCCCCGAAAGACCGGGTGAGGCGGGTGAGCTGCGCCCACGCGTCGACGACGCCCGACTGGTCGGTCATGCGCTGCTGCAGGAACTGGTTGATCTCGGCCTCGAACGACACGGCGGCGTCGACCAGCGGGTTCGCGCCCGGCTGGTAGGCGCCGATGTCGAGCAGGTCCTGCGCCGATTTGCGCGCGGCGAGCACGCGGCGCAGCTGGGAGGCGACCTCGGTGCGCTCGGCGGTGTTGACGCGCGAGGCGACGCGCGAGATCGAGCCGAGCGGGTCGACCGAGGGGAAGTGGCCGGAGACCGCGAGCTTGCGGTCGAGCACGACGTGCCCGTCGAGAATGGAGCGGGCCGAGTCGGCGATGGGTTCGTTGTGGTCGTCGCCGTCGACGAGCACCGTGTAGATGCCGGTGACGCTGCCGACGGCGCCGGTGCCCGCGCGTTCGAGCAGCTGGGCGAGCAGCGAGAAGGTCGACGGCGGGTAGCCGCGGGTGGCCGGCGGTTCGCCGACGGAAAGCCCGATCTCGCGCTGGGCCATGGCCACGCGGGTGAGCGAGTCCATCATGAGCATCACGTGCGCGCCGCGGTCGCGGAACGACTCGGCGATGCGGGTGGCGAGGAAGGCGGCGCGCAGGCGCATCATCGCCGGCTCGTCGGAGGTGGAGACGACCACGATCGACCGGGCGAGACCCTCGGGCCCGAGGTCGTCTTCGAGGAATTCGCGCACTTCGCGACCCCGCTCGCCCACCAGCGCGATGACCGACACCTCGGCATCCGTGCCCCGGGCGATCATCGAGAGCAGCGACGACTTGCCCACACCGGAGCCGGCGAACAGGCCCATGCGCTGGCCGCGGCCGACGGTGGTGAGGGTGTCGAGAACGCGCACGCCGAGCTGTAGCGGGGTGTCGATACGCGCGCGGTCCATCGCCGAGGGGCTCTCGTTGTCGATCGGAACGTAGCCGTCGACGACGAGCGGACCCTTGCCGTCGATCGGACGGCCGAGGCCGTC
The DNA here is from genome assembly GCF_046714715.1 of Conyzicola sp. Classification (GTDB taxonomy): domain Bacteria; phylum Actinomycetota; class Actinomycetes; order Actinomycetales; family Microbacteriaceae; genus Conyzicola. Next base: position 1,015 of record NZ_JBKKAD010000042.1, on the reverse strand, counting down.
GACGACGCGTCCGAACAGGCCGACGCCGGTCGGCACGAGAACGGGGGCACCCTGAGCGCGCACGGGGGCGCCGGCGCTGATGCCGGTCAGGCGGTTGAGCGGCATGCAGCGCAGTCCGGTGCGGCCGGCCGCGATGACCTCGGCCACGACGGGCGACTCGACGCCGATGGTCACGAGGTCGCCGATCGCGCAGTCGAGACCGGTCACCTCGACGCCGAGGCCCAGAATGGATGACACGACCCCGACGCGCTGCGGACGCCCGGCGCTCACGGCGGCACGGAAGCCGGGCGAGGCGGGCGGCAGCAGCGAGGTGGTCACGAGCGTGCCTCCTCGATGGCCGTCTTCACGCGCGCGAGGGCCGTGCCGATACGCGCGTCAAGGTAGCCGTCGGGGAACTCGGTCACCGCGTCGCCGCGGGCCAGGGTCGCGTCGGCGGTGAAGGTCACGCCGGTCGCCTCGAGCACGTCGGGGCCGAGGGTGGAGAGGTCGGCGGGGTTCAGGCGCACCGTGCGCACGAGCCCGACCTCGACCGAGTCGAGAGCGCGGTGCAGGGCCGAACGCGCCGCCACCGCCGCGTCGCCCAGCTCGGAGCCGATGACGGCCTCCGCGATCTGCAGGGCGCCCAGGGCGAGCGTGGTGTGCGCGGATTCGAGCAACGGCACCGTGCGCAGGTCGAGGGCCGAGGCCGCCGAGTTCAGCACCGCGATGGCGTGGTCGACGCGGGCCCGGCCGTGGCTGAGGGCCGCGGCGGTCTCCGCTTCGAGGGCGGCGATGCGGGCCGCCACCTGCTCCTCCGCCTCGCGCAGGCCTGCCGCGTATCCGGCGGCGTGGCCGGAGATGCGGGCCTGATCGTCGCGGGAGTCGCTCGCCGCGCTGCGCAGCGCCGGGTAGCTCAGGGTCGAGAAGTCGGTGTCACTGGACATATTCGTCCTCGTCACCGCGCTGCACGGTGATGCTGCCCTGCGCTTCGAGGTCGCGGATGGCACGCACGACTTCGGCGCGGGCCTCCTCCACC
>NZ_JBKKAD010000041.1:0-11238 GCF_046714715.1 Conyzicola sp. | reverse complement strand
GGGCTGACGGTGAACTGCCAGGCGTTGAATACGCCGGCGAAGGTGCCGACGCGCTCGACGGTGAACGCCATGCTCGACGCGGCACCGTGCAACTCGAAGTCGAACACGACGGTCTGGGCGGTTCCGTCGTCGGTGGCGGGCGTGGCGGTCGCGCTCGCGAGTTCGATGTTGCGCAGGCCGCCCAGAACGGATGCCCGCAGCAGCGTCTCCGGCAGATCTGCCGCCAGGTCCTCGCTCAGCCCCCAGGCGGCCAAGTCGGCCTTGCCAGGCATGACCCCGCCGAGCGCGAGAGCTCCGACGGTATCGCCGCGGTCGAGGGCGTCGAGGTACTGCTCCACAAAGCCGCCGGCACTGTATACCGTGCGATTGAGGGCGGTGACGGTGCCCACGAGCCCGGAGGTGAGGAGCGCAGCGACCACCACAATGGCGAGAACGGCCCGGGGCATACTGCCGCGGCGCCCCCTCGCCCGATGCTGTTCGGCCGGAATGGTCACTCCAATATTCTATGGCGGGAGGGTCGGCCAGGCAGCCAGTGCACGGTCTCGCGCCCGCGCAGGCTGCTGGGCGGTTACAGTGGAACGTCCCCCGTGCAGCATTCGCCTGCCAGAGAAAGTGTGCCGTGTCCGAGATTCCGCTCAGCCGTGAACAGGCTCTGGTCTTCGCGGCGATCGAGGGCACCAAGCAAAACGTTTTCGTCACCGGGCGGGCCGGAACGGGTAAGTCCACCCTGCTGAACCACCTGTCGTGGAACACGAGCAAGCAGATCGTGATCGCCGCTCCCACCGGAGTCGCGGCGCTGAACGTGGGCGGCCAGACCATCCACTCGCTCTTTCGCCTGCCGATCGGGGTCATCGCCGACAGCCCGATCGACCAGAACGACCAGGTGCGCAAGCTCCTCAATACCATCGATACCCTCGTCATCGACGAGGTGTCGATGGTCAACGCCGACCTGCTCGACGCCCTCGACCGCAGCCTGCGCCAGGCCAGGCAGCGCAAACGCGAGCCGTTCGGCGGCGTGCAGGTGATTCTGTTCGGCGACCCGTACCAGCTGGCCCCCGTTCCCGGCGATGCCGACGAGCGCGCCTACTTCGCCGACCAGTACCGCTCGATGTGGTTCTTCGACGCCAAGGTGTGGGACGAGGCCGATCTCAAGATCTACGAGCTCACCACGATCCACCGCCAGCACGAGGGCGAGTTCAAGTACATGCTCAATGCCGTGCGGCACGGCCGGGTCACCGCGGAGATAGCCGAGCGCTTGAACACGACGGGCGCCCGTGACGCGCCCGGCGAGGGCATCATCACGCTGGCGACCACCAACGCCGCGGTGAACCGCATCAACGCGACCGCCCTCGCCCGCCTGCCCGGCAAGGTGCTCACGGCCAAGGCCGAGGTGACGGGGGAGTTCGGCGGCCGGGCGTTCCCCGCCGACGAGGCGCTCGAGCTGAAGATCGGCGCGCAGGTGATGTTCCTGCGCAACGACGCCGACCAGCGCTGGGTCAACGGGTCGGTCGGAACCGTCACCAAGATCGACCAGTTCGTTCACGTGGAGATCGACGGCGAGGTGCACCAGGTGCAGCCCGCCGTGTGGGAGAAGTACAAGTACTCCTACTCGGCCGTGACGAAGGCGCTCAAGAAAGACATCGTGGCCGAGTTCACACAGTTCCCGCTGCGGCTCGCGTGGGCCGTCACGATCCACAAGTCGCAGGGCAAGACCTACGACCGAGCGATCGTCGATCTCGGTCAGCGCTCGTTCGCGCCCGGACAGACCTACGTGGCGCTCAGCCGCATCAGCGCCCTCGACGGGCTGTACCTCAGCCGCAACCTGCGGCCGAGCGACATCATCGTCGACGAACACGTGCAGCGCTTTATGGAACGCGCCACGGCCGTTCCGGCGATCGAAGCGTAACTAGGCGACCGCGGCGGCCTTCGCCGCGGCCAGGTCGACGAACAGCTCGGTGTTGAACCGGTAGGCGATCATCACCTCGTCGATCACGCGCTCGCGTTCCTCTTCGGTCCAGGTCACGGCGTCGAGCTGGGAGCGGTAGACGTCTTTGAACTCCTTCGGCTTGGCGATCTGGTCGAAGAGGTAGAACCCCACACCGTTCGTCTCGAAGCCGAACTGGCGCTGCATGAGCGTGCGGATGATCTGGCCACCCGAGAGGTCGCCGAGGTAGCGCGTGTAGTGGTGCGCGATGAAGCCGCCGCTCCACGTGGCCGCCACGGTCTGCAGGCGGTCGACGTAGCGCACGGTCGTGGGCAGCGGGGTGATGCGCGAGCGCCACTCGTCGCCGAGCAGGAAGCGCAGGTCGCTCTCGAGCGCGGGCAGGCGGGTGAGCTGCGGGGTGATGAAGGGTGCGGCGTCTGCGTCATCCTGCATCTTCTCCGCGGCGGCCTCGAGCGCCTCGTAGATGAAGTAGTGCTGGGCGACGAGCGAGATGTAGTCGTCGCGCGAACCCTTGCCGGTCATGAGGTCGTCCATGAAGTGGGCGCCCTCGCTGGCGCTGTGCCCGCCGCGGGTGCGCTCGCGCAGTGCCTGGGAGAAGGGAAGAACAACAGACACGATGGCACTCCGAACGGGTTGGTTAGGTGACCCTAATACTAGCGAGTGGGTGTGGCCGCTTCGGTACCCCTTTTCTGGGAATCGGGCCGGTCGGCGCCGAGGCCGACGGCGAGCAGCACGACCGCGGTGCCGGAGTGCAGCACGTTGCCCGCGCCGTTCAGGGCGAACACATTCGCGGGCGAGCCGATGAGAAAGAGGCCGACGAGGGCGAACAACAGCACGAGCGTGCCGATGAGGGCATTGCCGGTTCTCGCGACGCCGACGGAAGACAGGCCGCAGACCAGGAGGGCAGCACCGACGGCCAGATGCACGAGGTTGTGGAGGCCGTTCACCTGCACGCCGAGCAGCAGCCCGCCGTGCGGGGCGAGAAAGTCGGCCCCCCAGCTCGCCGCGAAGCCGCCCAGCCCGAACAGCAGGTAGCCGGTACCCATGACGAGAGCGACCAGCCGGTTGGGTGACGACGTCATCGGGGGACGCGGCACGACTAGTGCGGGCGCGGCTCGACGCCGAGGCGCGCGCAGGCGGTGTCGTAGAGCGTGACGATCTCGCGGCGGATCTCGGCGCGCTCGGTGATCGGCGCGGTCCACGGCACGGTGAGTTCGGCGGTCGCGTCGCCCGCCTCGTAGGTCCAGGTGCCGCCGAGGTGGTCCACGTCGCTCATGACCGCCGCCGTGGCATCCGCGGTCGCGAACGCGCGAACGATCAGAAGGTTGTCTTCGGGGTGGTCGTTGTTCATGTGGTCGATCACGGCGGACACGGTGGAGGCTTCGAAGATGGGCACGAAATCTACGGTAGCCGGTATTGCCTGCGAGGGACGGTGGCGACCGGCAATCGGTGCCTAGTCGACCAGGTGCTTGTCGATGAACGACGCGGTGCGGGCGAAGGCGAGGGCCGCGGCGCGGTTGTCGAGCGTGCCCGCGAGGCTCGCGTTGGCGAACGAGTGCTCGGTGCCGAGGTACACGAACTCGGTCACCGGCGTTCCATGGTCTTCGAGGCGTGCGACGAACGACTCCGGCTCGGCCCCCGGCTGGAAATCGTCGTTCTCGGCGAGGTTGAGCAGCACCGGGCAGGGGATGATGCCGTGCTCTTCGGTGCCGAGCGTCGCGTAATAGGCGACCACCGCATCCGCGTCGCCGCCCTGGGCGTGCAGCAGCGCGATCCAGCCCCCCATCGAAAAGCCGATGAGAGCCACCCGGGTGGAGCCCTCGAGCCGGGATTCGGCGACGAGTTCGTCGATCGCGGCGAGGGCGAGCCCGGTGTCGAGACCGTCCCGCAGACCGGCGGCGGTCTCGGGGTCGATCGTGGCGAATCCGCCGTACAGGTCGGGCACGACCACGCGGTAGCCCTGGCTCGCGAGGGCGGTGGCGTAGGGCTCGAGCCACGGCAGGCGCCCGTACCAGTCGTGCACCAGGATCACGAGCGGAGATCCGGGGAGGCCGTAGTAGACGGCGGCCCCGGGGGAGGGGATCGGAACGAGTTCGGCCATCGGTACCCCCTTGGGTGTTGCCATCGAGACTACTCCCGGTGCCCGCCACGCACCGGATTCCCAGCTTCGGTCCATAGGTTTGTATCGATAAGGGGAGTAATCCAACCACGGAAGCTTCGTCAGTACGGACCCGCAGGCGCGTCCCGGAGCAACGGTTGTCGAGTGCCTAACGGCGCGGAGCAGCGGATGAGACTTTAGTTTCTGTTTCCGCGACCCCCTTGGAGCATTCCCCGTGAACGTGACCCCCGCCGTCTGGCTGATCACCATCGCCATCACAATCGCCTTCTTCGTGTACGAGTTCTTCGTGCACGTTCGAAAGCCGCACGAGCCGAGCATCGCCGAGTCGGCGCGCTGGTCGGTCTTCTACATCAGCCTCGCGTTGCTCTTCGGAGTGGGCATCGGCTTTACCTCGGGCTGGAACTTCGGCGGCGAGTACTTCGCCGGCTACGTGACCGAGAAGGCCCTGTCGATCGACAACCTGTTCGTCTTCCTCATCATCATGAGCGGGTTCGCGGTGCCGAAGGCCTACCAGCAGAAGGTGCTGATGATCGGCATCATCATCGCGCTCGTATTGCGGGGTGCGTTCATCGCGGTGGGTGCGACCCTGATCGAGAACGTGTCGTGGATCTTCTACATTTTCGGTGCCCTCCTGCTCGTGCTCGCCTGGCGTCAGGCCTTCGGCAACCACGAGAGCGACCCGGCCAACGGGCGCCTCGTGAAGTTCGCCCGCCGCATCCTGCCGATCACCGACGACTACCACCGCGACCGCATCTCGGTGAAGATCGACGGCAAGCGCTTCTTCACGCCGATGCTGCTCACGATCGTCGCGATCGGCGTCGTCGACATCGTGTTCGCGGTCGACTCGATCCCCGCCATCTACGGACTCACCGAGGAGGCCTACATCGTGTTCTCGGCGAACGCGTTCGCGCTCATGGGCCTGCGCCAGCTGTTCTTCCTCATCGGCGGGCTGCTCGAGCGCCTCGTCTACCTGGCCCAGGGCCTCGCGGTGATCCTCGGTTTCATCGGGGTCAAGCTCGTGCTGCACGCCCTGCACGTGAACGAACTCCCGTTCGTGAACGGCGGGCAGAACGTGTTGTGGGCCCCCGAGATCCCGATCTGGTTCTCACTGCTCTTCATCGGCGCGACGATCGCCGTGGCCACGATCGCGAGCCTGCGCAAGACCCGCAACTCCGAGCCGGCGGCAGCGGTCGAGACGGGCGCGCGGGAAGACGCCTAGAACTTCTCGCCGAGGGCCTTCGCCTTCAACGCGTCGAATTCGCCCGGCGTGAGGATGCCCTGGTCGACGAGCGCCTTGGCCTTGGCGATCTCGTCGGCCGGGCTGGCGAACGAGACGGAGCGCACGTACTCCTCGCTATACTCGGGCGCCTGTTCGGGGCGTGCCTGCGCCCGGTCGGCCATGCCGGAGCCCCGGGCGATGAGGTAGACGAGCGCGGTGACAAACGGCACGAAGACCAGGAAGACGAGCCAGATGGCCTTGGCAAGTCCTCCGAGCGCCCGGTCGCGGAAGAGGTCGAGCACGATCCAGATGAGCATGAACAGGTAGGCCCCGAAGACCACCAGCAGAAACAGGTACTCGAAAACTCCGCCGAAAATGTCCCAGCGCATGACGCCTCCTCGCTCGATGGCTCTGACGGTAGCGGCGCCGCGGCCGGGTGCGATCATCAGTTGTGGGTGACCGAGTGTCACGCGACCGGGAATGCAATACGACACCTGCCGCGTTACCGTGTAGGCGCGTTCCGCGTCGTACCATCACCCGTTAGGACCCCATGGATCTCTTCACCCCCGTCACCTTCGGCTCACTCAACCTCGCGAATCGGCTGGTCATGGCCCCGCTCACCCGGGTCCGGGCGGGCGACGACGGTGTGCCGACCGCGCTGATCGCCGAATACTACGAGCAGCGGGCGAGCCTCGGCCTGATCGTGACCGAGGGGACATTCACGAGCGAAGAGGCCAAGGGCTTCAGCGGCCAGCCCGGCATCGTCACCGACGAGCAGCAGGCGGGCTGGGCACGCGTCGCCGACGCCGTGCACGCCGCCGGCGGACTGATCGCGATGCAGGTGATGCACGCGGGTCGTGTCACGCACGTCGAGATCTCGGGCGCCGCCCGCAGCGTCGCCCCGAGCGCAATCGCGATCGAGGGAGAGACGCGCACGCCCAACGGTAAGACGGCGCACCAGGTTCCCGAGGCGATCGCCCTCGACGAGCTGCCCGCGATCGTCGAGGAGTTCGTCGCGGCCTCCCGCCGCGCGCTCGCCGCCGGCATCGACGCGGTCGAGCTGCACGCCGCCAACGGCTACCTGCTGCACGAGTTCCTCGCCCCCAGCTCGAACACGCGCACCGACGCCTACGGCGGATCGCCCGAAAACCGCATCCGCTTCGTGGTCGAGGTCGTCACCGCCGTCGTGGAAGCGGTGGGCGCCGACCGGGTAGGCCTGCGCATCTCTCCGGAACGAAACATCCAAGGCGTTATCGAAGACGATGCTGCGGATGTCGCGATCACCTACGGCCTTCTCGCGGACGCGCTCGCACCGCTCGGCCTCGCCTTCCTCGACTTCATGCACCCCGAGCCCGCGGGCGCCCTCGCCCAGGACATCCGCTCGCGGGTGAACGCGCCGTTCATTGTGAACACGGGCTTCGCGTCGCCGACCACCCGGGACGAGGCGCTCGCCATCGCTTCCGCCGACCTGGCCGACGCGGTGTCGATCGGACGCGCGGCCATCGCGAACCCCGACGTCGTCGCGCGCTGGAAGGCCGCGGCCGACGAGAACGAGCCCGACCCGGCGACCTTCTACGGGCCCGGCGCCGCGGGCTACACCGACTACCCGGCGCTCGCCGTCTAGCGGAGGGCTGGGCGGGCTTCCGCGCCATCTCGGGACACGCGCGCCACGGCGCGCAGCAGCGCACGTCCCAGGATGGCGCAGAAGCCCCCGTGCCTCCGGCGTCCTCAGGCCATGCCGGTGGTTCCGAGCAGGCTGCCGATGAGGAAGGTGGCACCGAGGGCGACTGCTCCGCCGATCGTGCCACGCACTGTCGCCCTCAAGAGCGGGCTGCCCCCGATGCGGGCGCCCAGCGCCCCCGTGCCCGCGAGGGCGAGCACGACCATGGCGAACGTCAGCGGAATGCGTGCCTCTTCGGGCAGCAGCACGATTGCGGCGAACGGGAGAATCGCGCCGGCCACGAACGCGACTGCCGACGAGGCGGCCGCAGCCCACGGGCTCGCTACCTGTGTCTCGTTGATGTTGAGCTCGGCCGACAGATGAGCGGCGAGCGCGTTGTGCGCGGTGAGCTCCGCGGCCACCTGCCGAGCGGTTCCGGCGGTGAGCCCCTGCAGTTCGTAGAGCCCGGCCAGCTCGGCCAACTCGCCCTGAGGGTCCGCGCGCAATTCCTCGCGTTCCTTTGCGATGAGGGCTTGCTGACTATCGCGCTGGCTGCTCACGGAAACGTACTCGCCGACAGCCATCGGCAATGCGCCGCCCACCAGGCCGGCGAGTCCGGCGGTGACGATCGGCCCGATGCTCGGGGTCGCCGCCGCGACTCCCACGACGATCGCGGCGACCGATACTATGCCGTCGTTCGCGCCGAGAACCCCCGCGCGCAGCCAGTTCAACCGCGCCGCGATTCCCTCATCGTGTGGTTCGTTCGCGTGCCCGAGGGCTGACGTGGTCACCGTCTTCCTAGACAGCCGATGGGGCATCGTCGGCGTCGGTCCGCGGCACCACCAGCACTGGACCGCCGAGATTCAAGACAACGTCGTGAATGAACTGTCCCGCTGAGGAACCGACGGAGGCGCGGGCTTGCGGGTGGCTGACGACCACCAGCGCGGCGGTCATTGACGCGTCGATAGCTGCAATAGCGAGCGACTTGCGCGTGGCCGTCGTCTTCGTCTCGAGCAGCGGATGACCGTCGGCGAGGGTGACGAGCTGTAGGGCCATCAGAGTCCTCGATTTGTCGGCAATCGTCAGTTGCCGGGTCGTTCGCTCTCGTGCCGACTCGTGCTCGTCTGCCTGCCACTGTTCGCCATGGATCATGGTCAGCTTCTGGGACAGTCGTTCCGCCTCAGCTGCGGCGAGAATCGCGGCCCGTCGACCAGTGGACGAATCGTCGAGCACGATGGACACACCGCGTCGGGAGAGGAGCGACACGTTCGGGATGAAGGCCACGGGACACCGCGACATCGCCGAGAGAGCCATAAAGCGCGAGCCGATCGACCGTCCCTGAATGAACCCCGTCTTGTGTGTGCCGACAACGAGAATGTCTGCCGAGCGTGACGCCCGCACCAGTTCGTCGAACGGCTCTCCGTCGACGAGTTTTGTCGTCACGGGGATTCCCCGCGAGGCGGCATAGCCGGTCGCAGAGGCCAGCACATTTTCGATGTCGGCCAGCGTTTTCGCCTTGAACGAGTCCGTGTGGTCGGGGTGGGAATCGACCGCATTGAGTATCTCGACATTCTCACCCGTGGCCAGGGCACGCTCGACGCCCCATTCCAGTGCGGCGCGGCTGGGCACTGACCCGTCGATCCCGATCACGATGTTCGTTTTCACGATGCTCCTTCGGGGTCTGGTTCGTTGATGTGCGCCCCACAGTTCGATACCCAGCATCTGCCGCCCGCGTCGCGGCCGCTAGGGCCGTTCGACTCTGAACCGAGGGGTTGTCACACACGGGGTCTACACTCGGCGCAGGGCAACCTGGTAGTCAGCCGACACCAGCCACGAACTTTCGAGGCGGGACAGCACATGACTGAGGGGCACGATTTCTCATTTCCTGACGACACACGGGGCGAGCTCGACGTCGCTCTCGAAGACCTCATGGCTCGAGCGCGAGGGGTGCTCGCCGTCCAGGGCCGGCTTCGCGCCCTGCTGAAGGCCAATCACGCCGTGGTTCAGCAGCTCGAACTCCCCGTCGTACTGCGACGCATTGTCGAGTCGGCGACCGAACTCGTCGGAGCCGAATACGGAGCATTGGGCGTCGTAAACAGCGAAGGTCGCCTCCAGCAGTTCATCACCGTCGGCATGTCGGAAGAGATCGTCGCTCGCATCGGAGAGCTCCCAGAGGGGCACGGCCTGCTCGGCGCGCTGATCGACGAGCCGTTGAACATCCGCCTGCCCCGACTCTCCGACGACCCGCGGTCCGTAGGATTCCCCGCCGGACATCCGCCCATGGAGAGTTTTCTCGGCGTTCCCATCCGAGTGCGTGATCAGGTGTACGGAAATCTGTACCTCAGCAACCAGAAATCCGGCGAATTCAGCAGCGATGACGAGCAGCTCGTCACAGCGCTCGCCGCGACCGCAGGAATCGCTATCGACAACGCACGGTTGTTCGCCGAAACCCGGCGCAGACAGGCCTGGTCTGCCGCATCGGCCGAAATCACCTCGACGCTGCTCTCGTCGGAACACAACGACACGATCTCCACGGTCGCGAGCAGGGTGCTCACGCTCGCCGAGGCCGACTTCGTCTGGGTGCTGCTTCCCACCGGCACGGGTGAAGAGTTCCTGGTGGAGCGGGCTCGGGGGCTGGAGAGCGAAGCGATAGAGGGCACCACACTCAGCGCCCGAGGATCGACGTTCGGAGCCGCACTCGACGTTCGCGCGCCGCAACTGGTTTCCGACGCGGGCACGGACGCACCGCAACTCGCCGACGGTCGCAGGATGGGTCCACTGATGGTGGTTCCGCTCGTCGGTTCCATCGCCCCTCGCGGTGTGCTGCTGGTCGGACGCGTGGCGGGCGGGGACGGCTTCGCCCCGGCCGACCTCGAAATGGCGGCGGACTTCGCCGGGCAGGCCAGTATTGCCATGGAACTCGCGGAGGCTCGGCTGGACAGTCAGCGCATGGTGCTGTTGGAAGACCGCGGACGGATAGCGCGCGACCTCCACGACCACGTCATTCAGCAGTTGTTCGCAACGGGATTGCAACTGCACACGATCGCCGGTCGAACGGCCGGGGCTCCGGTCGCCGCCGACGTGCTCAAAACGGTTGCGAACATCGACAGCAGCATCGCGCAGATCCGCACCGCCATCTTCGCCCTGAATATTCGTGACGATGAATCCAACAACTCGATGCGCCATCGCGTCATCGACCTGGTCAACGAGATGTCGCCCGGATTCCCGTCGACACCGACCGTCAGCTTCTCGGGCCCTGTCGATCTGGTCATCTCGGAAGAACTGGCCGACGACGTCATCGCCGTCGCCCGCGAAGCGCTGGCCAATGTGATCAAGCACGCATTCGCGCGCCACGCCGCGCTGAGCCTCACCGTTGCAGACGACACGGTTTCCCTCACCATCTCCGACGACGGCGTGGGATTTTCCGCGGCGACCCGTCGCAGCGGGATCGCAAACCTCGAGGCGCGGGCGACTCAACGTGGTGGGACGTTCGAACTCGGTTCGACGGGCGACGGCACCACACTCAGTTGGAAGGTCCCGTTCGGCTTGGCGACCGCGGAACTGGCGGTCTGAGATGCTCAGGGTTTTCCTTGTCGACGACCACGAGATGGTGCGTCGAGGCATCGCCGGGCTGCTCGAGTCTGATCCGGACATCGAGATAGTCGGCGAGGCTGCGACCGCCGCTCAGGCGCGCGCGCGGATCCTGGTAACCAGGCCGGACGTGGCGATCCTCGATGTGCGCCTTGCCGACGGCAGCGGCGTGGATGTCTGCCGCGACGTTCGCGCGGCGGATCCGCGGATCAGGTGCCTGATGCTGACGTCGTTCGACGACGACGCCGCGATCTACGCGGCGGTGATCGCGGGCGCCGCGGGATACCTGATGAAAGACGTGCTCGGCAGCAATCTGATCGAAGCGGTTCGGGATGTCGGCGCCGGCAGATCGTTGCTCGATCCCACTCTGACCAAGCGCGTGGTCGCTCGGATGAGGGGAACCGAGCGCGGCGATCCCCGGCTCGATACGCTCAGCCCTCGTGAGCGGCAGATTCTCGCCCTGATCAGTGACGGACTCACGAACCGAGAGATCGGAGATCGGCTGTCACTGGCCGAGAAGACGATTAAGAACTATGTGTCGGTTCTGCTCAGCAAACTCGGACTACACCGACGCACGCAGGCCGCGGTGCTTCACGCCACCATGCACTCGGGCGCGAAGCCAGTGCCGTTAGTCCCTAGCGTCGACTAACCGATGCGGGGATCGTCGAGAGCATGGACATCGACAAAGCGAAGACAGACGCCAC
>NZ_JBKKAD010000040.1:0-6317 GCF_046714715.1 Conyzicola sp. | reverse complement strand
ATCTCGCACTACGTGCTCGGTCACACGGTGCCGCTGCTGTCGATCACCGTGGCGATCTCCAGCCTCGGCTTCGGCCGCGACGCCCGGCCGAGGCGGGTGTTCGACTCCGTGGTCGGCATCCTCGTCGGCATCCTGTTCAGCGAGGTGCTGTTCACCCTGCTCGGCAGCGGCGTCTGGCAGATCGCACTCATCCTGTTTCTCACCTTTGTGATCGCGCGGCTCGCCTCGCCGAGCGCCGCCTTCGCCGCGGCCGCCGGCATCCAGTCGATGATGGTGATGCTGCTGCCCGACCCCGACGGGGGAGTGCTCACCCGCAGCGTCGACGGTCTCGTGGGCGGCGTCATCGCGCTGCTCGTGACGGCGCTGGTGCCCCGCGACCCGCGCGCTCTCGCCCGCCGCGACGCCGGGCGGCTGCTCTCGACGCTCGCCGAGTCGTTCGAGTCGCTGCTCGACGGCCTGCGCACGGGCGACGAGGCGGCCGCGTCGCTCGCCGTCACGCGGCTGCGGCGCACGCAACCTCTGCTCGACGACTGGAACGCGGCCCTCGACAGCGCCCTGTCGATCGCCCGCATCTCACCCTTCCTGCGCCGGCACCTGCCCGCGCTACGGCACCAGGCGCGCGTGCTGCAGGGGCTCGACCTGGCCGCCCGGCACCTGCGGGTGATGGACCGGCGCGTGTCGTTCCTGCTGCGCGACGGCGCGCCCCGCCCGCAACTGGCCGAGCTGCTCGGCGAGGTGGCGGCCGGCATAGTCGTGCTCGGCGAGAGCATCGACGACCCGGCCAGGGCGACGGAGGCCGCCGCCATCTTCGAGCGCATCGCCCCGCGGCTCGACCCCGCGGTGATCATGCCGGATGCGCCGGTGACCGAGACGATCATCGTGCTGCTGACGCGGCCGCTCGTGGTGGACCTGCTCGTGGCGTCGGGGCGCAGCGGCGACGAGGCGCGGGCGCTGCTGCCCGCGGTCTAACCAGGCGTGGTGACGTCGCCGGCGCTGCTCTATCGGCGCGGCGCTGTCATGCACTCAGCAGCCGCGCGCCGATACGACAGCGCCCGCCGGTGAGCGGGGTTGCGGGCTAAGCGGCCGGCTGGGGCTACGCCGTGACGAAGTAGGCCAGCTCGTCGTCGCGGCGGGTCTCGACCATGCCGGCGCCGCGCATGGTCGCGTGTGACGCGTGGTTGTCGACTAGCGCGTCGGCGATGACCGAGCTCGCGCCGTTCGCGAACGCGATGCGGATGGCGGCGGCCAGCGCTTCCGCGGCGAAACCGTGGCCGCGGGCCGATTCCACCAGCCCGAACCCCAGCTCGGCCACGCCGTCGGCGGGCGGGCCGAAGAACCCGAGGCCGCCGACGAACAGCCCGTCGCTGCGCCGGGCGATCGCGTAGAGCCCGAACGGCGCGGGATCGCCGTGCTCAACGAACGCGGCGATGAACATCGGCAGCACGTCGAGCTCGTCGGCGAACGGATAGTCGTGCGCCCACGTGTCGCCGGGCCCCGGCGTGCGGGCGAGGATGCGGCGCGCCTCGTCGAGCCCGAGCGGGTGCAGCACGAGTCGTGCGGTCGTGGTGTCCATCAGCGCCCCCAGGCGAAGCCGAGGGGCTCGACCGCGTGCCAGTCCACGGTCAGCTCACCGAGCCGCCAACGCGACTTGTTGCCGAGCACCGGCCAGCCGTCGGCGCGCAGTGCCTGGGCAGTGGCGATCCAGCGCTGGCTCGGCGCGTAGATCGACAACGGCGCGTTGTACTGCCAGTGCTTGTCGAGCGCGGCGAGGAAGGCGTGCACCTTCTCGCCCTCGACGTTGCGGTGGATCAACACCTTGGGCAGACGCTCCGCCACGATCGACGGTCGGTCGAGACCATCGAGGCGCAGGGAGATCGTGAAGGTCTGGGGGCCGTCGGCCGTGACATCCACCCAGCTCGCCACGCGGCCCACCTCGTTGCAGGTGCCCTCGACGAGAACGCCACCCGGCTGCAGCCTGTCGACGCAGCGGTGCCAGTTCTCGAGCACGAGCGACTCGTCGTACTGCCGCAGCACGTTGAGCGCACGGATGACGGCCGCCCGGCGGCCGTCGGGCAGCGGCACCTCGAAGCCGCCGAGGCGGAAACTGACGCCCGGCCTGGCGCTGAGCGAGGCGAGCTTCACGCGGGCCGGGTCGATCTCGATGCCGACGACCTCGACGTCGGGGCGCACCTTCGACAGGCGCTGGTGCAGTTCGAGGCTCGTTGTCGCGGATGCGCCGTAGCCGAGATCGACCACGAGCGGGTCCGCGGTGCGACGCAGGCCGGGGAGGGTCGCGATCCACCGGTCGACGCGGCGCAGGCGGTTGGTGCCCGTCGTGCCGCGCGTGATGGATCCGATGGGCATGGGGAAAGCCTACGGCGCGGTGGATAGGCTAGCTCCATGACTTACACGCTCATCCTGCTGCGCCATGGAAACTCCGACTGGAATCAGAAAAACCTCTTCACCGGATGGGTCGACGTGCGACTCAGCGACCAGGGCGTCGCCGAAGCCAAGCGTGCGGGCGAGCTGCTCGCGGCGTCCGGCCTGAAGCCCGAGATCCTGTACACGAGCGTGCTCACCCGCGCCATCCAGACCGCGAACCTCGCGCTCGAGGTCTCCGACCGCCTGTGGATCCCGGTGAAGCGCACCTGGCGTCTCAACGAGCGCCACTACGGAGCGCTTCAGGGCCTCGACAAGGCGGAGACGCTCGAGAAGTTCGGCCAGGAGAAGTTCATGGAGTGGCGCCGCAGCTTCGACGTGCCGCCGCCCGTGCTCGACGACGACGCCGAATACAGCCAGGTGCACGACGAGCGCTACATCGGTATCGACGGGGACATCCCGCGCACCGAGAGCCTCGCCCTGGTGATCGACCGCATGCTGCCCTACTGGGAGAGCGACATCACCGTCGACCTCAAGGCGGGAAAGACCGTGCTGGTCACCGCGCACGGCAACTCGCTGCGCGCCCTCATCAAGCACCTCGACCACATCAGCGACGCCGACATCTCCGAGCTGAACGTGCCCACCGGCATCCCGCTCGTGTACGAGCTCGACGACGACCTCGTTCCGATCAAGCCCGCGTACTACCTCGACCCCGAGGCCGCCGCGGCCGGAGCCGCCGCGGTCGCGAACCAGGGCAAAAAGTAGGTCGCGTTCGCGTCCTCGCTCTGCGGGACGCGGGTTCTTCGTCGTGTGTGGGCAGAGTCCACGTGGGCTTCCGGCTAGGGGAGTCTTATCCGTCGGACGCTTGGTATCTGATGCATAGAGATATGCTCACGGTAATTCAACGGGACGGAACCACGAGATGGACATAGAACTTGGCCCTGATTTCGAAGTTCGGGCACTTGCGGTCGCACGTTCGATTCATGATCCACTCGGTCTTCAGGGATCAGTCATGTACAAAGGTGCTGAACGAGATGCCCTCTTTGTCTCGGAGGACCACATTCATGTCTACGAGTTCACTACCCTTCGCACGAAAGAGAAAGCGGTCAAAGACGCGGAAAAGCTGGGATCGATGCTCCGCGATCTGGCGAACGAACGCGAGAATGCATACAAGGCGCTAACGGGATGGTTCGTAACTCTTAACGAGCCAACCGCCGAGCAAAATGGAGCGGTCGCGAGTGCGGCGATCAAATTTGGCGTCCGCTTGCACGCCATCAGCATTTCGACACTTCAACAACGAATTTGCGATTCGGAGGAGTACATTCAGTGCCGCGACAATGCGCCGTTTGGCAGCATTGCCTACGCGCCCGCCGCCGCCGGCGCGGATTTCCGCGTCGACGTTACTTTGGCCACTCAGACAGGCTCACAGCAGTCGCTGAGCGATCTTGTCGATGAGCTGCTGGAAGGTCAGCGCGCCTTAGTAGTTGGCGACTTTGGAGTAGGAAAAAGCCATGCTCTCCGCGAGGTGTACCGTGCGCTCCGAAAGGAGCACTTTAAGCGCAAGAAGCTAACCCCCTTCCCGGTACACATCAACCTACGTGATTGCACAGGCCTAAAGACGCCCGCTGAAATACTCCGCCGACATGCGGAGGAAATTGGCTTCAAGAATGAAAGAAGCCTGATCTCCGCTTGGAGGGCCGGGGCGTGCATTCTGCTCCTCGATGGGTTCGACGAAGTAGTCCCCGTCCGCTGGCTCGGCGGTGCCTCCGACCTGAAAACGGTTCGATGGGATGCAATGTCGCCGGTGAGGCGACTTATCGCTGAGACTCCTGCGGACACGGGAATTATCGTGTGCGGGCGTTCTCACTACTTTTCATCACTCTCGGAGATGAGCGATGCGCTCGGTTTCGACTCCAGTTCGGACATCAAGAAGCTAAATGACTTCACCGACGAGCAAGTCAAGGAATACCTTCAGCTAGCCCAAGTCGAATGGAACGTTCCGGAATGGATTCCTGGCCGTCCGCTTCTGATCGGCTACCTGGCAGCTATGGGAGAACTCGAGTCCGATCCTGATCAGCGGGACAATCGAGCGAGCGCTTGGCGAGGCCTTCTCTCCGCGATCTGTCAACGCGAGTCACGAATGTTCAATGCGGTCAGGCCTGAAGTCATAAAGTCGATCATTTCGCGAGTGGCAACGCTCGCCCGTTCGACCGGAAATGAAACCGGACCCGTTGGCATGGATCTGATGCGGACCGCGTTTATTGACGTAAACAACCGCCAGCCTGATGAAGAGGGAATGCAGCTCCTCCTACGCCTGCCGGGGTTAGCCATCGAAGGTAGCGGTAGTTCAGAGGACACACGAGTATTCGTAGATAGCGATTTAGCCGACGTCGCATATGGCGAGGACCTCGCCAAGTACCTATCAAATCCGTATGCCGAACATCCCTTGAAAAGCGTTGCCTCATGGGTCAGCGCTTCCAGCGATCTCGGTGTCGAGGCGGCTTCGGATGCGCTCGGAGACGACCTTATTACCGGCAAGGCAGTACTGGCCGTCGCGAACACCAGACAGCGCGACGGGCGGTACGACTCGATCTTGGTCGATGCGATTCGCGTTGCGACGGCGCTCGGCGGAGTCGACGAGCGATCACGGGACACGTACACGGTTGAAGGAGTAATTTTCGACGATCTAGTGCTTAGCGGTGACGAGCCGGTGATGAAGTCCATCAACTTCGTTAACTGCCTTTTCCAGCGGGTCGACGTTTCCGCTATCGAAGTCGCCTCCGACAGCCCACACTTTCAAGGCGGAATGATCGGGCTGCTGGACGGGGTCGCTGCAATGCCCCAGTGGTTGAGCGGTCAATTTGCCGGGGTGGAGATCGAGAAGTACAGCACGAATTCTCATACCACTGCGGGCATCATGTCCCTTGGGTTGAGCGTGCACGACAAGATCGCCCTGACTGTTCTGAAGAAGATCTACGGACAAAGCGGATCCGGTAGAAAAGAAGGAGCTCTGTCTCGCGGGCTAGATCTAAGCCTCCGACCGTTGGTTCCTGCAGTGCTCGCATCGATGGTGTCTCAGGGCTGGGTCGTGAAGGGCACGGTTGGCAAAAGCGTTTTGTATCTCCCTGTGAAATCCCGTCGATCCACTGCCCTTCACGCGTTGGAATCACCCGGGGATTTTCGTCTAAAGTAGCCGACATCTCCGAGCTCAACGTGCCCACCGGCATCCCGCTCGTGTACGAGCTCGACGACGACCTCGTGCCGATCAAGCCCGCGTACTACCTCGACCCCGAGGCCGCCGCAGCCGGTGCCGCCGCGGTCGCGAACCAGGGCAAGAAGTAGCCCGACAAACGACGAAACCCCGCGCCCTCGAGAGAGGGCGCGGGGTTTGTTTCGTTGCGGCTGCTTAGTTCGAGGGCACGTGCCAGTCGCCGGTCGCGAGGTACTGCACCTTCTTGGCGATCGAGACCGCGTGGTCTGCGAAGCGCTCGTGGTAGCGCGAAGCGAGGGTCGCGTCGACGGTGTCGACGGCCGCGCCCTTCCAGGTCTCGCCGAGCACCTTGTCGAACACGCTGAGGTGCAACGCGTCGATCTTGTCGTCGTCGTTGCGGATTTCTTCGGCGAGACGGGTGTCTTCGGTCGTGAGCAGTTCGACCAGCTTGTTCGCGATGGCGACGTCGAGCGCGCCGAGTTCGCTGAAGGTACCGCGGAGGCTCTTCGGCACGACCTTGTCGGGGAAGCGGTAACGCGCGAGCTGCGCGATGTGCTCCGACATGTCGCCCATACGCTCGAGCGACGCCGAGATGCGCAGTGCGCTCACAACGATGCGCAGGTCGCGGGCCACCGGCTGCTGCCGGGCCAGGATGTTGATGGCGAGTTCGTCGAGGGCGAGGGCGGCGCGGTCGATCTTGTCGTCTTCGGCGATGACGAGCTCGGCG
>NZ_JBKKAD010000039.1:0-34065 GCF_046714715.1 Conyzicola sp. | reverse complement strand
CCAGAACACCCCCCCGAACGGTGGCTTATCCCAGAATCGTCGCCCCGCACCGCGGGGGCTCCGGCCCCCGCGGGGCGGCGGCCGGCCGCAAGACGCTCACGGCCTACCTCTTCCTGGCGCCGTTCCTCGTCATCTTCGGGATCTTCGTGCTGTTCCCCGCCGTCTACGGCCTGTGGATCAGCCTCCACGTGTGGAACCCGCTGCTCGACGACCACCCCTTCGTCGGGCTCCAGAACTTCTTCGACCTGTTCACGCCGGGCTCGATCACCTTCAGCGACTTCTGGCAGAGCATGGGTGCCACCGGCATCTTCGTGGTCGCGAGCGTGCCCCTGCTTCTCGCCGTGCCGTTGGGCATCGCGCTGCTGCTGAACCGCCGCATCAGAGGCGGAACCGTCTTCCGCGGAATCTTCTTCGCGCCCTACGTACTCGGTGTCGCCGTGGTCAGCGTGCTGTGGCGCTACCTGCTCGACCCGCAGCTCGGCGTGGTGAACGCCGTGCTCGGCCTGCTCGGGCTGCCCTCCGATACGCCGTGGACCGTCGACGTGCCGTGGGCGTGGATCTCGCTCGTGGGAATTACCGTCTGGTGGACCCTCGGCCTCAACACCGTCATCCTGCTCGCGGGTCTCAAGGGCATCAACCCCGACCTGTACGAGGCCGCGTCGCTCGACGGCGCCGGCGCCTGGCGCAAGTTCACCAACGTCACCCTGCCGGGGCTGCGCCCCGTGATGACCTTCGTCGTCACCGTCACGCTGCTCTCCTCGGCCAACATGTTCGGCCAGTCGTACCTCATCACCCAGGGCGGCCCGGGTACCCAGACACGCACCGCCATCATGTACATCGCCGATCAGGGATTGGCCCAGAACCAGATGGGCGCCGCCACGGCCATGAGCTACGTGCTCTTCGCGATCCTCGCGGTCGTCAGCGTCATCAACTTCCGCCTGCAGAGGGACAACACGAAATGAGTACCGTGACCGCTCCTTCCCGGCCGGGCACGTCCCGGCGCCGCGGCGCACCGAACGCCCTGGCCTACGTTGCGCTGTACCTGCTGTCGTTCATCATCGTCGTGCCGTTGCTGTGGATGCTGCTCACCTCGTTCAAGACCGACTTCGACGCGATCAGCTCCCCGGCCTCGCCTATACCGAACCCCTTCACCACCGAGGCCTACGGCACGCTCGCGACCGGTAACCTGCCGATTCTGCGGTGGTTCGCGAACAGCGTCATCGCCGCGACCGCGCAGACGCTGATCATCCTGGTCACCGCTTCCGCCGCGGCGTATGCGCTTGCCCGGCTGGAGTTCTGGGGCAAGAAGATCGTCTTCTCGGCGATCATCGCGACCCTGCTAGTGCCGGGCGTGATCTTCCTCATTCCGAACTACCTCATCGTCGATAACTTCGGCTGGCTCGACACCCTCTGGGCGGTCATCATTCCGGGGTCGGCCGGCGCGTTCGGCGTGTTCTTCCTGCGCCAGTTCTTCATCGGCCTTCCGGGGGAGATCGAGGAGGCGGCCCGCGTCGACGGTGCCGGCGACTTCCGCATCTTCTGGCAGATCATCCTGCCCCTGTCGCGGCCGGCGCTCGCCACCCTCGCGGTACTGAGCTTCCTCACCAACTGGAACGACTTCATCTGGCCGATCTACGTGCTGCTCAGCCCCGAGAACCTGACGCTGCAGCCCGGACTCTCGGTGCTGCAGGGCACCTACTCGACGCACTTCGGCATCGTGATGGCCGGAGCGGTGATCGCCTCGGTGCCCGTGCTGATCCTGTTCACGCTCGCGCAGAAGCAGATCGTCGAGAGCGTGGCCGCGTCGGGGGTCAAGGGCTGATGCGCCGTCCGGCAGTCGTGCTGGTCGCGCTCGCCGTGGTGCTCGCCGGGTGCTCCAGCCCAGAGAGCGGTGCGGATGACACGGAGGGGGCGGCGGTCACGGACGAGGTGATCACCGACGACTTCGCCATCGACCAGGATTTCCCGGACCCCGACGTTCTGGCGACCGGCGACCGCTACTACGCGTTCGCGACCAACGGCGCGGGATTCAACGTGCAGACGGCGGTCTCGACCGATCTCGAGAGCTGGGAGGTGCTGGCGGCCGACGCGCTGCCCGACCTTCCCGCCTGGGCTGCACCCGGCAAGACCTGGGCGCCCGAGGTCTCCGAGCTCACACCGGGCGCCTTCGTCATGTATTTCACGGCCGCGAACAAGAACCCGGCCATGCAGTGCATCGGGGTCGCGACCGCGACCAGCCCGGAGGGGCCCTTCGCCCCCGTCGGCACCGCGCCGATCGTGTGCCCGCCCGACGAGGGCGGAGCGATCGACGCCGCCACCTTCGTCGACGACGACGGCACGCCCTACCTGCTGTGGAAGAACGACGGCAATTGCTGCGCCCTCGACACCTGGCTGCAGATCGCCGAGCTGTCGCCCGACGGCACGGCGCTCGCGGGGGAGACCTCGAAGCTGCTGATGCAGGACCAGGCCTGGGAGGGCAACCTCATCGAGGCCCCCACCCTGGTGAAGCGCGACGGCGTCTACACGCTGCTGTACTCCGCGAACGACTACGGCGGCGACGCGTACGCGACCGGCTACGCGACGGCGCCATCCGCCCTCGGTCCATTCACGAAGGCCGGCGGTCCGCTGCTCACGACGGAGCTCGGCGACGGGCGCTATCTCGGCCCCGGAGGTCAAGACGTCGTGACGGCCCCGGATGGCACGGACGTGCTGGTATTCCACTCGTGGGATTCGCTGTTCATCCAGCGCGGGGTCAACGTGATTCCGCTCGAGTGGGACGTCGGGAAGCCGTCGGTGGTGTTGCACTAAGTCAATTTGTCGCTCGATATTGCACTCATAGTGCATTATGGTTCCCATATGGATGCGAACACGGCGACGCTCGCCGCCGCGATCGGCGGTCGGATCCGGCGAGAGCGGATCGCACGGGAGTGGACCCTCGACCAACTCGCCGAGGCCGCGAGGGTAAGCCGCCGTCAGCTAGTGAACATCGAGCAGGGCGAGGCGAACCCGAGCATCGGCACACTGCTGGGCATGAGCGACGCTCTCGGCATAGCCCTGCAGACGCTCGTCGAGCCGCCGACATCCCGCGCGGTCACGCTCACTCGCGCGGGCGAAGGCGTGCAACTGTGGGCTGGCGAACACGGCGGTCGCGGTGTGCTGCTCGTCAGCTCGCGACCGCCGGAGGTCGTGGTGCTGTGGGACTGGCGGCTCAACGCCGGCGACCGGCACGAGAGCGAACCGCACCGCCGGGGCACGACGGAACTGCTGCACGCCCTGGCCGGTGTCGTCACCCTCGAGGTCGGCGACGACCGCTTCGAGCTCGCCGCCGGCGACGCCCTCATGTTCCCTGGCGACGTGCCGCACGCGTACGGCAACGACGGCGTCGAACCGGCGCAGTTCTCGCTGACCGTCTACGAGCCGCGCACGGTCTGATCGGCCGCGGCCGCGAATCCACTACCCACTCGATGATCGGAGCACTCATGTTCACCGGCCTCAGCGCGTTCCCCCACACCCCGCTGCGCGACGACGCGTTCGACGAGGCCGCCTACGCGCGCCTGCTCGAACGGCTCACGTCCGCCGGAGTCGACTCCATCACCGCCCTCGGGTCGACCGGCTCGTACATGTATCTCGATCGCGACGAGCGGCGTCGCGTCGCGCAGGCCGCCGTGCGGCAGGCGGGCCCGGTGCCTGTCATCGTCGGAATCGGTGCGCTGCGCACCTCTCAGGTGCAGAAACTCGCGGATGACGCGCAGGACGCCGGTGCCAGCGCGGTGCTCCTCGCTCCCGTCACCTACCAGGCGCTCGGTGACGACGAGGTATTCGGCCTCTTCGAGGACGTGACCGCCGGCCTGTCCGTTCCCTTGGTCGTCTACGACAACCCCGGTACCACCCACGTCACCTTCTCCGACGACCTGTACGCGCGCATCGCGACACTGCCGTGGGTGGCGTCGATCAAGATCCCCGGCGTGCCCGTCGACCCCGGCGAGGCAGCAGCGCGCGTGCGGACCATCCGGGAACGCATTCCCGGCTCAGTCACCATCGGCGTATCCGGCGACGGCGACGCGGCGACCGGTCTCAATGCGGGGTGCGACGCCTGGTACTCCGTCATCGGGGGCACCCTCCCGGTGCCGGCCCTCACAATCACCCGCGCTGCCAGGTCGGGCGACCACGCCGCCGCCTCGGCGGAATCCAAGCGATTGGCGCCCCTGTGGGCGATGTTCGCCCAGCACGGAAGCTACCGGGTCACCGCCGCGATCGCGGAGCATCTCGGCCTCGTCGCGACTGACTGCCTACCGCGCCCGGTGCGGGGTCTCGACACGGTCGGGCGTGCACGTGTCGCCCGGCTCGTCGACGAGCTGCACCTCGCGGACTGACACGTGGCCGAACCGCATGACGCCGGCGACGCGGTAGGTCCGCGACCGCGCTGGGGCCTCACGCGGTACGTCGCGGCCGCCACCCTCGCCCGCGCCGCTGACGGAGGCGGCGTGGTCGCGGTCGTACTCGTCGTCACCGCCAGCGGGGCGCCCGGTTGGCTCGCCGGGCTCCTCGGCGCGAGCATCACCGCCCCGCACCTGCTCGGACCGTTCCTCGCCCGCAGGCTCGATACCGCCCGCGACGCCCGGAGCGTCGTCGCTATGGCCTGCCTCGTCCACGGCGCTGCGCTCGCGGCAGCGGTGCTGCTCTACCCGCAGGTGTCGCCCATCCTGACCGCGATCCTGCTCTTCGCCGCGGGCCTCTTCGGCCCGTTCCTCACGGGCGGAATAAGCAGCCGCCTGCCCGCGATCGCCGGCCCTGACCGGCGGAGCCAACGACGGGCTCAGGGCTGGGACGTCGCCACCTACGGCCTGGGTGGCACCATCGGGCCATCCGTCGTCGCCCTCGTCTCGGTCTGGGCGTCGCCCACCGTCGCCGCCCTCGTGCTGGCCGGCGGCACATTCGCCGCCGCCGGGCTGGTCCGCCTGCTCCCGTTCGCCGAGGCGGCCGCGTCGGCGGCCGATGTTCCACGGCCGCTGCGCACCCTCAGCGTCGTGGTCGCGTCGGGACCCCTGAGGCGCACCCTCTATCTCACGATGACGGTGGCACTGGCGGTCGCGGTTCTGCCGATCGTGGCTGTGTCGTCGACGGCCGGCCTCGGGGAGGCGGCGGCCGCGGCGGCCGCCCTTACCGCGGCGTACGGCGTCGGCAGCCTCGCGGGCTCCGTCGGGGTGATGATCCGCCCGCTGGGCGGCGACGCCGATGTGCTTCTGCCCCACCTCGCACTCACCGTCGCCGCAGCTCTCGTCGCGGTGCTGCTCGTTCCCAATCTCATCCTCGCGGTGCTCGGTTACGCCGCGGTCGGTATAGCAAACTCGTACTTCTTCGCCGCGACCCTCGCCGCTCGAAGCGAATTCTCACCGCCCGCAGCGCGCGGACAGGTCTTCGTGTGGGTGGGCGCTCTAAAGATCACGGCCGGGTCGGCCGGAACCGCTGCAGCCGGTGCGCTCGTCGGCACGGCGCTCCATCTGCCAACGGCGCTCGCTGCGGTCATCGCGGCCGTCGCGGGCATTGCCGCGATCATCGACCGACGATGCGGCTCACGCGCGATCGGTTGATCCCGGAGTTTCGCGTGCGCAACCTGCACAGTGCGGGAGAAGGGACTTGAACCCTCACGCCTTTCGGCACAGGTACCTAAAACCTGCGTGTATACCAATTTCACCACTCCCGCGAGCGCTCATAAGTGTAATGGAGGGCGTGCGGCCGTCCCGTTCGGGGCGGCCGGAAAAGGATTCACTTTTCAGGCGGAAACGGGTAGACACCCGACCGCGGCCGTGCTTAGGTAAACGTGAGTAGCTTTTCTTTCAAGGGGGAATGGGGGCGATCGTGGACCTGTCACAACACCTCCGCGCCGTGCGCCTCCTCGCTCTCGCCGGCCTCGCCACCCTCCTCTGGTTCATCGTGAGCCTCTTCATCGGCTCGAGTTCAGCCTCGGCAGACGATGGTTCGCTCGTCGACCCCGTCGGCACTCTCGTCGGCTCCGTCACAGAACCCCTCGCTCCCGTCGTCGCGGCGCCCGTTCAGGCCGTAGAACCCGTGGTCCAGGCGGTTGCACCGATTGCCGCCCAGGCAGTCACGGTTGCGGTACCTGCCCCCGTCGTGGCGGCGGTCGCTCCCGTTGTGGCGCCGGTCGTGACCGTCGCTTCACCCGTGACGGCACCCGTCGTCGCGGTGATCGCGCCGGTCGTCGCGCCGCTTTCACCGGTCGTCGATCCTCTGGTGCCGGTCGTCTCGGCCGTGGTCTCACCGCTATCGCCCGCGCTCGCCGAGGTCGTGGCGCCGCTCGCTCCGGCCTTCCCGACGCTCACGCCGGCGGCCCCTGTCGTCGACGGGCTGCTCGTCGACGGAATCCCCGTCGACCCGTCGCAACCCGCCGCCGACGATGTATCCGCAGGCGTCATGGCCGCGTCGGTCACCGGTTCGGTGTCCGAAACGGATGCCACGGCTCGCGCGACCACAGCGCGCGCGAACCCGCACACTTCGCTGAGCATGCAGCTCGCGACATCCGCGCGCCTCGACACGGCACTGGGTATGCCGTCCGAGGTGCCATTGCCCGCCGCACCGACCGCGCTCTCGGGTAGCGCTGCGTCGAGTGCGGCGGGCCTTTCGTTTTCCAGCGCCGACCTGGTGCGCGGCTTCGACGTGACCGCCGCCGGTGGTGCCGCGGTCTCCACGCTCGCCGACGACGAACTGCCGTCGTCGCCCACGTTCCCCTCGGACACGACTCCCGACTGAGTGGGTCGCCCCTGCGCTCCGACGCAGGTACGACCTCCGCTTCCGCGACGGAAGCAATCACCCACTCAATCAACAAGGAGTAACAACCATGTCCAGATACGTTTCTCGGGGGCTTGCCCTCGTGCTTTTCACCGGGGGGCTCACTCTCCTCGGGGCCGGCATCGCCAACGCCGCCGACACCACCGGAGACGACGGGCTGCTCTCGGGCACCCAGATCGTCGCACCCGTCACCGCCCCGATCGACGTGACCGGTAACGCGGTCAGCGTTCTCGGCGACTCGCTGGCGGGCGGTGCCGTCGCCCCGTCGCCGACCGCCATTCCTGCGGCTCCGGCTCCTGCCCCGGCACCGGCGACGACCAGCGGCACCGACTCGGCTCTGGGCGGTACGCAGGCCGTGGTCGAGGCCGCCGCACCGATAGCTGTGCAGGGCAACGCGATCAGCGTCGTCGGCGACTCGTCGGCAACTCCGGCCCCGGTCGCTGCAGCTCCGGTCGCTGCAGCTCCGGTCGCCGAACCGGCCGCTCCGGCCTCGGCTCCCGCTACGTCAGCTCAGACCATGTCAGCTCCGACCACGTCGGGCAGCGACAGCGTCGCGGGTTGCACCCAGGTGCTGCCCGACATCGCGGTCCCGGTGACGGTCGGCGGTAACGCGGTCAGCGTGCTGGGCGACTCGTCGTCGGAGGGCGCTTCTGCGCCGACCGCGGCGGCGGCTCCCGTTGAAACGACCGACGGCGCCTCTACCTCGGGCAACGACAGCATCGCCGGTGGCACGCAGGTCGCACCGGTCGTCGAACTTCCCGTCTTCGTCGGTGGTAACGCGATCAGCATTCTGGGGGATGCTGCGTCCACCGGTTCATCCACGTCGATCCAACAAGAGGGTACGAGAGACGACGTGACGACCACGGGGAACGATGGAGTGCTGGGAGGAACGCAGATCCTCCCTTCCATCTCGCTGCCGATCACCGTCGGGGACAACGCCATCAGCGTTCTCGGTGACACCGAGACCGGCGCTGGTTCGACAACCGGAGTCGGCACCCCCGTGGTGCCGACAGTTCCGGCCGGTCCCACCACGCCGTCGGCTCCGGTCACGAGCCCGCTGACGACCGACGCCGGTACGAGCAACGGAGTGAACGGCGCGGCCACCACCGGCGTGACCCCCACGACCGGGCTTGGCACCGGGACCGGCCTCGGCTTCACCCTCGGTTCGACCGGTGCTTTCGGATCAGCCGGTACCGCGACGGCGGCACTCTCGACTGTCGCTCTCGCGTCGACCGGTGTCGAGATCGCGCCGCTGCTCGGCGCGATCGGGTTTTTGTTGATCATCGGCTTCGGACTGCTGCTGACCAGCCGACGCCGCGCGTAGCGGCGACGCGTGCCGGGCATCCTCGTTCAGGGGCTGCCCGGCTTCGTCGCGCCCGCGGCATCCGGAGTAGCGTCTATGACGTGAGATCTCTATGGCGGCGGCGGCGAGGCGTAGATCTCGGCAAATACGCGCACCCGCCGGTGGCGCCGCTCGCGCCCATCGAGCGGGTCGTCGAGGAGGGCGTGATGATCTCCGCCTCCGCGGTGCGCATGGCTCTGAAGAACCAGCTGATCGTCGCCGCCCTCCGCGAGCACCACGCCTACGATGCCGAGGCGATCGCCGGTGCCGCGCGTGACCAGCTGGCGTCGGTCGCTGCCGAGAGCGCCGCCACGGCCGAGCGGCTTGAAGAGGTGCGGACCGAACGCGGCTATGTACGCGCCGACGACGGCGAGGGTGACGAGAACAGCGCCCTTCGCGACGAGGAGTACCGCCGCCGTCCGACGGTGCACCGCATGCTCGCGGCTGCGCTTCTCGAGATGGCGGCCGACCCGGCAGCGGTCGCCGGACTCGTCGACGCCGCCCGAACCGATGCCGCGCAGGAGATCGGGCGCGAGGTCGTCGGTGGCCTACGTGCGCGCGACTTCGCCGCCGAACCCGACTACGAGGCGACGAAGCAGCAGCGGCTGCAGGGCCTCATTGACATTGACCTCGAGGAGCTGGCCGCCTCGCAGCCCCCCGAATAGCCGCCCGAGTAGCCGCCCGCGCACCACCTGTGGAAAACTCCCGCGGCCAGCGTGGCATCCGAACACAATGTCTGCATGTCGCACGCCGAGTCGATCATCACCGACCAGGTGCGCGAGCGCGTGCGGCGCGACGGCGTCGACCTGCGCACCGACCGGGAACTCGCCGGCCGCTACGTCAGCGACGCCGTGCGGCGGTACAGCGAGCGGGCTCTCGGCGGGTCGGTGCCGCTGCTCGCCGACGAGGCGATCACCACGCGGCAGATCGTCGCGACGCTCACCGGATTCGGCGCGCTGCAGCCGTTCTTCGACGACGCCGAGATCGAAGAGATCTGGATCAACGGCCCGAACCGCGTCTTCGTCGCGCGCGACGGCGTGCCCGAGCTCACCGCCGTCGAGCTGACCGACAGCGAGGTGCGCGACCTCGTCGAACGGATGCTGCAATCATCCGGTCGTCGCGTCGACCTGTCGTCTCCTTTCGTCGACGCGTCGCTGCCCGACGTTATCTAGCCCCTAATTCTTTAGTCAGCGACAAGCAGACACTGGGGGATCAGGCCTGTGACTGACTCCCATTGTCGGACGGTGTCAGTAGCTTGATGGAGTGATCCTCAATCCCGCGTACTCGCTTGCCGTTGCCACGACAGCGGACGGTGACCGTTACGTCATCACTGACGGGACGGACCAGCTCCATGCTGCGTCTTCCTGGCTGCAGTTCCTCACGAATACAGGAAAGTCGCCCAACACGGTCAAGCATTACGGGGCGCGGGTGGCGTGGTACCTCTCGTGGACGGTACTCACTAGCGACTGGCGAGAGGTCTCCCTTCATCACATCGCACTCTGGAGGCGAGTCGTTTCGAACACTCCCGTACTGAAGACGAACGGGGAGGAGATGTTCCGAAGCCCGAAAACGGTGGCGCTTTGGATGACTCCCGTCCGCTCGTTCTACGAGTGGGCCGATAGCCAAGACCTTGTCTCATCCGACGTGGCACGCCGCCTGACGCAGGTCAAATACTTCGCGCCCGGCAGTCCGGCCGGCGGAGAGCACGGAGCACATCGCCAGGTGCTTGCGGCGGAACTGAGGGTGCCTGGAGCCCAGACCGAACTCAGCGATCCAGACTGGATCGACGACCCACGCGCTCGCGCGGAGCTGGAAACCATCGAACTAAAATCGCGCGATCGTTTCCTCATCGACTTGATGTACTTCACCGGAATCCGTGTCGGAGAGGCGCTCTCCCTGTTCATCGAGGATCTTCATTTTGGCGGCGGTTCGGCCGAGCTCCGATGCCACGTCACCGAGCCTCATTTTCACGTCCGGACGGACAACCGCGTCGAGAACGGAGCTCGGGCCAAGGGACAAGCTCGACTTCTGTACGCCAGCGAAGACCTCATCGACAGGTACGTCGACTACGCCATTGAACGAAGCAAGAAACTTGGTGAACTCGACCGTTCGCCGCACGTCTTCGTCAGCATCTACACCTTCGGAGAGAGTCGCGGAGCGGCCATGAAGTACTCGGGAGTGAGCAAGCTCATCGCGATCTGTTCGCGCCGAATACGGTTCAAGCTCTCCGGGCCGCACATGCTGCGGCACACCTTCGCCACTCGCCTCGTGCGAGGGATCGACTGCGAACCGCAGCCGCTTGAGACTGTCCAAGATCTGCTCGGCCACCGAAGCATCAACTCGACCAAGGTCTACACCCACGATCTGGAAACCGCCAAGAAAAAGGCCTTAGCCGCGATCGCCCCGCGTCGACTGCACCTGGGAGAAATCGAGCAACGATGAGACTCTCAAACGCGCTAATCGCGCCAGCCGCTGAGAAAGCCGCGACGTGGTCCGACCATCTGCAGTCGATGATTGTTCCTGACTGGAGGCCAGACGAGTTCGACCTGGAAACACTCGTCTACACCCCAGATCACACAAAGCCGGAAGTCGCCCTCGACCTGTGTTCCCGTCCCAACTGCGGCATCTTAATCGAGCGTGGACCGATCTGCACTAACTGTCGCCAGGCGTGGACGGCGATGCCGAAAGAAACGCGCATGTCCCGTGAGGAATGGCAGACGACGCCACGCGTGAGGGCACCGATCGGCGTCGGATGTCTGATTGACGGCTGCCCTCGCAGCCACAGCGGCAGCGGCATGTGCACCACACACGGCGCACGGTATAGATCTCGCCGAAAGAGCGCCAACGAGGCCGACTACACCGTCGATCTGTGGATTTCCAAGTACAACCCGCAGCCGCTCGCACCCCTGCCAGCATGCCTCTACCCGGGCTGCATCTACGACAAAAGCCACGACAACGGACTCTGCAATACCCATAGTTTTCGCTTCAATGCGTGGCGTAAAAAGCATGGGGCGGACTCTTCCGAAGACCTGAAGCTGTGGTTTCGACTGTGGGTCGAACCCGAGATGGACCCAACTGCCGGAACCACCTTCGCGAGGGCAATGGCCACGCCGTTCGGGCTTCTCAGGGATCCCGTGAGGTGGGAGCTCCTCTACGCGCTCCAGCAACGAGATCTCAAAGGAGCGGCAGGAATGTCGCCCGTCGACATCCGAGTAACCTACCTCGGCCTTCGACACAGCGACATTGCAACGACCGTGGGCGCCGACAAACTCGGGCGCGAAAACATAGCAGAGCGAGACGGCGGCCTGAGAGGGCTCCTAAACGATCTGCAGTGGTTCGTCGATGAGGCACATAGGAAGTGGTCGGGCGTCGACCCCCGTGACCCTCGGATCATCCGCTTCCAGGATCTCGAACTGAGAAAGACCAGCAAGAGAGTCGGCCGGAACGCCGGCCTCGACCTCCGTGAGATACAGACGCAGTGGATTCTCGACGCCATTGGCGCTTGGGTTCGGGGAGCTCCTCGCGGGATTGGCGAACTCCCGCACATCCAGAGCGCATGGACCATCGCCGATGAGACGCTGAGAGCGCGCGGCACCGCAGCACGCTCGCTTGCTGGGGCGGACATGAACGCCATAGTGAAAGAGATCCGGACACGGTGGAGCGATCCAAGAGCTCAGGGGCGACAGCTCCTGGCCCTATCGCGCGTGATCAATTTCGCTAGAGCTGATGACGAGCAGCAAGACGTGTGGGGCAAAATTGCGCCGCAATTTTCGGTAGATCCGGAGCGGCACGCTCCAATCGGCAAGATGGCATCCCGCGCAAAGAACCCCGACGAGCCGTTCAGGTTCGTTCCCCAACCGATCGTCGACTGGGTGATGGACCACCTCGGCCTCCTTGTTCGCGCTGACGCGTATCGAACTGCCGAGGCGCAGGCCATGATATTCGTGCACGAGCGTTGCGGCCGCCGAACAGGCGAGACCACCAGGCTCGAAGACGACTGCATCTCCTACGACACCCAGGGCTCACCATACTTGGAGTGGCAAGAAGGGAAACCACCGTTCGGCAGCGGCAAGCGGCTCCCCATCCACCAGGAAACACACGACGTCATCCGAGATTGGCAGAAGATAAAACGCGAGGCCGGAGTTGACTCAAAATGGCTCTTCCCCTCGTCATTCGGATCGAACGACCAGCACTACGGGCACGGGTATCTGGGGGACCGAATCAATGATCTGATTGCGATCATCTCCGAGAAGGCTCCCTTTACGAGTGCCGTGGAGGGAGCCGAAGGCAACCTCATCTACTTCGACCTTTCCACTATTGATCCGTATTCCTTCCGGCACGCGTTCGCCCAACGGCTCGCCGATGCCACGGACGCTGACGGACGGCCCACAACCACTCCCGACGTGTTGCAGGACTACATGGGGCACAAGAGCTTCGTGACGACGATGGCTTACTTCAGTGTCACCGCTAAACGCAGGAAAAAGGCCCTCTCCGCGATTCCCCCGCGACGACTCAATCTGCTCGGCGAGGCGATCCCGATCGACCGCGAACGTGATGGGTTCGGCAAACTTGCAGTCACCTTAGGCTCTTGCACGGAGCCACAAAACGTGGCGGCGGGCGGCGAAGCCTGCTCTCTCAACCACGCGTGCGAGTCATGCCCGTTCTTCCTCGTTGACCCCCTCGAACGCGATGGCATGGCCGCGAAGCGTACCCACCTTCAAGTGCAACTGGAGCGCGCACGCATAATCCGCGCATCGGCGCACCTGCTCGAACACTATGCGGCCCGGATCGCAGACTGCACGGCGATTATCAACGGCATCGACAACTACATCGACACGCTCAGCGACGACGAGAGAACAGCGATCAAGGGTGCCCTAGACCAGATGGCTGACGTCCGGCGTCGGGCGACGTCGCCGCGAAGAATTGACCTGCGAAAGATCCTGCGAGAAAAGCAAAATGCCGAGTGACAATGCTGTGGACGCCCTTCGCCGACACCGCGCGGCGGAATCGAAAACGAAAAAGGCGAGCGTTCTCACCGCACTGGAAAATGCAAAGTCGCGAAGCGAGAACATCACAATTGCGGGCATCGCCCGCGCTGCGAAGGTGTCTCGCGAGTTCATCCATAGTCACGCTGTTCTGCACGACGCGATCGCGGCTGCCGCCCTCGAATTAAGACATAACGCCGAACGCGCCTCGACGACCCAGACGCTCGCCAACGGACGAGGCTTGAAGGCCGACAGGGCAACTCTTCTGTCTCGCGTCGAGCGCGACAAGGCGGTGATCGCCGGCTTGCAACAGCAAGTAACAGACCTGTCTAGTCAACGAAAACGCTGGTTGGGCTCCCAGCTGGACGCGCCGGGAAAGGTCGACCCAGAAGTTCATGCGGAGCTCCGTATCTCCTACGAGCGGCTACTTCAGACGTCCAGAACGACGGAAATACAGCTGACCGAGTCCAGGCGCCTCGTTCAGGTTCTGGAAGACGATTTGTCGAACCTACGCCAGGCTTATAGCGAAGAAATTCGAAGGCTCTCAGCCGGCGCCTCAACTAACGTGACCTCTATCGAACGCGCTAAATCAGACAGTGACTGACTTCGGCTTACATGCTGCATCAGCGCTTTCCTGGCGATTCGCACGAAGGGGGTAGATAACGGTCGGTTCGCGGCTGCACGTCGTGATTCCCGACGTCACCCAGCGCCACTGGGCCGTTAACATCCGTAAGTTCACGCAGCGCATCCGCGACCTGCAGCGGCTCGTCGCCCTCGGCTCGCTCACGCACCAGGCGGCCGAGTTTCTGCGCATGTGCGTGCTGTCGGGGCAGAACATCCTCGTCTCCGGGGCCACGCAGAGCGGCAAGACCACGCTGCTGAACGCCCTGCTCTCGAGCGCGCGGCCGACCGAGCGCATCGTCACCGTCGAGGAGACGTTCGAGCTCGACCTCACCGCGCGCGACCGCGTGGCCATGCAGTGCAGGCAGCCCAGCCTCGAGGGAACGGGCGAGATCACGCTGCGCCGACTGATCAAAGAATCGTTGCGGATGCGCCCCGACCGCCTCGTGGTCGGCGAAGTGCGCGAGGCCGAGTCGCTCGACCTGCTGATCGCCCTCAACAGCGGGCTGCCGGGCATGTCGAGCATCCACGCCAACAGCGCCCGCGACGCGCTGTCGAAACTATCGACCCTGCCGCTGCTGGCCGGGCGCAACATCGACTCGGCATTCGTGGTGCCGACGGTGGCCGGGTGCATCGACCTCGTCGTGCAGTGCGAGATAGCGCGCGGCGGAAAACGGCGCGTCGTGGAGATCGTGGCCCCGAGCGGGCAGGTGAGCGGGTCCATGGTCGAGGCCAGCGCGATCTTCGCCATGGACTCGGGAACGCTCACGGCCACCGGCAGCCACCCCACCAAGACCGCGAAGTTCCGTGCGGCCGGGTTCGATCCGGCCGCTGTTCTGGCGGGGCCGCGCTCGTGACCGCCGTGTGGGGACTGGTGATGGGCATTGGCGTGCTGCTGGTGGCGTCGCCCGTGCTCTGGCCGGCGCCGGAGGCGCCGACCCCCTCCCGTTCGCTCGCGCCGGTGCGGGTGCGACTGCGGCAGGCCGGGCTCGGGCGTGTGACGCCGCTGCTGTTCTTCGTGGTGTCTCTCCTGCTCGGCGTCGTCGGCGGGGCCGTCGTGTACGCGCTCGTGCCGGTTGCGTCGCTCGCCGTGGCGGCCGCGATCGTCGCGCTCGTTGTGCCGTCCGCGCTCGTCACGGTGCGCGCCCGGGCGAGGCGTCGGGCGACCAGGGTGGTCTGGCCCGACGTCGTCGACCACCTCGTCTCCGCCGTGCGTTCGGGCCTCGCGCTGCCCGACAGCGTCGTCACCCTCGCGCGGGCCGGGCCGACCGTGACCCGGGCGGCTTTCGCCGAGTTCGAGGCGGAGTACCGCGCGACCGGCAACTTCGGCCTGTGCATCGGGCAGCTGAAGGACCGGTTGGCCGACCCTGTCGCCGACCGCATCCTCGAGACGCTGCGCATGTCGCGCGAGGTGGGCGGCAGCGAGCTCACCACGGTGCTGCGCAACCTCGCCGCCTACCTGCGTCAGGAGGCGGCGATCCGCTCGGAGGTCGAGGCGCGGCAGTCGTGGGTGATGAACGCCGCCCGGCTGGGCGTCGCCGCGCCGTGGATCGTGCTGTTGCTGCTCGCCAGCAGGCCCGAGGCCGCCGCCGCGTACAACACCGCCGCCGGCGCGGCGCTCGTCGTCGTCGGCCTGGTGGTGTCCGTCGTCGCCTACCGCATCATGGTCGCGGTGGGCCGCATCCCCGACGAACGCCGGTGGTTCCGATGACGCCCGCACTCGCGTGGGCCGTCGTGTGCGGCGTGACTCTCGGCCTCGGCCTGTGGGCGATCCTCAGCGTGACGCCGAGACTCAGCCGCCCGCGCCTCGTCGACCGCGTCGCGCCCTACGTGCTCGACGTCTCGCCGGGCGCCCGTGAGCTGATCGCCCGGCGGCCGGCCGATCCGCTGCCCGTGCTCGGATTCGTGTTCGCCCCGATCGTCGAGGGCCTGCGACGGGGTCTCGGCGTGCTGCTCGGCGGGCCGGATGCCACGGCCCACCGCCTGCGTCAGGCGGGTTCCCCGTTGACGGTCGAGCAGTTCCGGGGCCGGCAGCTGTTGTGGGCCACCTTTGGGGCAGGGGTCGGCGTGCTCGCCTCGATCGCGGCCGCCCGGGCTACCGCGCTCCCGCTCGTCGCGCAGCTCGGCATCGTCGCCGTCTTCGCCGCGAGCGGTGTGGCCCTGCGTGACTACGCTCTGCAGCGCGCCGCCCGCGCCCGGCTCGCCCGCATGGCGAGCGAGCTGCCGACGGTGCTCGAGTTCCTCACCCTCAGCCTTTCGGCGGGGGAGGGCATCCTCGATGCGACCCGCCGCATCTCCCGCATCAGCCAGGGCGAGCTTGCGGCAGAGCTCGGCCGGGCGATCGCCGACGTGAACACGGGCCTGCCCTTCGCGGAGTCGCTCGCACGGGTGGGTCGCGAGCTCGATCTGCCGCCGTTCACCCGCTTCGTCGAACAGGTGGTCGGCGCACTCGACCGCGGCACCCCGATCGTCGAGGTCCTGCGGGCGCAGGCCCAAGACTCCCGCGACGACGCCAAGCGCCAGCTGCTCGAGCTCGCCGGCAAGAAAGAGGTCGCGATGCTCGTGCCGCTCGTGTTCCTCATCCTGCCGATCACGGTGGCGTTCGCGATCTTCCCCGGCATCCTCGTGCTGCAGACGGGGCTGTGACCGACTTCGAGAGAAAAGAGAAGGCAATGACGCGACTGAAACTTCTAGCGACCGACGATCGTGGCGACGTTCCGGGGTGGGTGCTGATCACCTTGATGACCGCGGGCTTGGTGATCATCATCTGGGGTCTCGCCGGTCCGGCGCTCAGTCAGGTGTTCGAGCAGGCCATCGAACGCGTGACCAGCTTCTAGCCATGCCCTCGCGGGTGTGGCCGGCCAGGCTCGGCAGCGACCGCGGTTCGGCGCCGGCCGAGTTCGTGATGGTCTCGGCGCTGCTCACGGTTCTCACCCTGTCGGTGCTGCAGCTCGGATTCGCCCTGCACGTTCGCAACACGGTTCTGGATGCCGCGTCCGAGGGAGCCCGCTACGGGGCGCTCGCCGACAACACCCTCGCCGACGGCGCCGCCCGCACCCGCGACCTCATCACCACGGCGATCGGGGCCGGGTACGCGAACGACGTGACCGCGACTTCGGGCAGCTACCTCGAGCATCCGGCCGTCGCGGTCACAGTGCGCACTCCGCTGCCGCTCATCGGACTCGTCGGACTCGACGGCGGGCTGGAGGTGACCGGGCATGCCGCGAAGGAGACTGTCGACTGAGGGGAACGGCGCTAACAGGATCAGCAGTGACGAGACGGGCACGGCCTCGCTCGAGTTCATCACCGCCGGGCTGGTGCTGCTGGTCCCGCTCGTCTATCTGGTGCTCACCGTTTCGGCGCTGCAGGGCGCGTCGTTCGCCGTGGAGGGCGCGTCGCGGCAGGCGGCCCGGGTGTTCGTCGGGTCGGAGTCCGTAGCCGAGGCACAGCGCGGTGCCCGGGTGGCCGTTCAGGTCGCGCTCGCCGACTACGGCCTCGACGCCGACGACGTGCGGATGACCGTGACCTGCACGCCGAACCCGGGCGCCTGTCTCTCCCGCCGCGGCTTCGTCACGGTCGACCTAACGACCCGGGTGACGCTGCCGCTCGTGCCTCCTGTGCTCGACCTCGACGTTCCGCTCAGCGTGCCGATCTCGTCGAGCGCGACCCAGCAGGTGTCGCGGTTCGGGGGAGTGGCGCCGTGAGCCGGCGAGGCCAGGCAGCCGCGGCCCGGCTGCGACGCGACGAGAGCGGATCGATCCTGCCGCTCACGGTCTTCTATGGCTTCCTCGCGCTGGTTCTCGTGCTGATCGTGATCGCTGCGACCTCGCTCTACCTCGAGCGCAAGCGCCTGTTCGCCCTCGCAGACGGTGCCGCCCTCGTCGGCGCGGAGTCGTTCGACCTGAGCTCGGTCGAGTCGACGTCGTCGGGCACGCGTCCGCGGTTGCGGTCGCCGGATGTCGCGGCAGCCGTCACCGGCTACGTGTCGGGCCCGGCCGGCTCCCGATTCGAATCCCTGCGGGTGCTGCGCGCCGAGACGGTTGATGGCCGCAGCGCGACGGTCGAACTCGCCGCCTACTGGAGGCCGCCGGTCGTATCGCTGCTGGTGCCTGACGGCTTCCGCATCGAGGTGACGGCGGTAGCCCGGTCGGTGTTCGGCTAGATTGGCGAACGTTCGGCAGGCAGAGGGGGAGTCAGTGAAGAAGCAGCTCGACGTCACCCTCACTATTTTGTTGTCGGTCGCTCTGCTGCCGTTGCTCTGCCTGGCGGTCGCGTTCGTTTTCCTGAACTCGATGGACGTGTCGTGCCTCGAGAACTGCGACTACGGTCCGACGGTTGTCGCCGTCTGGGGCATGTTCTGGTCGGCGGTCGTGATCGTCGTGGCGGTCATCCTCGGTATCGGATTCCGCCGTACCTACCGCCGCACGTCCTGGTGGGTGCCTGCGGCTGCCATCGCGCTCACGGTCGCGCTGTTCTTCTCGGCTATCGCGCTCCAGACGGTAGGCGCCTGAAACGCGCGCACGCCCAACAGGAAAGGCTCACCCGCTGCCGGGCGATAGGTCCTGTCGGGCGTGTGTGAGGCCGCATCCGTCATGGTGACCGGCGCGAGCCAGGAAGATTAGGCGGCGGTGAAGCCACCGTCGACGGCGAACTCGGCGCCGGTGATGAAGCTGGCCTCGTCGCTCAGCAGGTAGGTGATCATCGAGGCGATCTCCTCGGGCTGGCCGAGGCGCTTCATCGGCACGGTGGCGGCGAGGGCCTCGCGCGGGGCTCCCTCGAGGATGGGGGTGTCGATGAAGCCGGGGTGAACCGAGTTGACGCGCACGCCCGACTCGACCCACCAGAGCGCGGCGTTCTTGGTCAGAAGTCGCACGGCGCCCTTGGCTGCCTGGTAGGCGGGACCGGCGGCCGAACCGCCGACGAGGCCGTAGATCGACGAGATGTTGACGACGGATCCGGCGCCCGAGGCCTTGAGCGGGCCGCTCGCCGCCTTGAGGCCGAGGAAGACGCTGGTCTGCGTGACGGCGATGGTCTTGTCCCAGACCTCGATCGTGGTGTCTTCGATCGAGCGGGCGTCGCCGATGCCGGCGTTGTTGACCAGCAGGTCGAGGCCGCCGAAGGTGTCGACGGTGGTGGCGACTGCGGCGTTCCACTCGTCTTCGCTCGTGACGTTGAGCGAGATGAAGAGGGCCGTGCCCCCGGCGGCGGTGATCTCGTCGACGACGGTCTGGCCGGCTGCCGCATTGATGTCGGCGATGACGACGGACGCGCCCTCACGTGCGAGGCGCAGCGACGTGGACTTGCCGATGCCGCTCGCTGCGCCGGTGACGAGTGCGACTTTGCCCTGGAAACGGGTCATGGGGTGTGCTCCTTGGTCGAGTGTTCGAATGGGCTCCGCAGAATCGGATACACATGGGACAAACGGGTCTGATGCACGTCACGATCGAAATCGGAACCGTGACTAACTTACACCTGTTGTTTAGGCGGCGGGAGTACTCGCGCGCGCAGCAGGCGCGGGCGCCGTGCGGCCGATCTTCTTCGAGAGGCGGTGGCTCGGTACATCCACGAACCGGGTGAAGAGTTCGGCGACACCGAACGAGATGGCGACGCCGATGATCGCCTGCACCGGCCACGGCAGGTCGTGCGCCACGTTCGCGGTGGCGATGAGGATCGGCGCGTGCACGAGGTAGAGGCTGAACGAGATGCGTCCGAGCCAGTGGATCGGCGGCAGCGACAGCACGCGCACGGCCGGCTTCCAGCGGGCGGCCACGGTGACGATGCCCGCGGCGCCGAGGACGATGAGGGCGGATGACACGAAGGCGACGTGTGTGTTCGCCCCGTACTGCGGCTGCAGCAACCAGTGCAGGATGAGCAGGAACAGCGAGGCGACGGCCCCGGCGAACCAGGCGACATGGCCCCACCACGGGGTGACCGGCTGGGCGAGCTGGGCCGCGTCGATGGTCGCGTCGCGCACGCCGAACAGTTTGGCGAGTGCGATGCCCACGATGAAGGCGGGAAGGTAGACGAGCGGCAGCACGGTGTACTCGTAGCCGATCAGTACCACCAGCGGGGCGAGGGCGATCGCCGCCCACGCGAGCTTGCGTCCGCGCGAGGCGATGAGCACGAACACGGGAAGCAGCAGCGAGAACAGCACCTCCCATCGCAGCGACCAGAGCGGGCTGTTGAAATCAGGTGTGCCGTTGAACACGTCGGCGGCCTGGATGGCGAACTTCGGGTCGAAGTCGGGGTAGGTGTAGAACTGCACCCAGAGGCTGTCGCTAGCCTCGCGGTCGCGGTGCAGCAGCAGCGTCACGATCACGGCGAACACGATCGAGGCGAACATCGGCAGGTAGAGCCGAACGAGCCGCCGGGGAAAATAGGTGCCCCAGTTGAAGTCGCGCTCGCGCCGCACCTGCAGGGTGAGCACGAGTCCGCTGAGCACGAAGAACACGATCACGGCCTCGTTGCCGGCGATGAAGATGCGCAGGGGCGAGTTCAGCAGCACGTCCCAGAACGACCCGGGCTCGGCGACCTGGTTGGCCAAGACGATCCCCGACAGGGTCGGGCTGATCAGCAGCGAGTGGTAGGCCACGACCACGATCGCGGCCACGCCGCGGAGACCGTCGAGCGAGCGGAGTCGCTGCAACGGCTGGGCGCGCGGGGGAGGGGGCTGAATCGACAAGCTTCGAGTGTATCGACTCGCGCGCTGGCTAGGCTGAGGCGATGACCGATCTCGTGGGCAAGTGCATTCTCGTCGTCGGAGCGACCGGGGCCCTCGGCTCGCGCCTCGCCGCCCGTCTGGTCGCGGCCGGCGCCGACGTCGTGCTCACGGGCACCGACCGGGCCCGCCTCGACGCGCTCGACGTCCCCGGCCGCAGATTCGTCGTCGACCTCGCCACGCAGGCGGACCCGGCGGTCGGCCTGGCCGCCGACGCGGTGGGCGGGCTCGACGGCGTGGTCGTGGCGGCCGGGGTGGTCGCCTTCGGCCCCGCGGCGCAGCTCGACGCCGCCACCGTCGCGAAGCTCTTCGCCGTGAACGCCACCGGGCCGATCACGCTGATCTCCTCGGCCCTCCCCGTGCTCGCCGAGTCGGCCGTCGAGGGGCGGGAGCCGTTCGTGCTCACCATGAGCGGCGTCGTGGCGGAATCCCCGACGGCGGGACTCGCCGCCTACTCCGCGTCGAAGTCGGCGCTCGCGGCGTTTATGGCCGCGACAGCGCGCGAGGCGAGGCGCGGCGGAATCCGCCTGATCGACGCGCGGCCGGGGCACACCGAGACGGGGCTCGCGTCGCGCGCGATCGCGGGATCCGCCCCGGCCTTTCCCGCCGGACTCGACCCCGACGCCGTGGTCGAACGGATGCTCGCGGCCATCGTCGGAGACGAGAAAGACCTGCCGAGCACCGCATTCTGAACCGCGCCGCAGACTGAGACGCGGCTAGCGCAGTCCGCGCGGCACGTGCGGCGCATAGCGTGGCACGTAGCGCAGCAGGATGCCGGCGCCGACGAGGCCGAGAACGCCCATGGTGCCAGCGGCGATCGCGATCGACGCGGCGCCGGTGAGCGCGGCCACCAGTAGCGGGCCGCCCGCGCTGCCGAGGTCGCCGGTGAAGCGCCAGGCGCCGAGGAACGGCGCCGGATTGCTCTTGTCGGCGAGGTCGGCGCCGAGCGTCATCAGGATGCCGCTGCCCACCCCGTTCGCGAGCGACATGAACATCGCCGCCGAAATGAACCACACCACCGTGTCGGGCAGGTCGTGCGTGAAGGCGAGCGCCAGGTGCCCGAGCCCGAGTCCGACCATCGACGGCACGGCGCTCCAGAGCCGGCCGAAGCGGTCCATTATCTGCCCGCTCGCGTAGAACAGGGCGAAGTCGATGCCCGACGCGATGCCGATGATCAGCGCCGTATTGGTCTCGTTGATGCCGATACTCAGCGCCCACAGCGGCAGGATGATGGCGCGGCTCGCGCGCAACGCCCCGATCAGCGCGGCGCCGGTGCCGAGTTTCGCGAGCACACCACGGTTCTCGTAGATGGTGCGGAACAGCCCCCTCGCCTCCTGCTCGACGAGAGCCTCGCCCTCGTGCAGCGTGGCCCCTGTAGTGCCGCGCACGGACTTCACCACGCCGAACGAGGCGCTCGGGTCGCGCAGCAGAATGAGCATGAGGGCCGCGGCGAGACAGGCCACGATATGGATCCAGAACGCGGATGCCGCGGTGCCGGTGAGGTGGATGACCGCGGCCGTGATGAACGGTCCGATGAAAAAACCCGCCCGGAACGTGCCGCCGAGAGTGGACAGGGCGCGCGCCCGGTAGGCGACCGGCACGAAGCTGGTCATAAAGGCGTGGCGCGCGAGCGAGAACACGGCGGTCGCCAGGCCGACGAGGAAGATTCCGAATCCGAGCGCGACCGGGTTGGGGGCGAGAACGCAGATCACGAGCCCGATGATCGAGAGCAGAGCGGCGCCGATCATGGCCGGGCGTTCCCCTACCCGGGCCACGAGCCATCCGCTCGGAATATCTCCGACAAGCTCGCCGACCATGAGAAGTGCGGCGACGAGACCGGCGATCGCGAGCGTGGCGCCGAGGTTGCCCGCGACGACGGGGATCATCGGGATGATCGCGCCCTCGCCGATGGAGAAGAGCAGCGTCGGCAGCAGGGCCGGGAGTGCGATGGAGCGCCAGCGGAACGGTTGCTCGGCGGTGCTCATCTCTTTCACCCTACGCCTGTCCGGTCCCTGGGCCCGTCGAAGGGCGCTTCGACAGGCTCAGCGACCGATAGGCAGGCGGGTAGACTCGCTCCGACATGGACGAGCTGGATTTTTCTGTAGAGATTGCTGCCCTTCGATCGACCTTCGACGACATTCGCTCGGTGGTCGGCGTCGAACGGCTCGAGGCCGAGATCGCCGATCTCAGCGAGCAGGCCGGCGTTCCCGACCTCTGGGACGACACCGACAAGGCGCAGAAAGTCACGAGCGACCTCAGTCACCGTCAGGCCGAGCTGGCGAAGATCGTGAGCATCGCCTCGCGCCTGGACGACCTGGAGATCATGGTCGAGCTGGCGAACGACGAGTCGGATGTCGCGGCAGCCGACGAGGCGAAAGCCGAACTCAAGGCGATCGAAAAGGTGCTCGGCGACCTCGAGGTTCAGACGCTGCTCGACGGTGAATACGACGCCCGACCCGCCGTCATCACCATCCGCGCCGGTGCCGGGGGAGTGGACGCCGCCGACTTCGCCGACATGCTCTTCCGCATGTACCTGCGCTGGGCCGAGAAGCACGGCTACTCGGCCACCGTCATGGACACCAGCTACGCCGAAGAGGCCGGCATCAAGTCGGCGACGTTCGAGATCGACGCACCCTACGCCTTCGGAACGCTGGGCGTCGAGGCCGGAACGCACCGCCTCGTGCGCGTGTCGCCGTTCGGCGCGGCGGGAAAGCGCCAGACCAGCTTCGCCGCCGTCGAGGTCATCCCGCTGCTCGAAGAGGCCGCGGTCATCGACATCCCCGAGGGTGACATCCGCGTCGACGTCTTCCGCTCCTCCGGCCCCGGCGGCCAGTCGGTCAACACCACCGACTCCGCGGTGCGCCTCACCCACATTCCCACCGGCACCGTCGTGTCGATGCAGAACGAGAAGAGCCAGATCCAGAACCGCGCGGCCGCCATGCGCGTGCTGCAGTCCCGCCTGCTCATCCTGCAGAAGGAGCAGGAAGCGGCCACCAAGAAGGAGTTCGCCGGGGTCATCACCGCGAGCTGGGGCGACCAGATGCGCAGCTACGTTCTCGCGCCCTACCAGATGGTGAAAGACCTGCGCACCGAGTACGAGGAGGGCAACCCTTCCAAGGTGTTCGACGGCGACCTCGACGGCTTCATCAACGCCGGAATCAAGTGGCGTAAGCGCGACAAAGACTAGGGCTCGCTAGCTGGGAACGTTGCCGCGCTGGGGTGTCGCGGGCCGCATCCGTCTCTCTCGTGCCTAGGCTCGTCACGAAATGATTCGCTTTGATTCGGTATCCAAGTTGTATTCCGGGAACACCCGGCCGGCACTTAACAATGTCAGCCTGGAGATTCTCAAGGGGGAATTCGTCTTTCTCGTCGGCGCTTCCGGCTCCGGTAAGTCGAGCTTCCTGCGTCTCGTGCTGAAAGAGGAGAAGCCCTCCCAGGGGCAGATCCACGTGCTCGGGCAACAGCTCGGCACGTTGTCGAGCCGAAAGGTCCCCTATTTCCGCCGCAATCTCGGTGTGGTCTTCCAGGACTTCCGCCTGCTGCCGCAGAAGACCGTCTTCGACAACGTGGCGTTCTCGCTGCAGGTGATCGGAAAGAGCCGCGGCTTCATCCAGGAGGCCGTGCCCGACGTGCTGAAGATGGTGGGACTCGCCGGTAAGACCGGCCGTTTCCCGCACGAACTCTCGGGTGGCGAGCAGCAGCGCGTGGCGATCGCCCGCGCCATCGTCAACAAGCCGGCGATCCTGCTGGCCGACGAGCCCACCGGAAACCTCGACCCCGTGACGAGCGCCGGAATCATGAACCTGCTGCAGCGCATCAACGTGGGCGGCACGACCGTGATCATGGCCACCCACGACGCCGGCATCGTCGACCAGATGAAGCGCCGGGTCATCGAGCTCACGAGCGGCCAGATCGTGCGCGACGAGCGCGAGGGCGGGTACCAGACGCAGGCCATCCCGATCCAAGGGTTCGGCCTGTCGAACGGAGAGCTCCAGTGAGGCTCGCACTCGTTCTCGGCGAGGCTGCCTCCGGCCTGCGCCGCAACGTCTCGATGGTCATCTCCGTCGTTCTCGTCACCTTCATCTCGCTCACCTTCGTGGGCGCCGCCATCCTGCTGCAGATGCAGATCGGCGAAATGAAGGGCTACTGGTACGACCGAGCCCAGGTCGCCGTCTACATGTGCACCGCCACCGACTCCACGGGTAACTGCGCGCAGCAGGAGGCCACCCAGGACCAGAAGGATCTCGTCGAGGCGCAACTGGAGTCGACGACGCTCGCTCCGTTCATCAAGAAGTTCGAGTTCGAGAACCACGACCAGGCTCTCGCCAACTTCAAGGAACAGTTTGCCGACAGCCAGCTCACCGCCTTCGTCACGAAGGACATGCTCAACGAGAGCTTCCGGGTGAACCTCAATGACCCGACGCAGGCGGACATCCTCATCGAAAGCCTGTCGTCGAGCGCCGGGGTGCAGGCCGTCGAAGACCAGCGGAGCTATCTCGACCAGATCTTCGCCGTTCTCAACGCCGCCAGTTTCACCGCCATCGGTCTCGCGACGCTCATGCTGGTCGCCGCCGTGCTGCTGATCGCCACCACGATCAGGCTGAGCGCCTTCTCGAGGAGGCGGGAGCTCGGCATCATGCGCCTCGTCGGAGCGTCCAACCGGTTCATCCAGACCCCGTTTATCCTCGAGGGCGTCTTCGCGGCGCTCATCGGTTCGTTGCTCGCCGGGGGCGCTGTGATCGCGATCGTGCAGTTCTTCGTGAAGGGCTACCTCGCCGAGACGCTGTCGACCACCACGACCCTCGTCGGGCTCGACGAGGCGATTATCGTCGTGCCGATTCTCATCGTGGTGGGCGGAATCCTGGCCGCGGCCTCCGCCGGGTTCGCGATCAGTCGTTACCTCAAGGTCTAGCTGCGGGTAAGCTGTAAGGCTGCTCTCATGAGAGGGCTGGCTTACACAGAGAGAACTGACGGATGCCACGCGAAAAGGGCCAGAAGGTCGTTGCCAGTAACAAGAAGGCACGCCACGACTACCTGATCGAAACCACCTACGAGGCAGGGCTGGTGTTGACCGGTACCGAGGTGAAGTCGTTGCGCGCCGGTCGCGCGACCCTCGTCGACGGCTACGGCTTCATTGAGGGCGGCGAAGCGTGGCTCGACGCCGTGCACATCCCCGAGTTCAACCACGGGTCGTGGAACAACCATCCGGTGCGGCGCAAGCGCAAGATGCTGCTG
This sequence comes from Conyzicola sp., assembly GCF_046714715.1. GTDB lineage: Bacteria > Actinomycetota > Actinomycetes > Actinomycetales > Microbacteriaceae > Conyzicola. The sequence goes on along the minus strand of NZ_JBKKAD010000039.1, from coordinate 8,357 downwards.
CACAAAGAGCAGATCCTCAAGATCCACAACAAGATCAAAGACGGCGGCTACACGCTCATCCCGCTGTCGATCTACTTCAGCAACGGAAACGCCAAGGTCGAGATCGCCGTCGCCAAGGGCAAGAAGGAATACGACAAGCGTCAGACCCTGCGCGAGCGTCAGGACAAGCGCGAGTCGGATCGCGCGATGTCGGCGCGCCGCAACCTGGGCGACTAGCGGGTCGCCGATTGAGTGGGCCGCCCGCGCTTCTGCTGGTTGAGTAGGCCGCCTGCGGCCGTATCGAAACCCCCGCCTGGATTTCGATACGCGCCGTAGACGGCGCTACTCAACCGACAATGTCACTCCAGCAGCTTGCCCGCCACGGACACCTCGTCGCGCATGAGGTCGGCGATCTCCTGCGGCACCGCCGGGATCTCTTCGCGGGTGACCGTAGACTCGCCCGTCGCGGCATCGTGCGACCAGACCAGATTCACCTGCAGGTTCGGGTCGATCTCGGGGTAGTCGCTGCGATTGTGGGCCCCGCGGGTCTCGCGGCGCTCTAGGGCCGCCTGCAACGTCGCCCGGGCGGCGATCGCCGCGGCCTTGAGGTCGAAGGCGTGCGCCAGGTCTTGGAAGCCGGCGACGTCGGGGTGGATGCCCAGCCCCGCGAAGCGCGCTTCGATCGCATCGAGCTCGGCCAGCCCCGCCGTGAGCCCGGCCTCGTCGCGCACGACGCCCGCGTGGTCGGTCATGGTGTTGCGGATGGCCCGCTGCAACGCACGGACGTTCTCCTCGCCGTCGGCCGCCAATAGTTCCGCGATCTCCGCCCGCGCCTCGTCGACGGCCTCGACGGAGCGTTCGTGGGAGAGGAGCCCGGCGCTGTACTGCGCCGCTGCCTCGCCGACGATGCGGCCGAATACCAGCAGCTCGATGAGCGAGTTGCCGCCCAGCCGGTTGGCGCCGTGGAGTCCGCTCGAGGCCTCGCCGATCGCGTACAGGCCGTTCACGTCGGTCGAGTGGTCGTCGGGACGCACCCAGACCCCGCCCATCGAGTAGTGCGCGGTCGGCGCGATCTCCATCGGCGTGGTGGTCACGTCGAGCATCTGCAGTTCGAGCATGGTCTGGTAGACGCGGGGGAGCTTCGTCATGATGGTCTCGCGCGGCAGGTGCGAGATGTCGAGAAGAACGGCGCCCTTCTCGGTGCCGCGGCCCTCCTTGATCTCGGTGTAGGCGGCGAGGGCGACGCGGTCGCGGGTGGATAGTTCCATGCGCTCCGGGTCGTACTTCGCCATGAAGCGCTCGCCGAGCGCGTTGTAGAGGTGACCGCCCTCGCCGCGAGCCGCCTCGCTGATGAGGGTGCCGGCGGCGTTCTCGGGCTCGATGATGCCGCTCGGGTGGAACTGCACGAGCTCGGGGTCGCGGATGCGGCCTCCCGCGAGCACCGCGAGGCGGAACGAGTCGCCGGTGTTCTCGTCTCGGCGGCTGGACGTGCGCCGCCAGATGCGGTTGTGCCCGCCGGCCGCGAGAATCACCGCGTCCGCGTGGATGAGCACGCGGGATCCGTCATTCAGATCGAACCCGTAGGCGCCGAACACCACGTTGTCTTTCACCAGGATGCGGGTGATGTAGACCGAGTCGAGGATAGGGATGTCGAGCTGGTTCGCACGGTTGACGAGGGTGCGCTGGATCTCGAGGCCGGTGTAATCACCGGCGAAGGCCGTGCGGCGGTATTTGTGGGCGCCGAAGAACCGCATGCTGATGCGTCCGTCGTCTTCGCGGGCGAAGGGCATGCCGTAGCGCTCGAGGTCTTCGATACCGCGTCGCGCGCCCTTGGTGACGATCTCGACCGTATGCGGGTTGGCGAGCAGGTAGCTCTCTTTGATGGTGTCGGCGGCATGCTGCTGCCAGGTGTCTTCCTCGTCCATGGTGCCGAGGGCCGCGTTGATGCCGCCCGCGGCGAGCGAGGTGTGGGCGTCGTTCTTCGGGCGCTTTCCCACGGCGAGCACGTCGACCCCGCGCTCGGCGAGCTCGATCGAGGCACGTAGTCCGGAACCGCCCGTTCCGATCACGAGCACGGACGTGGAAATGCGGCGTTCCGAAGTTGCTTGAGGTGTGGATGTCTGCGCTGACACTGCTGTTCTCTTCTTTCGGTTGGGGCTGAGTCTTTCGGTTGGGGCTGAGGCCCGGTGAGAGTGTGGCCCGTTGAGGGCGGCCGGATGGGAGGTCTGGTGGCCGTGATCCCGACGCTACGCTCGCCGATGTTCGTCTAAAAGGGACTTAAGTCCCGGGTGGCTGGCAGTTGCATGTGTGGCGGAGGGGACGGTCTAGACGAGTCGCCGCCCCAGCGCGAGATTGACCCCGATGCGCGACCGGCCGAGCAGGATGGGCGAGCGTTCACGGTCGATGAAGGCCGGCGGAACCAGATATGGGCGCCCGCCGACCATCTTCATCTCGTAGTCGGAGTGGTGCAGCATGCGATGGTGGTGCGGACACAACAGCACCCCGTTGTCGATATTCGTCGGCCCGTGGTCTTTCTCGTACTCGCGCACGTGGTGGCCGTCGGCCCACGCGGCAGGGGAGTGGCAACCGGGCCACACGCACCCGCCATCGCGCACCGCCAGCGCCTGCATCTGCTGTTCGGTGAAGTAGCGGCGTCCGCGGTAGAGGTAGAGCGGCTCTCCCTTCTCGCCCATGACCACGAGCGATTTGCCGTTCGAGCAGACGAGCTGCTCGATCGTGGCGATCGACACCGGTTCTTCGACGCCGTCGAGCCAGCCCACCCCGGCGCCGCGCTCGAGGTCGTCCAGGCTCACGACCGCCGTCACCTGAGCGGTCGAGCGCGTCTCGACCTTCGCGTTGCCCGAGGCGCGCACGCCGACGCTCATCAGCCCGGCGAAGACGTCGTACCGCCTCTGATCGCGCGTGCGATCGTCGACGATCTCGGTCTTCTCTTCTCCGTCGTCGCCGATGATCGTGCGAACGCCGCGCGCTTCGTCGTCTTCGGCCAGGAAGCGCGGGGTATTGCCCGGCTTCTCCGCCTCGTCGAAGGCCGACTGCAGCAGCGCCGCATCGACCGGCAACAGCGTGCCCCGGATCGTGCGCACCCCGTTGCTCTCCCGGCCCAGAATCAGCGAGCGTCGCCGGTACACCTCTTCGTCGCGCGGTTCGGCTCCGTCGGGGTCGAGCGCCTCGCGCCACGCCCGTGCCTGCACCCCGACCTCGTCGGCGGTGGCGTGCTCGGCCATCTCGACGAGGGCGCGTTCTGCGACGGCGCGATTCTCTTCGGCCTCGAGCGACATTCCCGCGTGCTGCGCCGCCTGGTCGAGACAGCGCACAACGATCTCGGCCGCGTCGACGCCGATCGATCCGGCAGCCATGGCGGCGGCGACCGGGGCGTGGTCGGCCGGCAGCAGCGATCCGTCGATGGCGCGACCCGAGCGGATAGACGCGCCGAGACGGATGCGACGGCTCGCTTCGCGCGGAGACACCCGGGTGAGCGCTTCTACCAGCAGGGCGGCCTTGCCGTGCCCGAGCCGGAAGGCCAGCGAGTCGCTGCCCAGCCCGAAGCGCGACCGGTCGGCGAGCTCGGCGGCGGCGCTGACCCTGGCGGCGTCGAGCAGGCGCCCGAGCCGCTCGAGCTCGACCGTCTGGGCGCACAGCTGCTCGTCGGTCAGGCCGTCGAGGGGCGCGCCCGCGACCCGGGCGAGGTACTCGCCCGCAGCTGCCGATGTCGCCCTGATTGCTTCCATGACGACATGGTCGCTCCGACCACCGACATTCACATTGTTGCTGTTCAGGAGGCAGATTTGCTGTGGAGAACGCGCGCGTCTTCCGGCCTGTGGAGGACGGGAACGGCCGCGGCTTTGCGCTCTGCCGCCCTGCGTCGACGACGCCGTCCGCCCGCCTGCCGGTGACGCGGACCGTCCAGCGTGACCCCCGTTTCGGGGTCAAGCGGCAATGGGCCGCTCATCGGCCCGCCACACGTGCGACATGACCCGTTTAGGTGACCGCGACAACGTTATAGTGCGAGACGCTCCTCAGCGTCGGCTGGTGACCCGAACCCAGTAATCCGCTCTATTCGAAGGATTCCTGTGAATTACGTTCCACCCCCACGTCGTCGTCATCGCCGCATGACCGGCGCGGCCGTTGCCAGCGGCGCCATTGCACTGTCTCTTTTCTCGGTGGTGCCGGTCGCTGCCGCGCCCGCCGCCCCGACCCCTGCCGCCGACGACCTCGCGTCTCGGTTCACCCTCGCCGTCATTCCCGACACGCAGTTCTATTCGCGCTACTCGGCCGATCAATTCATGCCGCGATACGGAAGCGACCCGTTCGCGGTGCAGACCGACTGGCTGGCCGAGAACGCAGATGCTCTCAACATCCCGTTCGCCGCGCACCTCGGTGATGTCGTCGACCAGGTGGGCCAGGCAGCAGAGTGGGAAGCGGCGGACGGCGCGATGCAGACTCTGGATGACGCGAAGCTGCCGTACTCGATCCTCCCGGGCAACCACGACGTGCGCAATTCCGACGACAACCTCGACGACACCGGCTACGACCTCGCCGACGAGCCGTTTCTCGACTGGTTCGGTCCCGACCGGGCGGCCGGCGTCGCCACCTACGAGGGCAGCGACCCGACCGGACTCAGCCAGTACCACGTGTTCGAGGCCGAGGGCCAGCGGTACCTCGTCCTCGCGCTCACCTGGCGAGCCTCGGATGCCACGATCGCGTGGGCCGATTCCGTCATCAAGGCCAATCCGACGCTGCCGGTGATCCTCACCACCCACCAGATCATCGACATCGAACCCGACGGTGTCACCCCCAAAGAGACCGAGTACGGGCTCGAACTCTGGGACAAGCTGATCCGCGGCAACGACCAGATCTTCCTCACCCTCAACGGCCACTTCCACGGCCAGTCGCTTCTCACCAAGACCAACGACTTCGGTCACACCGTCTCCGAGGTCGTCATCGACCTGCAGATGGCGTACGAGGGTGGCAACGGCTACCTCGGTCTCTTCGAGTTCGACCTCACCAACGGCGGAATCCACGTGCAGACTGCCTCGCCCTGGGTCACGTGGAAGCCTCAGGAGACCCTGACGAGTTACGACCAGGCGTTTCTCGAGGCACCGAACCAGCAGTTCGACATCGACATCGACTTCGCCGACCGGTTCGCCGCCTTCGCCCCGGCTTTCGCCGCGGGGGATCCGACACGCACGTCGCTCTCGGCCAAGGCACGCGACATCCTGCTCGAGGGTTTCACCGGACCCGACCCCGTATCAACGGAGGCTCCCGGCTCGGCCGCCGACTATCCGCTGGTCGACGGAACCCTCGCCCACTGGCGGTTCGACGGACTCTCCGGTGTTGTCGGCGAGGGCCAGACCATCGAGGACATCGCGGGCGGCAACGACCTGACCCGGGCGTCGATAGTCGACTCCGGTTCGGCCACGGCAGAGGTCGGCGACGTGGCGATCGTGGCCGATCACGCCTACCTGTCGAGCGACACCGCCGTGTCGTGCTTCACGAACTCCGACAACGCGGGACGGTTCAGCTACCTGTCCACGTCGGCGGAGGCGCCGCTGAACGACGAATCCTTCGACGCCGGATACACGATCGAGACTTTCCTAAAGATAGACCCGGCGTGGACCGCGAGCGACAACCAGTGGATGATGGCCCTCATCCGCACCGGAAACCGCAACGAAATGCCGGGAGTGCCCTACGACCGGTGGGGAAACGGCGGGCCGGCGGTGCTCGGGCTCTCGAACCTCAAAGAATTCCAGTGGAGCGTGATCCCGAACCAGCCCGAGCTCGGCGACCGGGTGAACTGGTCGGGCGAGATCCAGGTCGACACCTGGATGCACGTGGCAATCGTGAACGACCCGACCGACCGCACCACGACGATGTACGTCAACGGCGCGCCGGTGCTGCGCAATGCGAGTGACGCCGTCGGCCAGAGCTTTGTGCCCGACGCTCCCTGGCTGATGGGTGCGGGCATGAACGACAACGTGGTCGGCTCGGGGTGGAAGGGCTGCATCGGCGAGACGCGGATCGTCGATCACCCGATCCCGCAGTCGTCGTGGCTCACCTCGCGCGCCGACCTCACCGGTCTCGCGATCAGCGCGGCGCCGAGCGGAGCGCTCGATTCCGCCGCGCGGGTGGCCGCATTCTCGGGCACCGGTCTCGCCGGCGCCGAGGTGCGCATCTCGGGAGACATCACCGGCAGCACGACCGTCGGTGCGAACGGCGAATGGACGGTGACATTGCCGAGCATCTTGGCGGCGGGCGACTATCGCGCCGAGGTCGTGCAGGCGTTGGGGTCGCGGGCGTCCGCGGCATCCGTGCTCGACTTCTCGATCGCCGCGGCGGTCGTTACGCCGGGCCAAACCCCGGGGGTCGACCTGCCGGCTGACGGCGAGAATGCCGGCGCGGGCCTACCCGCGCGCGGCCGTGGAACCCTGGCAAACACCGGAGGTTCGTTGCCCACCGAGGCGGGTGTCGCCGCGGCGCTCGTGGTGCTCTTCGGTGTCGCAGGTGTGCTGTTCGCACGCCGACGCTCGGCCGCGAAGCAAACGCCGGCAGCTCGCGAGTAGGGCCGCGGTATGGGGGCGGGGCCGGCTCGCGCCGGTCCCGCTTTCGCGCGTGGCGCCGACGGTCTAGCGCGCCAGGAACCGCGCGTCCACCACCGCGGAAACCTCGATGTCCTGCGGCTTGAGCGACAGGCTGGGCTCGCTCCCGCCGCTGGCCACGCTCATCTTCGCCCGCATAAACGCGACCTCGGGCGAACCGCCGCCGTGTACCTGGTCGCCGAGCATGCCGGGATCGGCGATCGCGACCGCCGTGACCGAGCCCAGCCCGATGCTCTGGGCGTAGACGCTGGCCTTCGACACGGCGTCTTTCACCGCGCGCGACCGCACCTCGGCGGTGACGGCGGTGATGCGGGCCTCGGTGAGCGCCCAGTCGATCGAGGCGACGGTGACGCTGTCGACGGATGACACGGACTCGATCCACTGCGCGAGGGCGGTGAAGTCGCTGAACTTGGCCGTGAAGCCGACCCGGGCGTGGAAGACGGGCGGCAACTGCTTGCCCTCGTTGTTCCAGGGTTTCTCGTTCCACACCTGCACGTTCTCGCCCGACCACCACGTGATGGGGCCGGCCGCCGAGTCGTGCAGCGCCACGATGTTGTCGCGCACGACGTCGGCCGCGGCGAGAGTGGCGTCGAAGGCGGGCTGGCGCTTCGAGGCCTCGTGGTGCACCGACACCTCGACGGTGGCCCGCTCCGCGGGATAGAAGGCGGAGAACCTGCCCTGCACGGTGATGGTGGTCTCGGTCATTTTTCCTCCGGCCTGCGCGAACGCCCGCGTTCGTTCTACAATAGAGGGCTGCATCCGATGGATGCGGCTTGAAAACTCAACAGCGCGCGATAGTGCCACTCTTCTTCGCAGAAGTGACCATGGGGATGATCGGTTTCGACATTGCCTGCAAAACTGTGAGAAGCGGGTCGAGGATGCAGGCTTATCTCGTAAACGATGTCTGCAAACTATAAGTGCCGATTCCAAGCGCACTGACTTCGCCCTCGCTGCCTAAGCGAGCGCACTAAAGAAGTCCGTCAGTCCGAGGATGCTCTCTACTCGGGGGCTGGCGTAATTTAGAGAGATTGCTGCGTGGTTACGCCTTAGGGCTACGCGGGACTTGAACTATGGCTGGGCTCGTTGACCTAGATGCTCGCAGCAAAGGTCAGAGCCGAGTAGAACGTCTTTGCGAGCTACACCCGTAGAAGGCACAGAATTACAGCAGTGGACCGGGGTTCAATTCCCCGCATCTCCACCATGGGCACTGTCGCGCGTTGTCGAGTCTCGTCCCCTGTTTGACCGGGGGATTTTCTATTTAACGGGTGACAAATCCGATCGAACTTCGCCTGTCACCCGGAGTGCGGAAAAAATGTACCCCCTGATCGGGGTACAACGCGGGTTATGCTTTCAGCCACTCCTCCTCTCTGCAGAGCCTCTCTCCAGGGCGGTGGTCTCCCCGCATCGACGCGGCCCTCGTCATCTGCCCCTCGACTGCAAAGGAACCGCCATGACCGACGTCATCAGCTCCTCCGCGCCCCGTGCCCACGCGCTCACCAAAGACGAGAACGGCCTGCCCGTATTCGTGAAGCCGGAGAAGCCGGCGCGCGCCGCCTCTACGCTGCGCCCCGAGATCCAGGCGTTGCGTGCCGTCGCCGTTCTCGTCGTTGTGGTCTACCACCTCTGGCCGAAGACGCTCACCGGAGGATTCGTCGGCGTCGATGTGTTCTTCGTCATCTCCGGCTTCCTCATCACGGCGCACCTGATGCGTGAGGCCGACCGCACCGGCCGCATCTCGCTGCCCAAGTTCTGGGCCAAGCG
>NZ_JBKKAD010000038.1:0-12323 GCF_046714715.1 Conyzicola sp. | reverse complement strand
CCCGGAGTGAACCGCTCGGCCTCGGCCACCCAGTTGCCGACGACCGAGGTCGGGGCGACGACCAGGAACGGGGCCGGCGGTTCGACCGGCTGCTGCTTGGCGTATGCGATCAGCGCGAGCGTCTGCAGCGTCTTGCCGAGCCCCATGTCGTCGGCGAGCACCCCGCCGAGCCCGTGCCGCCACAGGAAGGCGAGCCAGTCGAATCCCTCCTGCTGGTACGGCCTCAGGGTGGCGTTGACGCCGCCGGGCAGGGGAGTGCTCTCCACCCCGTCGGCTGCCATGAGCCCGGCCGCGGTGGCGCGCCACGAGACCGCCTGCTCCGTTTCATCCGCGAGGTCTTCGAACTCGGCCCAGAGGCTGGCCTGGTAGCGGCTGATCTTGGGCGCGTCGGTCTCCCACTCGGCGAGGCCGGATGCCTCGTCGATCAGCCGTTTCAACTCCTCGAAGACCGGCTGCTGCAGCGAGAGGTAGGAGTTGTCGACCAGCAACAGCTTCGAGTGCCCCTTCGAGAGGGCGGTGAACAGCGGGCCGAACGGCACCCTGCGCCCGTCGACGCTCACCAGCACGCCTAGGTCGAACCAGTCCCGCTTGTCGGTCTCGACGGTCGTGACCACGAGCGTGGGAACCTCGGTGAGCTCGCGGTAGTCGGGCTGCTTGCCGATGATCTCGACCCGCACCCCGTCGACCTTCTCGAGCAGCGGCAGCACCTGCGAGCTGAATTCGGCGGCGGCCAACCCCTGCAGGGTCGCCGCGACCGGCAGCTCGTCGAGCACGTCGACGACGCGCACGGTGATGGCGGCTTCGACGGCGGCGTCACCCGCGTTCTCCCACGTCCATTTAGTCTTCAACGACTGTTTGCGTCCGAAGCTCACCGAGAGCACGAGTGTCGGCGGCTCGAGCTGCGGCAGCTCGACGGAATCGTCGGAGCTCGCCACCACGATCGTGCGGCGCAGCGACGGGTAATAGTTGGCGAGAAATTCGTCGACGTCGTCGGCCGGGATCTCTACGCGGCTCTCGCGGCCGAGCAGGGCGCGCTGCTCACCGGTGAGCGGCACCGCGGTCGGGGCGAGATTCACCACGGTCGGCCCGAACGTGGTCGTGTACACCCCGTGATCGGCGATGGCGCCCGCGGCAGCCAGGGGCAACGGTGCGGCGTCGATCGACAACACCGGCGAGAGCACGAGCCCCGTGTCATCCGAGCGCGAGGCATCGAGGCGCACCTCGGCGACCGCACCGACCCGCACGACGGCGTCTTTCTTCGCACCGATGAACTCGACCCCGATGCGGCGGGCGTCGGCCAGGAGGCGCCAGAGCAGGTCGCTGTGGAACTCGTCGAGGTAGATGTAGTCGGAGTCTTGGCCGGTGTAGACGTCGCGCGTCGTGGCCCGATAGAGCGCCGCGAACTGCGCGAACCAGCGCTGGTGCTCGTTGTTGAGGGTGAGGCGGTTGGTCTGGAAGCCGAGAGAGTTCCACGTGACGTTGCCGCGCACCCAGTTGCCGGCCGCACTCAGGATCGCGGGCCGCACCCCGAGCCGGTACTCGACGCCCGCCTCGCGGCTGGTGGCCGTGGTCGCGGTGGGTCCGCGCCAGCGGTCACGCGTGCGCGGCGTCTGTTCGCGCAGTTCGAATTGAAGCGCCAGCGGTGTCTCGGTGGTCAGGACGCCCAGGGCCTGCGCCACCGAGGGTTCGATGAGCGAGCCGAGCGCCGCCTTCCAGTCGACTACCGCGGGCGCAGCGGGCACGGCCTTCGTGGCCAGGTCGCTGCCGCGCGTCACCCCCGCGATCGAGGTGAGGGGTTCGCGCAGGTGGATCGTGTTGCACTGCAGCAGGGTGGCCGCGACGTGCTTGCAGTTGGCACCGACCGCGCACGAGCAGTTGCCGCTCACGGGGCGGTGATAGCCGTCGCGGGCGGGAGCGAGCTCGATGTGGCAGCGGTAGGGGTTCTCGAGCGAGCCGCGCACCGTGCTCGACAGCAGGCCGGATTCTTCGTCCCACTCGATCTCGGAGACGGCGTCGTCGCGCGCATACTCGCGGCCGCGCTGGAACGCGCCCTGCCCGACGAGCCGTACCAGGTCGCGCACGTCGACGAGGGGAGCTGCGTCAGACGACATGGGTCAATCGTCCCACGCCCCTACGACACCGTCTCGCGGATTGAGCCTGTCGAAATCACCAGTACTCCCGCGCCAGCGGCCCGTTGTCGCCGAGCAGGCGCCAGACGGTTTTCGTGAGCCCCGGATGCTCGAGCGCTATCTGCCGCAGAACGCGGTATTCACGAGTCGGCGACGGTCTGCGGCCGTCGTTCGCGTTGATCGCGTCGGCTCGCAGCAGGTAGACGACGAGCTCGTCGACGGAGGGCAGCTCTTCCATAAACGCCCACGGGTCTTCGCCGCTCATCAGGCGTTCCTCGACGATGGTCTCCCGCTCCTGCTGGGCCTCGGCCCGCAGCACTTCGAGACTCGCCCGGCCGCGGGGGATGTGGTTGTTCACGGCCATCGCTTAAGCCTACGCGCGCAAGGCCTTGCGTGTGGCGGTCGCGCTCGGCGACGCTCGACAGATGTCTGATATCTCTGCCCCCACGTTCGAACCCCGCTATGCCATCGTCACCGGGTCCGACTCCGGCATCGGCCGCGAGACCGCGATCGCCTTAGCCCAGGACGGCCTCGACGTCGGCGTCACCTGGCACTCCGACGAAGACGGCGCCAACGAAACCGCGCGCCTCGTGCGTGCCGAGGGACGTCGGGCGGTCGTCGCCCAACTCGACACCTCAGAGCTCGAGGCCTGCGGCGACGTGATCGACGCTCTGGCCGCCGACCTCGGCGGCCTCGACGTGTTCGTCAACAACGCGGGCCTCGGCCAGCACACCCCGTTCCTCGAACTCTCGCTCGACGACTGGCGCGACATCATCGCCACCGACCTCGACGGGGCGTTCGTCTGCCTGCAACGGGCGGCGAAGATCATGGTCGAGGCCGACGCGGGCGGGCGTCTCGTCGCGGTGACGAGCGTGCACGAGCACCAGCCCCGCGTCGGTTCGAGCGCCTACGACGCGGCCAAACACGGCCTCGGCGGCCTGATGAAGTCGCTCGCCCTCGAACTCGGCGAGTTCGGCATCACCGCGAACTCCGTCGCCCCCGGCGAGATCTCGACGCCGATGAACAACGCCGAGGCGGGCGACGCCGCAAAAACGCACCGCCCGGGTATTCCGCTCGGCCGTCCCGGCCACCCGCGCGAGATCGCCGACGTCATCGCATTCCTCGCCTCGGCGAAGGCGAGCTACGTCACGGGCGCGTCGTTCGTGGCCGACGGCGGCATGCTGCAGATGGGACCGCAGGGCGGCTCGCACCTCGTGTCCGACGCCTGGCGCCGCGGCTAGGGCCGGTACTGCACGACCTTGCGCCCCTGCACCATCAGCCCGATGACGGGCACGAGCAGCAGTCCGAGCGCGACGAGTGAGCCGAACGTGGCGAGCGCGAGGGTGATGAGCACGCTCGCGGCGAGGAGTGCGATCGTCGCGGCGTAGTAGACCCGGCGACCGGTGAGCGCGAACGCGGTCGCCGCGGCGGCAAGGGGGAGCAGGCGCAGCACCACGTCGGCCGTCGAGTAGGGCAGCGCGCCGCCGAAGTACGAAATGATGCCCGCGACGAGCATCACCGCCAGCCAGCCGATGATGAGCCAGCGCGGACCGCGCGGCGGCCCGTCGGGGTCGATCGTCGCGATGATCGGCGCCTCGGCGATCACGCGCTGCATCACCCGGTGCGCCTCGGTCAGTCGCGCGAACTCCGCGGCAGCGGCGGCGACCTGATCAGCGGATGCGCCCGAGAGCCGATCGGGGTGCACCAACCTCGCGCGGGCGCGGAAGGCACGTTCCACGTCTTCGGCCGAGGCGTTCGGGCGCAGCCGGAGAACTTCGGCCGCGTCTTCGGGAGTCATGTGTCAACTGTGCGCCCTGACCGCCCTCGCCACCAGTGGCCGCTACACCACCTCGAGGGCGATGTGTTCGCCCTCGGGCAGTTCGACCCGAACCGTGTCGCCGGGCATCACCGCTCCACCGGAGATCACCGTGCTCATAACGCCCGACTTGCGAATAATGCTTCCGTCGTCGTCTTTGCCGACGAGAGCCTTCATCAGGCCGCCTTGGTAGGCGTTGATCTTGGAACAGGGGCTACGCAGCCCGGTCACCTCGACCACCGCGTCGGAGCCGAGGTGGAGGCGCGTGCCGAGGGGAAGCGTGAGCAGGTCCACCCCGCTGGTCGTCACGTTCTCGCCCAACTCGCCGGCTCTCACGACGAACCGGTCGGCAAGCTCGGCGAAGAGCTCCTGCTGGATGAGGTGCACCTGGGTGAGGTTCGCGCGGGTGGGATCCTTCTTCACGAGGTAGAGGTGCTGTGTCGTCACCCCGGCGTGCGCATCACCCTCGACGCCCCAACCCTCGACGAGGGTGATGGTCTCGGTGGTCGGTTTGCTGAAGGTGTGGGTGGCCGATCGGCTCACCGCGACGACGGCTCCGGGATTCATACTCCGATTCTGTCAGCCGTCGGCGGGGGATTGACCGCGACGCCTCGGGGCCGGAAAGATCGGAGGCTGGCGAGGAGGCCACGGATGACAACCTATGAGCTCGACGACCTCGGTACGACCCGAATTCTGCTTCCCGGAGACGACGACTACACCCGCGCGAGCACCGTCTTCGCCCGCGCCGGTACCCCGGCGATCGTCGTGCAACCGGTCGACGAGACCGAGGTAGCCGCGGCCGTCGATTTCGCGCGCGACAACCGTTTCACCCTGTCGGTGCGCGGCGGCGGACACAGCGGCGGTGGCTACGGCACCAACGACGGGGGAGTCGTTATCGATCTCTCCCAGCTCGCGGGCGTCGAGGTACTCGACGGCGGCCTCGTGCGCGTGGGCGGCGGCGCGACCTGGGGGTCGGTGGCCGCCCGGCTTCGCGACAACGACCTCGCGATCAGTTCGGGCGACACGGCCAGTGTCGGCGTCGGCGGACTCACCCTCGGCGGCGGCGTGGGCTGGATGGTGCGGGAGCACGGGCTCGCCCTCGACCAGCTCGTCGAGGCGCGCGTGGTTCTTGCCGACGGCGAGATCGTCACAGCGAACGAGTTCGACAACGCCGACCTGTTCTGGGCGCTGCGCGGTGGCGGAGGCAACTTCGGAATCGTCACTCGGTTCACCTTCCAGGCGCACCACCTCGACGGCGTCGTCGCGGGAGCAATCCACTACGAACCGGGCGACCTCGCCGCACTGCTGCGCGGCTGGCGCGACGCTATGCGGGAAGCACCCGTGAAGCTCAACACCACGTTTCTGTGGACGCCCGACTTTCCCGGGATGCAGGGCGGGCCGCAGATCATGGTCTGCTACGCCGACTCCGACGACGAGGCGGCAACCGCGGCGATCGCACCGCTACTCGACCTCGGCCCGGTGACCGGCAACACCGTCACGGCGTCCGCCTACGCCGAGATACTCGCCGAGGTGCACCCTTCCGAGGGCGTGCGCATGGTGAACAACAACGCTTTCGCCGCCGACTTCGACGACGCGACGATCGACGATCTCGCCGCCGTATTCGCGCGCACCCCCGGTTCTGTGCTGATGGTGCGATACCTGCGCGGCGCCTTCAGCCTGGTCGATCCGGATGCCACGGCCTTCGCACACCGCGACAGCGAGGTTCTCATCATCTCCGCCGCCTTCTTCGCACCCGACGCCCCCGACGAAGCTGTAGACGCGTACCAGTCGACCTGGAACTCTCTTCTGCCGCACCTGCACGGCCTCTACGGCAACTTCTCCCAGTTCACGAGCGATGTCGCGACGCCCCTCATGTTCCCGCCGACCACGCTGGCCAGGCTCGAGGCGGTCAAGACAGAACTCGACCCTTTCAACCTGTTCGACCAGAACCACAACATCCGCCCCCGGGCCGTCGACTGGCGTTAGCGCCCACGCGCCCATAGTGGAGACTGGACGGGTGCCTGCACCCATCGAACTCCCCGCCGCCCTCGCCACGACGCTCACCACCTGGTTCGACGAACGGGAGATGGTGAGCCCCTCGGTCGACTACGCCGTGTTCGACCGCACAGGGGTCGTCTTCCAGCACGGAATCGGGGAATTCCAGCTCGACGGCCGCGCACCCCGGGTCGACACGGTCTACCGCATCGCGTCGATGTCGAAGAGCTTCGAGATGGCGGCTGTGCTCGTGCTCGTCGAACGCGGGTTGCTCGCGCTCGACGACCTCGTCTCCGACCACGTCGCCGAGTTCACCGACCCGGTCGACGCGTTCGGCGTTGCGGCCCCGGTGACCATCCACATGCTCATGAGCAACTCCTCGGCGCTGCCCGAGGACAACGGCTGGGCCGACCACGAACTCGGCCTCTCGCGCGCCGACTTCCTCGCGGTGATCGCCCGTGGCCTGCATTTCGCCGGCACCCCCGGCTTCGGCTACCAGTACTCGAACATCGGGTTCTGGCTGCTCGGCGTGATCGTGGAGAACGTCAGCGGCCAGTCGTTCGAAGACTTCGCGACGACGACCCTGCTCGAGCCGCTCGGCCTCGGCGACACCCGCTACTCGGTGGGGGACTACCCGCAGTCGGACGCTGCACGCATCGCGCACGGCTTCGGCACCTTCGACGAGGGCGCCACCTGGTTCGACCGCCCCGTCGTCGGCACCGGCATCGGCGGCTGCGCCGCGAGCATGTTCAGCACCGTCGCCGACATCGCCGCGTGGAGCGGCTGGCTGTCGAGCGCCTTCGACGCGGACAACGCGGATGACACGGTGCTCAGCCGTGCGTCGCGCCGCCTCATGCAGCGCATCCACACCTCGATGCCCGCGCCCGCCGACCGGCCGGCCGAGCAGCAGCTCGAGGGCGTCGGATACGGTCTCGGCCTGATGGTCGAGAACGACGTGCGGTTCGGCCTCATCGCCCAGCACTCCGGCGGCCTCCCCGGCTGGTCGTCGAACATGCGGTGGCACCAGGAGTCGGGCATCGGCGTCGTGGTGTTCGCGAACACGAACGGCGTGAAGCCCGGCATCGCCGCCACCGGCATGCTGCGCGCCGTGCTCGACGAACTCGACCCGCCGGCGCTCGACATCGCGATCTGGCCGCAGACCGTCGACGCCGCGACCGCAATCGATGAGGCCATCCGCGCGGGCGGCGACATCACCGTCGCCGAGTCGATCTTCAGCCCGAATCTGCTCAGCGACGTGCCGGCCGACGTGCGCGCCGCCCGGCTGGCGAAGCTCGTCGGCGAGATCGGTGGTCTCACGGCATCGGCCGCCGCGATCGGCGACCGTCTGATCTGGGCGACGAGCGAGGCACACGTGGCGTGGTCGATACCGGGCATCAACGGCGAGCTCGAGTGCCGCATCGAGCTGACGCCCACGGACCCTCCCATGGTGCAACGACTTGAGGTGGAACGCCGTGTGCCGGTGACGGCGCTTTCAAGCGTCATCCGCCACTATCGCCCCGTCACCTCCTAAGCTCGCTCGCATGCGCTCACGCTTCAGAGTCCTGCTCACCCTGCTGGGCGTGGCCGCCCTCGTGGCGGGCGTCGCAACGCCCGCGGCCGCGGACACCTCCGACTTCGAGTTCTCGCTCTTCGATGCCGACTACGTTCTGAGCCAGGCCGCCGACGGCACCTCGGCCGTGCAGGTGACCGAGACGATCGTCGCCGAGTTTCCCGACTACGACCAGAACCGCGGCATCGTGCGGGCCCTACCGCTCTGGTACCAGCGGGCGGCACTCAACCCGACGGTGACCTCGGTCGTCGACGAGAACGGCGCGCCGGTCTTCTACGAGGAGGTGCGCGACGACGAGTTTCTCGTGCTCAACCTCGGCACCGACGACTACGTCTACGGCGCGAACACCTACGTGATCAGCTATTCCATGCAGAACGTGGTCGGCACCTTCGCCGACCAGGGCGACGACGAGTTCTACTGGGACGTCAACGGCACCGGCTTCGCGCAACCCTTCGCGCGCGTCTCGTCGACGGTAGTCGTCGACCCGGCCCTCGCCGGCACCCTCACGGGCGAGACCGCCTGTTTCCGGGGATCGCAGGGCGACACGAACGGATGCGCCCTCACCACCTCGACGGATGCCGCCGGCGCGACACTGTTGAGCGCCGACGAGGCCGGTCTCGGGCCCGAGCAGACGCTCACCGTCGTCGTCGGGTTCGCCGAGGGAACCTTCGTGCAGGGCGAGAAGACCCAGCCGATCCCGCGCGTGCCGTCGGCCGACACTCCCGCGCCGTGGTGGTCGAATCTGCTCACGGGCATCACGGGTCTGGGGGCGCTGGCACTGCTCGCCGTCGCCGTCTTCTCCCGGGCCAGGCGGGGCAACGGCGCCGCCGGACGCGGCACGATCATCCCTCAGTACTCCGTGCCGGAGAACCTCAACGTCATGGTGGCCGCGCACCTCGTCGACCGCGGCGCGAACGCCATTCCCGCCCAGCTCGTCAGCCTCGCCGTGCGCAAGAACCTGCGCATCCTCGACTACCCGGTCACCTCGAGCGGCGCCGAATACACGCTGCAATACATCACGTCCGCGGGTGCCGACGACCTCGAGCTTCGGCTGCTCGTCGCGATCTTCGGCACGGATCCGGAGGTCGGCGCGGTGCGCGAGCTCACCCCCGACGACGAGTCACTGGGCAGCGCGGTCAACGCGGTGTCCGACTCGGCCAAGGCCGACGTCGAGTCGACGGGACTCCGTTTGCCGCTGAAGCTCGCCGGCATCGGGTTCGCCCTGCTCGCCGGTCTGACATTCGCCGTGGCGGTCGCGAACCAGATCGCCACCATCGCGGCCTATTCCCTCGCGCCCTGGCCCCTCGCATCCATTCTGATCTCGATCGTCGCGGCCGTCGTCGCGGGGCTGCTCGTGCAGCGCAAGGGCCATCTGACCCCGCGCGGAGCCGAGACCAGGGACTACCTGCTCGGCATGGAGGTGTACCTGAAGCTCGCTGAGCAGGAACGGTTCCGCATGCTGCAGAGCCCGGATGGCGCGGAACGCATCGACGTGGGTGACACGAAGCAGGTCGTGAAGCTCTACGAGAAGCTCCTACCGTTCGCCGTCATCTGGGGTGTCGAAGACGAGTGGACCAAGGAGTTGGAGATTCGAGCCGCGGAGGCCGACGTGCAGCCCGACTGGTTCGTCAGCCAGAACGGCTTCACCGCGCTCGCCCTCACCTCGGCGCTGCGCGGATCGTCGGGCGCCATCTCCTACGCGGCACCGACCTGGGAGAGCGGCGGCGCAACCGGCAGCTCCTTCGGCTCGGGCTTCGGCGGCACGGGCGGCGGGGGATTCTCCGGCGGTGGCGGTGGCGGAGGTGGCGGCGGAGGCCGTTGACGATGATGGATCTGACACCGCCCGACCTGACACCCGTGTATGCCGAGCTCGCCGACCGCCGCGCGTTTCTCGCCGGCCTGAGTGAGACAACATTCTTCGACGTCGAACCGGGATCGGTGCTCGCGAGCGACGACGCCGCGTTGGCACCGCTCAGCCTCTCCGAGGTAGCGCGCGGCACGTTCATCGCCGCCACCGAACAGCTGGTCGACGTGTCATCCGTCGCCGCCCGTTTCGCGCTCCTGCGTTCGTCCCTCGAGTCTGCGGCCATCGCCATCTGGCTGCTCGAGGCCGACGACCCGACCGAACGCGCGACCCGGCTGCTCTCGGAGGTCTGGGGCGACATCCGCGATTCCGACCGGCTCGCGACGTCGCTCGGCGGGGCGCTCGATTCGCTCCCGCACCAGGAACGCGACTGGAAGGCCGCGCACCGCGGGGTCTTTGCCGAGGCCGACCCGGTCGCTCGTCAGATGCCGGTGGCGATCGCGAAGAAGATCGACGTGGCAGCGGTCGTCGTGGCCGACTTCACCGAGGTGCCGAACGCCGCCGCGGCCATCCGCGGCAGCTGGACTGCCTTCGGCGCCATCGCCCGCGGGCGGTCAGGCTCGTTCGACCCCGACGCCGGAGCGGACGCCATGTCGGCGGGATCGATCTCGCTCGTGCTCGACGTGCTCGAGACCGCGGCGAGCCTCTATCACGTGCGGGCCGTGGGAACGAATTAGTCGCTGTCTGCGCGCGGAGCGACCTTGCCTCGACCGCTCACGAGTGCGGGGTCGGGCGCGGGGAAGTCCTCAGCACCGGCGTAGGCGGGGTTCGCGTTGAACGCCTTCAGCATTTCCTCGAACACGATGAACTTGATGTTGGCGCCGTTGTTTCTCGCGATCGTGATGCGCCGCAGGCTCTGCTCGCCCGCGGGGTTCTTGGTGGTGATCTTCGCCGGATTGCCCTTGATGTTGCCCACCCACACGGCGAGGGCGACCTTGGTCGTCGAGCCGATGAGCCAGTTCTGGTGCGAGCCGTCGGTGGTGCCGGTCTTGCCCATGATCGCGATACCGTCGCGGGGGTTGGCCGAGACCGCGGTGCCGTTGGTGAAGACCCCCTCCAGCGCGTAGGCCGCCGTGGCGGCGATATTCGGTTCGATGGCCTGCGCACACTGGGGCGCCTCGCCGCCCAGGTCTTTGCCCAGGGTGTCGACGATGCGGTCGATCGCCGTCGGCGCGCAGTAGACACCGCCCGCCGAAATTGTGGCGACAGCGGCGGCCATCGTGAGCGGGGCGATCTCGTTCGTACCGAGGATCGACGAGGGGTTGGGCTTCAGTTCGGTGCCGTCGGCGCGGTGCACGCCCATGGACACCGCGACATCCCGGATCTCACAGAGGTCGAGTTTCTGCGCCATGCTCGCGAACGCACCGTTCACCGAGCGGGCGGTCGCCGAAAGGACCGTCTGATTGCCGCCTTCGCCGGAGGTGTCGTTGCCGACGTCGAACGCCTCACCCACGCCTGGCACCCCGTCACACTTGAACTGGTTCGCCGGGATCACCCGCTCGTTTCCGTTCACCGACTCGCGAACGGTGTGGCCGGCCTTGAGCCAGTCGACGAGCGTGAAGATCTTGTACGTCGAACCGGTCTGGAAACCGTTCGACCCCCCCATCGCGTTATCCGTGTTGAAGTTGATCGAGGTCTGCGCGGCGGTGGCCTGCGGGGTGTTGTTGTACGACTTGTTCTGGGCCATCACCAGAATCTTTCCGGTGCCGGGTTGCATGGCCACTGCGGCCGCACCCAGGTCGAACCTCGCTTCATCCGCGGGCGCCCGTGCGTTGAGTTGCGCCTGCGCGACATCCTGCTGGTTGAGGTCGAGACTCGTGTAGATCTCGTAGCCGCCACGCTTCCAGTTGGCGTTGCGCTCTTCTTCGGTGGCTCCGAGGGCCGTCAGGAAGGGAACCTTCTTGACCACGTAGTCGCAGAAGAACTGCGCGTCCGAGGCGTACAGGCAGCCCTGCGTCGGCTCGGAGAGCTTCACGTAGGACTCAATAGGGGTCGCGATCGCCTCGTCGTGCTGCTCTTGGGTGATGTGCCCGTACTCGAGCATGTTGTTGAGGATGAGGTCGCGACGCGTCTGGTTCTTGGGGTAGTTCGCGGGATCGCCGAGGTTGAACGAGTCGGGCGTCTGCACCGTCGCGATGAGGCTGGCCGACTGGGCGAGGGTGAGGTCTTTCGCCGAGGAAGAGAAGTACCGCTCCGCGGCGGCCTCGACGCCGTAGGTCGCACGGCCGAAGCCGGCGACGTTGAGGTAGCCGAGCAGGATCTCTTCTTTGGTGTACTTCTTCTCGAGCGCGATCGCGAGGCGGATTTCCTGCACCTTGCGTGTCGGCGACTTGTCGATGGCCTCGACGTAGGCGGCCTCGCGCTCCTCTTCGGAGGGGAGCTGCTGCGACTCGTGCACGCGGATGTTCTTCACCAACTGCATGGCGATGGTCGACCCGCCGGAGTCGCCCGTGTTGGTGAAGTAGCCGAACGCCGCACGCGCCAGCGACTTCGGGTCGACAGCCCCGTGCTCGTAGTAGCGGTGGTCTTCGCCGGCAACGGCCGCATCCTTGAGGAACTGGGAGACCTCGTCCCACGCGAGGTCCTCGCGGTTCTGGTCGAACACCTCCGCGATCTTCACGTACTGGCCGTCGCGCGTAGCGTAAATCGTGTTGCGCTGCGCGGTGTCGCCGAGGCTGATGTCGCTGGGCAGCGCATCGAAGGCGTCGAGCCCGTCGCGCGCGGTGACCCCGGTCACCGCGGCGATCGGCGCGAGACTGGTGGCCACGAGGAGGCCGGCAACGATGCTGGCAACGACGAGCCCACCGAAGCCGCGCACGATGTTGCGCCTGCTGCGGTCGGGCTCGTACTCTACTGATCCGTTGTCGAACATGTGTGTCTGTGTCCCCAAATTACGAAGGTCGTGCGGACCTGGCCCGGATGCGTCACCCCCGGTGACTCTCGCGGCAC
>NZ_JBKKAD010000037.1:0-13708 GCF_046714715.1 Conyzicola sp. | reverse complement strand
CTTCCCGAGACCACCCGTAGACCGGTCGGGCTTTCTGTGCGACATACTGGACTGATCCTCGTAAATCACCTGCCCGAAAGGCCCGCATGGACACCTCACAGGTCCCCAACGAGTTCGTGGTGGTCGGCATCGTTGCCGCCGTCATCGTCGTTCTCCTCATCGCGTTCTTCATCCTCATCGGCGGCATCAAGGTCGCCAAGCCCGACGAGGCGATCATCGTCACGTCGCGCCAGAAGGTCACCAAGCCGGGCGTCGAGGCCGGTGAGAATGCCGGACAGCGCGTCGTCTTCGGATCCCGCGTCTTCGTCAAGCCGATCGTCGAGGCCCACTTCAAGCTGAGCCTGCGGAGCAGGCAGCTCAACGTACAGGCCACCGCCCAGACCCGCGACGCGATCACCATCAAGGTGAACGCCGTCGCCGTCGTCAAGGTCGGCGGCTCGGAGTCGATGGTGCGCGCCGCCGCCCAACGATTCCTCAACCAGCAGGATCAGATCGAGACATCCACAGAAGAGGTCTTGAGCGGTTCGGTGCGTTCCATCGTCGGCCAGCTCACGGTGACCGAGATCATCACGAACCGTTCCGCGCTGCAGGGCCAGGTGCTCGAGGCCGTGCGTGAATCGCTCGACGTGCAGGGCCTGCAGATCGACACGCTGCAGATCAAGGAGATCGACGACGACAACGGCTACATCCGCGACCTCGGTCGTGCCGAGGCCGCCCGCGTGAAGCAGGTCGCCGAGATCGCCGAGTCGGTCTCGCGCCAGGCCTCGGAGGAGGCACGCATTTCGGCCGACCAGGCCGTCGCGGAACAGCAGCGCAAGCTCGACCTGCGCAACGCAGAGATCCAGAAAGAGACCGACAAGGCGCGCGCCGAGGCGGCAGCCGCCCGCCCGCTCGCCGAGTCGATCGCCCAGCAGGGCGTCATCGCCCAGGACGAGATCAACGCCGCGTCCCGCGTGGGCCTGCGCAAGCAGGAGCTCGACGCCGAGATCCGCGCCGTCGCCGACGCCGAGTCGTACGCGGTGCAGAAGAACGCCGAGGCGACCGCCGCCGCGGCCGTCGCGGCGGCGAACTCGAACCGTGACGCGCGCAAGGCGAGCTCCGAGGCCGTCGAGGCCGAGGGTCTGGCCGAGCGCAACCGCCGTCGCAGCGCCGCCGAGGCCACCGAGGCCGAGGGTGTCGCCGAGAAGAACCGTCGTATAGCTGCGGCGGAGGCACTGCGCGCCGAGGGCGAGGCCGAGGCCAACTCGATCCGCGTCAAGGGCGCCGCCGAGGCCGAGGCCACCCGCGCCAAGGCCGACGCACTCGAGGAACGCGCCGACGACCTGCTGCGCCAGCAGGTCATCGGCCAGCTGCCCGACATCGTGCGAGCGGCGTCGGAACCGCTCGCCGCCATCAACAACATGACGGTCATCTCGTCCGACGGCAGCGGCACCGAGCAGGTGGGCCAGAACGTGGCGACCCAGCTCGCCACCGCGACCCAGATCGTGCGCGACCTCACCGGCATCGACATCGCCGAGATCGTCACGGGCCGCGCGACCGGAACCGCGGCTGGCGCGGCACTCGCCGGTCAGCAGGCGCAGGCGCGGACGCCCAAGGTTCGCACCACCCCGCCCACGGCCTGACCGGACAACGAAAAGCCCGGCATCCGCGACGAGCGGGTGCCGGGCTTTTCGTGTGTCGTGACTAGCCGAGTGCGTCGGCGATCTTCGGAACCAGGTTCTCGATCGAGTACTTCGCGGCAAGGGTCGTGCCGAGTGAGTACGCCGCCGAGATGTCGCCGTCGATCACAACGGAGTGTCCGGCCGCGACCGCGGGGATGGCCGCGAACAGCGGGTCCTCGGTGATCTCGGTGGTGGGGATGAAGATCGGGAAGGCGACGATCAGGTCGGCGTCGAGCAGGTCGAGCTGCTCGCCCGAGATGTCGACCGAGAAGCCCGTCGAGTTCGCGGGCAGGGCGGCGATCTCGGGGGACTGCACGAAGCCGAGACGCTCGAGGAAGGTCACGCGTTCGCTGCCCTCGATGTAGGCGCCCCAGCCCTCGCTGGTCTTCGTCGCGGCGGAGACCGTGAGGCCCTCCCACTCGGGGTGTGCCGCGGCGGCCTCTTCGTAGGTGGCGTCGACCTCGGCGAGAAGCTCGTCGCCCTTCTCCTGCAGGCCGAGCGCGCTCGAGACGAGGTCCAACTGCTCCTCCATGGTGGTGAGGTAGCTGGTCTTGCCCTCGGGAACGCCGACCGTCGTGGCGATCGACGACAGCTTGTCGTAGCGCTCCTGGTCGCCCGAGCTCTTCGTGTCGAGGATCAGGTCGGGCTCGAGGGCCGCGATCGCCTCGTACGACGGCTCGAGCGTCTCGATGATCTCGGGGGCGGTGTCGTAGAGGCCCTCGGCCCACGGGCCGACCCCTTCTCCGCCGAAGCTGAGCCAGTCGGAGGCGCCGACCGGCTGCACTCCGAGGGCGAGCGCGGTCTCCGCGTCGCCCCAACCCAGGGCGACGATGCGCACCGGCTTCTCCTCGACCGTGACGTCACCGAACTCGGTCGACACGGTGACGGGGAATGCCTCACTCGATGCGCCGGAGTTCGACGGACCCTCGTCGGTCGAGGCGGTGCCGCCGGAGCAGGCGGTGAGGGCGAGGGCGGCGACGGCGATCGCGGCCACGCCTGCGGACTTGAATCTCATGCGGTGATGAGCCTTCCTGATAGTGCCGGGCGCGCGGATCCGCGGGCGTCGGAACGGAGGTGGTCGCACCGGTCCAGCCGGTGCACATGCAAGGGTAGCCTAAGCTAAGACCAAATGGCCGCCCAGAAATCCGTGACCGCACCCGCGCGGGTGCGCACAGCGCCGACCCGCGCGGCCGGTCTGGCGGTGGCCGTCGTGCTTCTCGTGATAGCGGTCGCGGCGAGCATCGCGATCGGCTCGCGCGAGATTCCGCTGGACGTGATCTGGCAGACGCTCACGGGCCGGACCGCCGCCACGTCGAACGACGCGATCGTGGTTCTCGACTCGCGGCTGCCGCGCACCTGCATCGCCATCGTCGCGGGGCTCGCCCTGAGCGTGGCCGGCGCCCTCACCCAGGCGGTGACGCGCAACCCGCTGGCCGACCCCGGCATCCTCGGCGTGACCTCCGGCGCGGCCTTCGCGGTGGCGATCGCGGTCGGCGTGCTCGGCATCGCGACCGTGCAGGGCTACCTCTGGTTCGCCTTCAGCGGCGCTCTCCTGGCGACGGTGGTCGTCTACGTGATCGGGTCGATCGGCCGGGAGGGCGCGAGCCCGGTGCGCCTCACCCTCACCGGAGTGGCGCTCGGCGCGGTACTGAGCGGCATCGTCTCGGCCATGCTGCTCGCCGATCCGGAGGGATTCGCCGCCATGCGGGCGTGGGAGTCCGGCTCGCTCGAGGGCCGCGGCTGGGACGGATTCGTGCCGGTGCTGCCCTTCGTCGCCGTGGGCTGCGTGCTCGCCTTCCTCATCTCCCGCTCCCTCAACGCGATCTCGTTGGGCGACGACCTGGCCTCCTCCCTCGGCGCCCGGGTGCGGTTGACCCGCACCCTCGCGATCGTCGCGGTGAGCCTGCTCGCCGGGGGAGCGACCGCGATAGCCGGGCCGATCGCCTTCGTCGGCCTCATGGTGCCGCACGTCGCGCGCTGGATGGTCGGCCCCGACCAGCGCTGGATCGTCGCCTACTCGATCGTGCTCGGCCCGATCCTGCTGCTCGTCGCCGACGTCGTCGGCCGGGTCGTGCTGCGCCCCGGCGAGCTGCCGGCCGGCATCGTGACCGCCTGCATCGGGGCACCCGTGCTCATCGCCCTGGTGCGCCGCCAGAAGGCGTTCGGCCTGTGAGCGCCGTGACGGACGCGGCCGCCGAGAATGTGCCGACCCCGGATGCGGCCAGCGCGCAGACGGCCGCCGCCAAGGCCCGCAGGTCCGCGTCATCCGTTCGTCTTCCCCTGCTCGGCACCCTCGTCGCGAAACGGCAGTTCGCCGTGGTCGGCGCGCTCTCGGCCGCGCTGCTGGCGCTCTCGCTGCTCGCCCTCGGAACCGGCGACTACCCGCTGAGCGTCGGCGAGGTGGTCACCGCCATGTTCGCCACCGACGGCGGGTTCGCCACCACGATCGTGCTCGAGTGGCGGCTTCCGCGCGTGCTCGTCGCCCTCGTCTTCGGCGCGGCCCTCGCCCTGTCGGGGGCGATCTTCCAGTCGCTCACCCGCAACCCGCTCGGCTCGCCCGACATCATCGGTTTCGCCACCGGCTCGTACACCGGGGCGCTCATCGTGATCACGCTCGTGGGCGACACCTACCTGTCGACGGCGGGCGGCGCGATCGCGGGCGGCCTCGCCAGCGCGCTCGTCGTGTACCTGCTGGCCTACCGGCGCGGCATCCAGGGCTTCCGGCTCATCATCGTGGGCATCGCCGTGACGGCGATCCTGCACGCCTTCAACACCTGGCTGCTGCTGCGCGCCCAGGTCGAGGTGGCGATGGCGGCGTCGATCTGGGGCGCCGGGTCGATCTCGCTCGTCGGCTGGGAGCAGGCGCTGCCCGCCTTCGGTGTGCTCGCGGTGCTCGGCGTGCTCGTGCTGGTGCTCAGCGGTGGACTCCGCCAGCTCGAGCTCGGCGACGACGCCGCGAAGGCGCACGGCATGCGGGTCGAGCCCGCCCGGCTCGCGTTGCTCGTCGTGGGGGTGGCGCTCATCGCCGTCGTCACGGCGAGCTCCGGCCCGATCGCCTTCGTCGCGTTGGCCGCACCGCAGATCGCCAGCCGCCTGACCAGGAGCGCGGGGGTGCCGCTCGTCGCGAGCGCCCTGACCGGCGCGCTGCTGCTGCTCGCCGCCGACTTCGTGGCCCAGCACCTGCTGCCGGCCGCCGTGCCGGTCGGCATGGTCACCGTCGTGATCGGCGGGCTCTACCTCATCGGCCTCCTCATCAGCCAGGCAAGGAAACAGACATGACCGCACCCCGACTGCACGCCGACGGTGTGACTCTCGCCTACGACCAGCGGGTCATCTCGCGCGACCTCTCGGCCGAGATCCCCGACGGCTCGTTCACCGTGATCGTCGGCCCGAACGCGTGCGGCAAGTCGACCCTGCTGCGGGCCTTCGCGCGTCTGCTCAAGCCCGGCGCCGGCAGCGTCGTGCTCGACGGCAAGGCGATCGACCGCTACAAGCCGAAGGAGGTCGCGCGCGCGATCGGGCTGCTGCCGCAGACCTCGGTGGCCCCCGAGGGCATCACCGTCGCCGACCTCGTCGCCCGCGGCCGCTACCCGCACCAGAACCTCATCCGGCAGTGGTCGGCGACCGACGAGGCCGCGCTCTGGGCGGCCATGGAGGCGACGAGCGTCGAGTCGCTCGCCGCGCGTCAGCTCGACGAGCTCTCCGGCGGACAGCGCCAACGCGTCTGGGTCGCGATGGCGCTCGCCCAGCAGACCCCGATCCTGCTGCTCGACGAACCGACGACCTACCTCGACATCGCCCACCAGATCGACCTGCTCGACCTGTTCGCGAACCTGCACCGCGCCGGCAACACGATCGTGGCCGTGCTGCACGACCTCAACCACGCGGCGCGGTACGCCTCGCACCTCATCGTGATGAAAGACGGCGAGATCGTCACGACGGGTGCGCCCCGCGACGTGGTGACCGCCGAGCTCGTCGACGACGTGTTCGGCCTCTCCTGCCTGGTGATCGACGATCCCGTGTCGCATACCCCGCTCGTGATCCCGAAGAGCGGACAGTGGCAGGACTGAAAGCGAGGCGAGCCCGACGGGGTAGGGCAGGATGGGCAGTATGAAGTGGCCAACCAGCGAACTGCACATCCACATCGAGGGCACGATCGAGTCCGAGTTCCTCGTCGCCGCGGCCCGCCGCAACGACGTCGCCCTGCCGAGCTACGATCCCGCCGAGCTCTCGGCGCGCTACGTCTTCGCCGACCTGCAGTCCTTCCTCGACGTGCACTACTCGAACCTGAAGGTGCTGCGCACCGAGCGCGACTTCCACGACCTCGCCCTCGGCTATCTCACCCGGTCGGCTGCGGGCGGCGTGCGGCGGGCCGAGTTCTTCTTCGACCCGCAGACGCACATCAACAACGGCGTCGACCTCGCCGTCGTCTTCGCCGGCCTCACGTCGGCCGTGCAGGAGGCCCGCGCAGACCTCGGCATCTCCGCCGACATCCTGTTGTCGTTTCTGCGGGACCTGGGGCCGGATGCCGCGGAGGAAACCCTCCGCGCGGCGCTGCCCTTCCGCGACCAGTTCATCGGAGTCGCGCTCGACTCGACCGAGCTGGGCTACCCGCCGTCGCTGTTCACGGAGGTCTACGCCATGGCCGCCGCCGAGGGCCTGCACCGCGTCGCCCACGCGGGCGAGGAGGGCGGCCCCGACTACGTCTGGGAGGCCCTCGACCTGCTCGGCGTCGAGCGCATCGACCACGGCAACCGCGCCCTCGAGGATCCCGCGCTGGTCGCCCGGCTGCGTGACGAGCGCATCCCGCTCACCGTCTGCCCGCTGTCGAACGTCGCGCTGCGCACCGCCCCGCCCGAACTGAAGGACCACCCGCTGCGCCGCATGCTCGACGAGGGCCTGCTCGTCACCATCTCCAGCGACGACCCCGCCTACTTCGGCGGCTACGTCGACGACAACTTCGCCGCTATCGAGCGCGAGATGGGGCTCGCGCCCGTCGAGCTCGCGACGCTCGCGGCCAACTCGTTCGTCGCCTCGTTCATCAGCGACGAGGAGCGGTCGGGCTACATTTCCGAGGTCGCCGAGGCGCTCGCCACCGCCGAAAGCCTGGCGTCGACCAAGCAGCTGGGGGAGTAGCGCCTACGGTCGTTGCGCCGACGTTGCCGGATCCACGCGGTCCAGCCGCGCGATCCGCGCGCGGGCCGCGACCTCCGAGGTCGACTCGGTACCCAGAACGGCGCCGACGAACCGCAGCACTAGGCCGGTGGCGAACACGACGGGCAGCGGCGACCGCTTGAGCCCGAGCATCTCCCGGTACTCGCGCGGGATCGACGCGACGGCCCCCGCGAACAGCACGCGGTAGGCGGGCAGCATCGACTTCCGCAGCGGCGGGTGGCGGATGAACCGCACCGCCTCGGCGACACGCTCGTCGCTCTTCAGGGTGCCGGCGGCCCGGAAGGCGTCGAGCTGCGCCCGCAGTTCCGCCTCCGAGCGCGGAGGCGACTGCACTCCGACGAGCTCCCCGGCCCGTGCCCACTCGCGCACGTAGGCGTCCGCGCCGCCCGGGATCGGTCCGCCCCACAGTTCGTGGCACGAGAGGAACGCGTCGGTGAAGACCACGTGCACCCAGGCCAGCAGCTCGGGGTCGCCCGCGGCGTACGGACGGGGCACGCCGCGCGCATCCGAATATTCGCCGACGACGCGATCATGGAAGCGACCGACTCTGGATGACTCGGCCACCGCCACGGCGGTGTCCGCGAAGGTCACCGTGACGAGCCATTGGATCGTGCCGGAGAGCCGACCGAGGGGGTCCTCGCGGTAGCGCGACCAGTCGTGCACGCCCGCCATCGCGCCGGGGTGCAGGGTCTGCATCAGCAGCGCGCGGATGCCGGCGACGAGCGTCGGGATGCCGCCGTGCACGGCCCACGCCGCCGAGCCCTCGCCGAAGAATCCCGCGTCGTCGCCGTCGGCGATCCTGTCGACCCAGCGCGGTTTGCCGTCACTGCTGCCGGAGAACGTGGTGAGCAGGTGGGAACGCCAGGTCGCGACGTTGCGGTCGACCGCCGCCCTGATGCGAACGACGGGGCCGCGCGCGATCGGGCCTGTCACGAGTAGTCGGCACCCGGCCAGCCGGCTTGGCGGTACTCGAACTCGGTGGAGCTGTCGGTGCTCGCGCCGCCGTCGACGAGTTCCCAGAGCATCTCTTCGCCCTCGTTGTCGCCGGAGACCGGGCGGACGAAGCTCTTCTGGGGCAGGCCGCCGATGAATTCCAGCTCGATGCTCTCGGTGCCGTCGCTGCCGACGAGTTGGGCCGTGTAGGTGGAGTCGCTCATTCTTCGACGATACGTCGCGGGGCGGGTGCTGACTAGGGGCTCGGGTGTTCGCCCAGCAACCTGTCGATATCGCGGCGATCCTTCTTGGTCGGCCGCCCCGCACCGCGGTCGCGTACCGCCGTGAGCACCCGCTCTTCGCGCGGCGGCGGCGGGGGAGTGAGGTCGTCGAAGCACTCGGCGGCGACGGCCGCGCTCACGCGCTTCACGATGAGCCTGCGCGCGACGAGGATGCGTTCGCCCTCACCCGTGCGCACCCGCACCTCGTCGCCGATACGCACCGGCTGCGCGGCCTTCGCGCGCTCGTCGTTCACGCGCACGTGACCGGCCTTGCTCGCGGCGGTCGCGGCCGACCGGGTCTTGAGCACCCGGACCGCCCAGATCCAGCTGTCGACGCGCACCGAGCCGGGAGCCGTGATGTTGCTCACGGCTACGCCCGCTTCGCGGCGGCCTCGCGGGCTTTGCGTTCCTTGCGTTCCTTCTCGGCCACCGCGGCGACCGCGGGGGTGGGGGCCGTTCCGCCGAGACGGGCGGGCTGCCACCAGGCGCCCGTGCCATCGGTGGGGTAGCGCTCCTGCAGCGAGTGAACGAGCGCCTGGAGGGTGTGCTGCAGCTGGGCGGTTACGGCGGCCGCGTCATCCGTCTTGCTCGGAAGAACGGGATCACCGATCGCGAAGCCGATGGGCACACCGAACTTCTGGCGCAGGGTCGACCCCGCCGCCTTGGTGAGCAGGCGCTGGCCGCCCCACACCGCGACGGGGATGACCGGAACCCCGGCCTCGGCGGCCATGCGGATCGCGCCCGACTTGAGTTCGCGCACCTCGAACGACGCGCTCACGCCGCCCTCGGGGAAGATGCCGAGCATCTCGCCGTCGCGCAGCGCCTGCACGGCCAAGCGGTAGGCGTCGGCTCCGGCCTTCATGTCGACGGGGATGTGACGCATGCCGCGCAGCAGCATTCCGACGCCCGGCTTGTCGAACGCACCTTTGGTGGCGAGGAAGCGCACGTGGCGGCGGTTGCGCATCCACACGACCCACTCGGTGAGGGCGAAGTCCAGGTAGCCGAAGTGCGTGATCGCGAGTACGGCGCCGCCGGTTTCCGGGAGGTGGTGCGCGCCCGTCACCGTCGGTTTCACACCGAGCAGACCGAACAGGGTGCGCCCGGCACCGATCGCCACTCCGTAGATGGGGTCCGCCCCGCGCCTCGTCATGGGTTCAGGATACGGCCTGCGCCGCGGGCGTTGCCCGGCCGGCGAACCCCCGCTATTATCGCGGCGAGTTTGCCGACCAAGTTAGGTCTGCCATACTTAGGCGATGCTTACTTCCAGCGAGACGACCGTCGCCCGACCGTCGGCAGTCCCGGATTCCCGTCCCGCGTACCGGCCCTTCCGGGTGCGCGTGTCGCGGGTCACCCCGTTCAGCGAGCACTTCGTGCGTGTCACCTTCACCGGGGACGACCTCGACACCTTCGGCACCCTCGGACTCGACCAGCGCATCAACCTCGTCTTCCCGCTCGACGGAATCGGCCTCAGCGACTGCGGCTGGGACGACGCGCAGCCGATGGTCGACGGCCACTGGTACTCGAAGTGGCGGGCGCTGCCCAACGAGGTGCGAAACCCGCTGCGGGTGTACACGGTGCGGGCGATCCGGCCGCAGGAGCGGCAGCTCGACGTGGACTTCGTGGTGCACGGCGACGGCCCGGCGGCGCGCTGGCTCGCGGGCGTGACGGTGGGCGCCGAGCTCATCGTCATCGGCCCCGACGCCCTCAGCCAATCGTCGAACGCCGGAAGCGACTGGCACCCCGGAGCGGCACGGAATCTTCTGCTCGTCGGAGACGCCACGGCCGCGCCGGCAATCGCCTCCATCCTCGAATCGCTGCCGCCCGAACGCGCGGCCCATGCCATCATCGAGATCCCGGATGCCGCGGACCGCTTCGAGATCCGGCACTCGGCGCGGGTCACGGTCGACTGGATCTCGCGAGACGACGCCGCCCCCGGGGGCCGCCTGCTCCCCGCCGTGCGCGACTGGGTGGCCGCCCGCCACGACATCGTCGATACGACGCTCGCGTCGTCGGCGCAGACCGTCGTCGAGTCGACCGATCCCGACGCCATCCTCTGGGACGTGCCCGAGGCGCCCGAGGGCGCGGCACTCTACGCCTGGGTGGCGGGGGAGGCCGGCGCGATCACGAGCATCCGCCGCTACCTCGTGCGCGACGTGGGCATCGACCGCGGGCAGGTGGCCTTCATGGGCTACTGGCGCAACGGCCGGTCGAACGACTAGCGGCCAGTTCGCCCAGCCGCTATTCCGACTGACCGCGGCTAGTTCGCGACCGCGAGGTCCGACTTCCAGCGCACGAGCGAGCGCACAGTGTCGGACGGGTCGTCGGCGAGCCGGTCCATCACGTCGGCGGGAACGAAGAAGTTGACCGCGAGCCAGCCGCGCACGCTCTCCGACTCGTCGTCGGCGAGGGAACGCAGGATGTCGCAGGGCACCGACTCGTTGCGGGCGAGGCACGCGCGCACGCCGGCGTCGGCATCGTGGGCGAGAGTCTCGAACAGGTCCTCCGGCGCGTGGTAGCTGCTCGCCACACTCTCCCGGATCTTCGGGTTGGCGTGCGTCGCGAGCAGTCGCAGCCGCGCGATCTTCGACTCGGTGACGGCGGGCGCCGGATGCAGCGCGGCCGCCTCCTCCGCGGTGAGCATGACGGGGGCGTGGTCGCGCATGGCCTGGCGCTGCGCCGGGGTGTTGAATCGGATGCAGGACATGGTGCAACGCTACCCGTCCGTCGCCGCGGCACGCGGAGCGACCCTCCGGCGACGAGGCCGCCGTGACTAGACTCCTGTCTTGTGACAGCCGACGACGCCCCCGTGGTCAGTTCCAGGGTGCTCACGGTGCCGAACATCCTGAGCTTCGTGCGGCTGGCGATGGTTCCGGTGTTCCTCGTGCTCATCCTTCGCGGCGACGACGCGCTCGCACTGCTCGTGCTCGTCATCTCCAGCGTCACCGACTACCTCGACGGCGTGATCGCCCGCAGGTTCAACCAGATCACGCGCCTCGGCCAGCTGCTCGACCCGGCCGCCGACCGGTTGTTCATCTTCGCCGCTCTCGTCGGGCTCACGGTGCGCGGGATCCTGCCCTGGTG
Organism: Conyzicola sp.; assembly: GCF_046714715.1. Classification (GTDB taxonomy): domain Bacteria; phylum Actinomycetota; class Actinomycetes; order Actinomycetales; family Microbacteriaceae; genus Conyzicola. The sequence continues at coordinate 2,577 of NZ_JBKKAD010000037.1, read as the reverse complement.
GCTCCTCATCGCGATCGTGGCGCGCGATGTCATGCTGCTCGCCCTCGGCGTCGTGCTGGCGAACCGCGGATACGGCCCGTTGCCGGTGCACCACCTCGGCAAAGTGGCCACATTCTGCCTGTTCTACGCGCTGCCGATCATCATGATCGCGCACGCGTTCCCCGATACCGCGCCCGTCGCGGTGCCGCTGGGGTTCGCGTTCGCGCTCTGGGGAGCGTTCCTCTACTGGTGGGCGGGGGCCGTCTATCTGCGCGAGACGGTGCGGCTTTCCCGGCTTCACTAACAGCCGCGGATTCTTTCGCCTCGGAAGGGTGCCCGTATCCGTTACGCTGGACAATCAGCAAGGCCGGTCAAGCGGTTAGTTCTAGTCGGCTGGCTAGCTAGGTGCTTGGCCAGTATGGGAGGTTCACGATGACTGATTCCGAGATTCCGGACCGACCTGACGTGAATCGCCCCGGCGACGACGTCGCTGGCGAGAACCCGACCCCAGATGCCCCCAGAGCGCAAGAGGAAAAAGCCAACGTGCCCCAGGAAAATGACACGACGCTGACATTCGGCAACGAATTCGGCGCGCAGCTTGCCGCTCTCGAGGGAGAGGTATCGGCCGAAGAGCAGGAAGCCATCGCGGCCCTGCCCTCCGGGTCCGCCCTCCTCATCGTGCGCCGCGGTCCGACCGCTGGCGCCCGCTTCCTGCTCGACGCCGACGTTACGACCGCCGGCCGACACCCCGAGGCCGACATCTTCCTCGACGACGTCACCGTCTCCCGTCGCCACGCGCAGTTCCTGCGTCACGGCACCCGCTTCGAGGTGAAAGACCTCGGTTCGCTCAACGGCACCTACCTCAACGGAGAACGCATCGCCACCGAGGCGCTCGGCGACCGGTCCGAGGTCCAGGTGGGCAAGTTCCGCCTCACGTTCTACGCGTCGCGCGTCGACCTCGCCACCGCGGCCGGAAAATAGTGGCTCGAGCAGCCGCCCAGGCCGGTGTGCCTGGGGGTTCGGGTCTGTTGAGCATCGGGCAGGTGCTCGCCAAGCTCAACCCTGATTTTCCCGATCTCACGCCCTCGAAGCTCCGGTTTCTCGAGGAGCGCCAGCTGATCACCCCCGCGCGTACCGACTCCGGCTACCGCAAGTTCTCCACCAGCGACATGGACCGCCTGCGGTTCGTGCTCAGCATGCAGCGTGACCACTATCTGCCGCTCAAGGTCATCCGCGGCTACCTCGACGAACTCGACGCGGGCCGCCAGCCCGAGCTTCCCGGGGGAGCCGTGCAGGCGCCGTCGATGCTCAGCGCGGAACGCCGCCTGACGCGCGACGAACTCGTGCGCGAGGCCGGGGCGAACCCGATGCTGCTCAACGACGCGGTGTCGGCGTCTCTCATCGTCGCGGCCGACACGTTCGGCGAAGACGTGCTCGCCGTTCTCAAGTCCTTGGTCGAGCTGCAGCGCTCCGGAATCGAGCCGCGGCACCTGCGCGGTTTCCGTGCCGCCGCCGAACGCGAGCTCGGCCTGATCGAGAACGCGCTCATGCCCGTCGCGCGTCGAAAAGACGCATCCAGTCGCGCAAAAGCGGCCGAAATGGCCCGCGAAATCGCGAGCCAGCTCGAAATCGTTCGCAGCAGTCTCATCCGGTCTGCCCTCACCCGACTCGATTCGTAGTACCGTCGAATATCAGCACGTGCGACACGCCGGGCAGTTTCTCCGGATGTGCGGCACGAGCGTCGTGTGTCTCGGTACCGTGGGGTTCGACAACATTAAGCGTCAACTTCACGATGAAGGTTAAGAGGACAGAGCCATGAGTGAACTCAGCCGTAGCGAGGCATCCCGCTACGACCTCGGCCTCCTCTTCACCGACGGAATGCCCGACCACGACGACGCCACCGGTTACCGCGGCGCGGTCGCTGCCCGTGCGGCCGGCATCAGCTACCGCCAGCTCGACTACTGGGCCCGCACCGACCTCGTCGTCCCCACCGTGCGCGGGGCGGCCGGAAGCGGCTCACAGCGCCTCTACGGCTTCCGCGACATCCTCGTTCTCAAGCTCGTCAAGCGCCTCCTCGACACCGGCATCTCCCTCCAGCAGATCCGCATCGCCGTGAACCAGCTGCGTGAATCGGGCATCAACGACCTGGCCCAGACCACGCTGATGAGCGACGGCGCCAGCGTCTACCTGTGCACGAGCAACGACGAGGTCATCGACCTCGTCAGCCGCGGCCAGGGCGTCTTCGGCATCGCCGTGGGCAAGGTTCTACGCGAGGTCGAGACCAGCCTCATCGAGCTCGACTCGGTCGCTGCCGAAGACCCCGCAGACGAACTGGCCAAGCGCCGCGTCAGCAAGGCGAGCTAGCTCCAGACTCAGACAGAAAAAACCCCGGCTCCGAAGAGTCGGGGTTTTCTTGTGTCCGGATGTCGCGGGTGCGCGTAAACCCTACGACACCGTCCTCCTTCGCAGGCTCAGTCGGCGCTGGGACGGCGGCGCCTCCGGCACGCGCCTGCTAAACGCTGGCGCGTTTGCCTAAGCTCCACCGCGCGACTCGCTGTAGTCGCCGATCTTCGCCGTGCGCATGATGCGGTCGAGCAG
>NZ_JBKKAD010000036.1:0-9833 GCF_046714715.1 Conyzicola sp. | reverse complement strand
ACACGGCGCCGAGCGGCAAGTCGATCTCGGTGGAGATCGTCGCCGTGGAGACGTACACGCCGTAACTCTTGTGTCGGTTGAGTAAGGCCGTCTACGGTCTGTATCGAAACCCGGGTCTCGATACGGTCGCTGCGCGACCTACTCGACCGGCAGAATGGGCTAGAAGTCGACGCGCGGCTCGTAGCCTTCGTCGCGCAGCCGGGTGAGCACCTCTTGCGCGTGCTCGGGCCCCCGCGTCTCGATGTGCAGCTCGAGCTCGACCTGGCTGAACTGCATACCGTCGCCGTGCCGGGTGTGCAGCACCTCGACGACGTTCGCGTTCGCCTCGGCGACGAGCGCCGCGGTGCGGGCCAGCTGCCCCGGCCGGTCGGGCAGCGGGATGCGTAGTTTCAGGTAGCGCTCCGACGCCGCGAGACCGTGGCTGATCACGCGCTCCATCATCATCGGGTCGATGTTGCCGCCGCTGAGCACCACGACGGTCTTCCCGGCGTTCGTCACCTGGCCGCTGAGGATCGCGGCGACCCCCGCTGCTCCGGCCGGCTCCACCACGAGCTTGCCGCGTTCGAGCAGCAGCAGCATGGCGCGGGCGATGAGGTCGTCGTCGACGGTGATGACCTCGTCGACGTATTCGGTGACCATGGCGAAGTTCAGCACCCCGGGTTGCGCGACGTTGATGCCGTCGGCGATCGTCGGGAGCGTCTTGACCGCGGTGATGAAACCGTTCTGCAGCGAGAGCGGGTAGGGAGCCGCGTTCGCGGCCTGCACGCCGATGATGCGTACGGTGCGTCCCTCGAGGGCGGCCCGCTGCTTCATCACGCTGGCGACGCCGGAGACGAGTCCGCCACCGCCGATCGGCACGATCACGGTGTCGGGGTCGGACACCTGGTCGAGGATCTCGAGCCCGAGGGTGCCCTGACCGGTGACCACGTCGATGTGGTCGAACGGCGGGATGAGCACGGCGCCGGTCTTCTCGGCGAATTCGGCCGCCGCGCGGAGGGGCTCCTCGACGGTCGTGCCGCGCAGCACGACGTCGGCGCCGTAGCCGCGGGTGGCGGCGAGCTTGGGCTGCGGAACGCCGACGGGCATAAAGATGGTTGCCTTGATGCCGAGCTCACGGGCGGCGAACGCGACGCCCTGGGCGTGGTTGCCGGCCGAGGCCGCTACGACCCCGCGCTCCTTCTCGGCGTCGGAGAGCCGGGCGAGGCGGTTGAACGCACCGCGGATCTTGTACGAGCCGGTGCGCTGCAGGTTCTCGCACTTGAGGTAGACGGGCGATCCGAGGATCTCCGCGAGAAAGCGCGCCGATTCCATGGGTGTTACGTCTGCGACGTGGGAGACGATGGTGCGCGCTCCCTCGAAATCGGCCAGTGTGGGCCCGATGAGGGAGGTGTCGGTCATTGCTTGATAGCTTCTTTCAACCCGGGACGCGTGGTGGTGCGCCATTTTCCGCTCGCGATATAGGTCACCATGACATTGAGCGTTGCCACCAACGGTACCGCGAACAGGGCGCCGATAATGCCCGCGACGCCCGACCCGGCGGCGACTGCGAAGACCACGGCGAGCGGGTGCACCTTCACGGCGGCGCCCATCACGAGCGGCTGCAGAACGTGGCCTTCGATCTGCTGAACGAGCAGCACGATACCGAGCATGACGAGGGCCTGGATCGGGCCGAGGTAGACGAGCGCCACGAAGATGGCGATGGTTCCGGTGACCACGGCACCGACGACGGGGATGAACGAACCGAGGAAGACCGCGATGGTGATCGGGATGACGAGCGGGAAGCCGCCGAACGGCAGGCCGAGGATGAAGGCGCCGAGGCCGATGCCGACGGCGTCGACGAAGGCGACGAAGATCTGCACCTTCACGAAGGTGGTGAGGGTCAGCCAGCCGGCATGGCCCGAACCGTCGACCGCGGCGCGCGCCTTGCGCGGGAAGAGGCGCACGACCCAGTTCCAGATGCCCTTGCCGTCGATGAGGATGAACAGGGTCGCGAACAGCACCAACAGCACGCCGACGAGGAAGTGCCCCGCGGTGGTTCCCACCGTGAGCGCGCCCGACCAGAGCGACGAGCTGTCGGCCTGGATGGCCGCGATCGCGTCGTCGAGGTAGCCGTTGAATTCGTCGGAGTTGATGCCGAACGACGTGTCGAGCCACTCCTGGAAGTCCTCGTAGGCGGTGATCGACCGCTCCTGGATGTCGCCGTAGCCCTGCCGGATCTGCCAGACGATGAGATAGATGAGCCCGGTGATGACCACGATCGCGCCGAGCAGGGCCACGGCCACGGCGAGCGCCTTCGGCCAGCGGTGCCGCACGAGGAACTGCACGATGGGCACGAGCAGGGCCGCGACGAGCACCGCGATCATGAGCGGGATGACGATGTCGCGCAGCTGGATGATCAGCAGCCCGAACACCACGAGCACCCCGACGATGGCGAGGATGCGCCACGACCACGCGCCCGCGATCTTCATCCCGTCGGGCAGCGACCTCTCCCCGGCGTCGACCGGAAGCTGCGGGGTGATGAGGGCCGGGGATTCGTCGGGGCGACGCGATCGAAAGAGCATTTCCCGATTCTATGTTTCCGGTGCCGCCCGAACTAGCTAGGCCCGGGGGCTTGCGGCCACCGGCGCTTTCTTCAGTCTGAGGAACGCGGCGTCTCCGACCTCGGGGGCATCGTTCACGTCGTGCTGCACGGCGATGACGGATCCGTCGGGCAGCAGGAAGTCGGTGCGGCGCAGCGATCCGAGGAAACTCGAGGCGACGACGGTGGCCGCGATGGCGCCCTCGGTGTCGGCGGTGGCGAGAGCCACGTCCTCCGGCCGGATGAACGCGGTCACCGGGCCGTCGGGCTGCGATTCGCCGAGCAGCGGCAGCCGGATGCCGAACACGACGACCTCGCCGTCGACGACCTCCCCGGGAACGCGGCTGGTGAGTCCGACGAAATCGGCCACGAACGGGTTGACCGGCGTCGCGTACAGCTCGCGCGGCGTACCGATCTGTTCGATGCGGCCGGCCCGCATCACGGCCACCCGGTCGGCGACCGCGAGGGCCTCCTCCTGGTCGTGCGTGACGAAGACGGTGGTGATGCCGAGGTCGCGTGTGATGCGGCGGATCTCCTCGCGCAGCTGCACGCGCACCTTCGCGTCGAGCGCGCTGAGCGGCTCGTCGAGCAGCAGCACGCGGGGACGCGTGACGAGGGCGCGCGCGAGGGCGACGCGCTGCTGCTGGCCGCCCGAGAGCTGGTGCGCGAAACGGGCGGCGTGGGCACCGAGGCCGACCATCTCGAGGGCGTCGGCCGCCCGCTCCCGGCGCTGGGCCTTCGGGACCCTGCGCATCCGGAGCCCGAATTCGACGTTCTCGATCACCGTCATGTGGGGGAAGAGGGAATACGACTGGAAGACCATGCCGATGTCGCGTTTGTTGGTGGGCGTGGATGCCACGTCGACACCGTCGATCAGGATGCTGCCCGAGTCGATGGTCTCGAGCCCGGACAGTGCGCGCAGGGCGGTCGTCTTGCCACAGCCGGACGGGCCGAGGAGGGCGATGAACTCCCCCGGCTGCATCACGAGGTCGATGCCGGAGAGCGCCTGCACGGTGCCGTAGCTCTTGATGACGTCGCGCAGTTCGACGGTGGCGCCCGGCTCGGCCGACAGGGTGCTGGTGGGTGCGGTGAGGGTCATGAGTCACTTCCGGTGCGGCGGGAACGGCCGATGCGGCCGATGGAGAGCAGGAGCACGAACGCGAGCAACAGCGCCAGCAACGCGAAGATGATGGCGACGTAGGGGTCGGACTGGCCGACCTGCAGCAGGGCGGTCTGCAGGTTCACCCGGTTGAGCAGGCTGGCGATGGTGAACTCGCCGAGCACGACGGCTACTGAGATGAAGCTCGCGGCGAGAACCCCGCGCTTCAGGTTGGGCAGCAGCACGTGCCAGAGCACGCTTCCCCAGTTGGCGCTGAGCGTGCGGCCGGCCTCGCTCAGGGTGATCATGTCGACGGCGTCGAGATTCGACTGGATGGCGCGGTAGGCATAGGGCAGAACCGTGATGCCGTAGGCGAAGGCGAGGGTCCAGATGGAGCCGCCGAAGACCTGCACGACCACGGCGTAGACCGGCGCGAGACCGACGACGAGCACGATCGCGGGCACGGTGATCGGGATGATGCAGATGAACTCGAGCACGCGCTTGAGGCGGGGGAACTGCAGGTGCACGAGGATCATCGTGGGCAGCAGCACGACGAGCACGATGCCCACCGTGACGACCGCCAGCAGCACGGAATTGCCGATCGCCGTGAACAGGTTGCGGTAGGTGCGGGCCGCGTCCTCGGAGAAGAGCCCCGTCCAGTGGTCGAGGGTGTGCGCGCCCGACAGGCCGTCGCGGAAGGTGAACTCCACCATCGCCAGGATGGGGAACGCGAAGACGATCCCCACGACGCCGAGGATGATCCAGCGCGTGACATTGCCCGGCTCGGTGCCGAGACGCACAGAGTTCTTCGACGTCATTTCTGCCACCTCGACGTGCGTGCCTGCAGGACCGAATAGCCCCACATGACCACGACCATCACGACGACCATGCCGAGGGCGAGTGCGCCCGCCATGTTCTCGCGGCCGAGCACGGTCTCGCTCACGAGCGCGGCACGGATCTGCAGCGGCACGATCGGTGAACCCTGGCTCACGAGCGCGGCGGCCGTGGCGTAGGAGGAGAACGCGTTGGCGAACAGCAGCAACAGGCTGCCGAAGAACGATGGCGCGAGCACGGGGAAGGCGATCTTGGTCCAGTAGGTGAACCGGGTGCCGCCGAGTGTGGCGTTGGCCTCGGCCCACTGCGACTTGAGCCCCTCGAGCGCCGGCAGGAAGGTGATGATCATGAGCGGCACCTGGAAGTAGGTGTAGACGACGAGCAGGCCGGCGGGCTGGTACAGCCACGGGCCGCTCTCGTAGATGTCGACGCCGAAGCTGTCTTGGAGCCAGATGGTGAGCAGGCTCTGCGTGCCGATCGCGGCGATGAACGCGAAGGCGAGCATCACGCCGCCGAACTGCGCGAGCACGCTCGCGGCCGAGTCGATGAACGAGCGCAGCGCTCCCCCGGGCCGGGTGCCGAGCAGGGCGTAGCAGACGAGCGCCCCGACGACCGCGCCGATGACGGCGGTGACCGCGGACACCCAGAACGAGCTGGCGAAGGTGGCGAGCACGAGGGGGTCGAAGAGCCCCGCGATGTTCGACAGCGTGAACGAGCCGTCTTCGGTGAAGAACCCGGTGACGATCGCGAGCACCGTCGGGATCGCCAGGAACAGCACGACGTAGACGGCGAAGGGCGCGAGCCCGAGATACTTGGCCAGCCCGCTGAAGGCGCGGCGCCGGGGAGAGCTGGCCGGTTCGGCGATCGGGTGCTGCGGAGGCGTGGCTCCCACAGCACCCGATACGAGAACTGGCGCGTTAGCGACAGTCATGGGTGGTTGCTGCTAGCCGATGGCCGCAGCCCACTTTTCTGCGAGCAGTGCGGATGCCGCTTCGGACTGTTCGGTCGTCGGGGTGACGATCTCGCCCTCGAGGTTGCCGATCGCGGAGATCGCGTCCTCGTCGGTGGTGCCGGCCTCGTTCATGGCCTCGAGCGTGACCGGGTAGGCGCCGCCGACGATGAACATGTTCTGGGCGTCGGCGCTGAAGATGAACTCCTGCCAGAGACGCGCGGCCGCGGGGTGCGGGGCGTCCTTGCTGATGGCCTGGTTGTAGAAGCTCGTGTAGGCGGCACCCGGGAGGGTGGTCACCTTCCAGCCGTCGACGACCGAGGTCTGGGCGAGGTTGTTGTAGCTCCAGTCGAAGACGACCTTGGTCTCGCCCGAGGCGATGGTGGCCGGGGTGGCGTTGACGGGGATGAAGTTGCCCGCCTTCTTCAGCTCGCCGAAGTAGTCGATGCCGTCCTGGAAGTCGTCGAGCGTTCCGCCCTGCTGAACGGTGGCGAGACCGACGGCGGCGAAGGCCGCGCCCGCCTGCGTCGGGTCACCGTTGAGCGCGACGGCGCCCTTGTAGTCGTCGCCGAGCAGGTCGTCGAGCGACTCGGGCTCGGGAACCTCGTTCGAGTTGTAGCCGATCGACATCGAGCCGGTGTAGTCGTTGACCCAGAGGCCGGTCGACTCCTTGTTCTCGTCGGGGATCTCGGCCCAGTTCTCGACCTGGTAGGGCGCGAAGTAGTCGGTGCTCGCGAGCGCGACGGCCGTGCCGAGGTCGAAGACGTCGGGGGCGGTGTCCTGGCCCTTGAGGTTGTCGGCCGCGGTGATCTCTTCGGCGCTGGAGATGTCGGGGTCGGCCGAGTTGACGGTGATGTCGTACTTCTCCTCGAAGGCCGCCTTGATCTCGCCGTAGTTGGCCCAGTTGTCGGGGAGCGCGATGACGTTGAGCTCGCCCTCGGCCTTGGCCGCTTCGACGAGCGCGTCGAGGCCGCCGAAGTCCTCGGCGGAGGTGGCGGTGGCCGCGTCGACGTCGGACGCGGCGGGAGTCTCACTCGGGGTCGAGCAGGCGCTGAGGGTGATCGCGGCGGCGGCGAAGACTGCGATGCCGGCGAGGTGGCGCTTTCTGAACAAGGGATTCCTCCTGGTGGCCGCGCCGGCCGCCCGCGCTGTGAGCGGGCAGAAGGGAACCGGTCGACCTTGTCAGAACGGTACGGAGCAGCGCGGACCGGCCGGGTACGGGCGAGTGAACGATGGGCGAACGGCGTCGGTATAGACCCGGTGTCTGCGGCAGTCGGTAGTGTCGTGTCGTGACTCAGATCTCCGCACGCCAGGCCCGACGCATCGCCCTGGCCGCGCAGGGCTTCGGGCGGCGTCCGACTGACGCGACCACGGGCATCCGTCAGCTCGGTTCCCTCGTCGACCGGCTCGGCCTGCTGCAGCTCGACTCGGTGAACGTCTACGAGCGCAGCCACTACCTGCCCGTGTTCGCGCGCCTCGGGCACTACGACAAGGCCGATCTCGACCGGCTTACGTTCGGCCGCAAGAGCCGCTACACCGAGTACTGGGCGCACGAGGCGGCGATCATTCCGATGGCGAAGCGGCCGCTGTTCCAGTGGCGCATGGACGCGCGACGCGCGAAACAGACCGCGGATGTCACGGGCTGGCCCCACAGCAATGGTGCGATGCTCGACTGGCTGCGCGCCGAACTCGCCGCGAAGGGTCCGCTGCCGGCGAGTCAGATCGAGCACGACGCCAACCGCGGCACCGGCAGCTGGTGGGGGTGGAGCGACGTGAAGTACGGGCTCGAGTACCTCTTCGGCTGGGGCGAGGTCGTCTCCGCCGGCCGCACCCGGTTCGAGCGCAGCTACGCCCTCGCCGAGCAGCGCGTGCCGGCCGAGATTCTGGCGACCACGGTGGCCGAGTCCGACGCGGTGCGTGCGCTCATGGCCGACGGCGCCCGGGCGCACGGCATCGGCACGCTCGCCGACATCGCCGACTACTACCGCATCAAGCAGGGGCCAGCGCGGTCCGCGGTCGACGATCTCGTCGACGAGGGCGAACTCGTGCCGGTGACGGTGGAGGGGTGGAAACAGCAGGCGTACCTGCACCGCGACGCCCGCATCCCGCGCCGCATCGAGGCCGCGGCGCTGCTCTCCCCGTTCGACCCCGTCGTGTGGGCGCGGCCTCGGGCCGAGCGCATGTTCGACTTCCACTACCGCATCGAGATCTACACGCCGGCACACAAGCGGGTGTTCGGGTACTACAGCCTGCCGGTGCTGGTCGACGACCGCATCGTGGGCCGCATCGACCTGAAGAGCGACCGCCAGAACCGCGTGCTGCGGGTGCAGTCGGCGTGGCGGGAGGCCGGCGCCCCCGCGGGCATCGAGCAGCGCATCGTGCCCCTGCTCGAGAGCGCCCGCGCCTGGCAGGGTCTCGACGCGATCGAGATCGTCGACCGCGGCGACCTCGCCCGCGATCTGGCGGGTGCGGCGGGCCTGCCGCTGCGGGCCGCCACGCTCGTGGAGCCGCCCGAGCCGCAGCCCGACAGCTAGCCCGACAGCTAGCCCTACCCGCGCCCGAGCCGCCAGCCGCAGCGCGGCGCGCGTATGAGCCCGTTCCGGCCAAATGACGCGGCCGCGGATGGCTCATGCGGCCGGAACCGGCTCATCTGCAGCGCGGCCGCGGCACGCACGGCTGCGGCGTCGCATCGGATCGCATCACGCGAGGCATGGACGGGCGGCCCCGACGCTGCCATCATGGGGAGCCATGACGACGGTTGTGATCTTCCATTCCGCGCTCGGCGTGCGCCAGGGCGAACTCGACGCGGCCGCGCGGCTGCACGCGGCCGGCCACGAGGTGATCGTGCCCGACCTGTACGACGGTCGGGTGTTCGACGAGTACGAGCCGGCCATGGCCTGGGCGGGCGAGCAGCCCGAGGGTTTCCGTGCGACGCGCGCCCTCGCCGCGGTCGCCGGGCTGCCCGACGGGTTCGTCGTCGCGGGGTTCTCGATGGGATCGTCCGACGCGGTCTACGTCGCGACCCGCCGCAGCGTGTCGGGCGTGCTGCAGTTCGCCGGCCTGAACCCCGTGGAGTGGTTCGGCGACGATGCTAGGTGGCCGGCCGGCGTCGACTCGCAGAGCCACCAGAAGGTGGACGACCCGTTCCGTGATCCCGTCGAGGAGCAAGCGCTGGCGGATGTCGCGGCAGCGGGAGGCACCCTCGAACTGTTCGACTATCCGGGAGCCGGGCACCTGTTCACCGACCCGACTCTGCCCGACGAGTTCGACGCCGAGGCGACCGAGCTGCTCTGGAGCCGGGTGCTGCCGTTCGTCGCGGCGCGGGGCGAGCAGGCTTAGAAGCCGCCGCCGATCTTGTGCAGGCGCTCGACGCGCTCGGCGAGCGGCGGGTGGGTGCTGAACAGCTTGTCGATCAGGCCGGGCTTGTTCGGGTCGGAGATCCACATGTGCGCCATCGACGAGTGCTGGCGCCGCACGGGCCGGCCGTAGGCGGCCAGCTTGCCGAGAGCGCTCGCGAGGGCCTCCGGATGACGCGTGGTCATCGCTCCCGTGGCGTCCGCGAGGTATTCGCGCTGGCGAGACACGGCCGCCTGAACGACCCCGGCGACCAGCGGCGAGACGATGAGCGCCACGATGCCGAGCACGAGCACCAGCGGGTTGCCGCCGTTGTTGTTGTTGCGGTTGCCGCCGGAGAAGAAGCTGAAGCGCAGCAGGATGTCGGCGATGAAACCGACCGCCACGACCAGGCCGAACACGATGGTGGAGACGCGGATGTCGTAGTTCTGCACGTGCCCCAGCTCGTGCGCCATCACGCCCTCGAGCTCGTCGTCGTCCATGATCGCGAGCAGGCCCGTGGTCGCGGCGACGACGGCGTGCTTGGGGTCGCGGCCGGTGGCGAAGGCGTTGGGCGCGTCCTCGTTGATGATGTACACCTTCGGCATCGGCATACCGTTGGTGATGGCCAGGTTCTCGACGATGCGGTAGAGCCGCGGGTCATCCGATTTCTGGATCTCGTGCGCTCCGCTGATCGCGAGCGCCTGCCGGGAGGCCGCGAAGTACTGGATCAGCGTGTAGGCGCCGGCACCGATCACCGTGCCGATCGTGATCACGAGCGGGTCGCCGCCCATGAACAGGCTGGCGACGTAGCCGAGAACGGCGATGAGGATCACGAACAGCACGATGATGAACACCGTGTTGCGCTTGTTCGCGGCTATGGCGCGATACATCTAGGTACGACCTCGGGTGACTAGAACTGCACGCGGGGCGGTTCCGCGATGGCCGCCGCGTCGGAGACCTCGAAGAACTCGCGCTCGGAGAATCCGAGTCCGCGAACGAAGAGGGTGTTGGGGAAGACCTTGATCTTGGTGTTCAGC
>NZ_JBKKAD010000035.1:0-22848 GCF_046714715.1 Conyzicola sp. | reverse complement strand
TCGTCGAGCAACCCCGCGACATCCGTCGACACGAGCGCGAGCTCCGCGGCAGCGTCGTGGGTGAGGTCGAGTGCGCAGGTGTCGCACACCACGCTGCTGAGCGGGGTGAAGCACGCGGGGCAGTGCGTCGTGCTGCGGAGGTCGGCGGCGTTACGCGGGAAGAGCGCGGTACCGGCGTATCGAGAGTACGAGGTGGGCGAGTCGGCCATGGTGCGTTGCTCCCGGGTTCGTGATCGGTTCAGGGTAGCCGCTGTGGCGCGGGCGGGAGGCGGCAATCGCCGCGATGTGGAGCAATCGTCGGTTGTGGAGAACCCCTCGACGGCCGATTGCGCAAGGGTCAGATTGTCGAGCGGGCGCGCCTGCGACCATGGACGGGTGACCGACGAATCCGAGGACCGGGAAGAAGCGCTCCACGACGCGCACCGGTCGTCGACGAACTCGGCGGTATTGCTGGCGATCACCATCGCGTTCGCGGCCGTTGCCCTCGCCGACCCCGACCGAATACCGTCCTGGATCGTATCCGCGTGGTTTGTGATCGTCATTCCGCTCAATCTGTACCTGCTGTTCATGTACCGCCGGCGCTACCATCATCTGCTCGAGACGCGCGAGGGCGTTTCCCGGGGCGATGCCACCGTTTCTGACGATTCCTGAATAAAAAACATGCAGACAGATTGTTTTGCGCGCAACCACCCTCTAACTTGTTAACAAGCCGCGTCACTCGACCCGGTCTGCGGCCGTCCGGTCGATAACCATCACCCGTCCAGGGGGAGTGCGTACGTGATAGCTGGCTCCTACCTCGCGGAGGTCGAGGGTCCCTCGCAGTGGGGCGCGACGGGCGAGTGCCTCGTGCTGTTCATCGCGGACGTGTCGGCGGCGCCGACCTGCCTCACCGACCCCGAGGTCGTGAGCTTCGAGTCCGCCTCGGGCCACTGGTGCCTGCTCGGCACCGACCCGGGGCGCGATCGAGCCTTCTACACGCGGTTCGAGCACACGCCGCCGCTCACCTGTGAGCCCCCACGCCGATAGGCTCTGCCGGGTGACCGACTCTCCGCAGGCCCCCGCCGCCCAGTTCCTCGACCGATTCTTCATCAGGCAGAAGCTCACCATGATGGTGAACCGCTATGAAATCCGCGCCGCCAGTGCGGATGGCACGGAGGGCGCCGTCATCGCGGTCGCGCAGCAGAAGCGGATGGCCTTCAAAGAGCAGGTGACGTTCTACTCCGACGAGGCGCGCACCCGCCCGGTGTTCTCGTTCCGGGCGCGCCAGGCGCTCGATCTCGCCGCCGTCTACGACGTGACGGACGGGGCGGGAGTGCCCCTCGGCACCTTCCAGAAAGACTTCGCGGCGAGCATGCTGCGGTCGAGTTTTCACCTCTCGGGTGCGGGCGTCGACGCCTACGGCCGGGAGCGCAACCAGGTGGTGGCGATCCTGCGACGTTTCGTCGAACTGCCCTTCTCGTTCCACTTCGACTTCACCGACAAGCAGACCGGAGCGGTGATCATGACGAGCGAGCGCCAGTTCTCGTTGCGCGACCGCTACGCGGTCACCGTCACCGACCACCGGGTCGACTTCCGGCTGGCGGCCGCGATGGCCGTGGCACTGGACGCTCTGCTCGCGCGCTGACTGTGCGGGCGCGCACCGCCGCCCACCGCCCCGCGGGGCGATGGGCGGCGGCTGTACTGCTTGTTAGTCGCGCACCCGCACCGAACCCGCCAGTTCGACGTCTTCGGCAGACGTGCCCAGGTAGACGGGCACCTGGCCCGTCGGCACGACCCACTCGTTGGCCTCGGCATCCCAGTACGAGAAGTCGCGCCTGTCGAGCGTGATCCGCACCTGCTGCCTGTCGCCCGAGCCGAGGTCGACCTTCGCGAACCCCGCCAGCTTCAGCGGCGGCGATTCCACGTTGCCGGGGAGCGGGCCGAGGTAGACCTGCACCACCTCGGTGCCGTCGCGGTCGCCGGTATTGCGCAGCCGCGCCCGAACATCGACGGTGTCGTCGCCGCCCGTGACCCGGATGTTGTTGCCGACGCGAAGCCGGTCGAGCTGGAACTCGCTGTAGGAGAGTCCGTGCCCAAAGGCGAACAGGGGCTCGACATTTCCGGCGAGGTAGCCGCGGTAGCCGATGTTCACCCCCTCGGAGAATTCGACGTCGAGGTCGTCGAGCCACGGGTTCTGCACGCCGGGCGGGAGCTCGTCTTCGCTACGCGGGTACGACACCGGCAGGTGTCCGGACGGATCCTCGTCGCCGAACAGGATCGTGGCGAGCGCGTTGCCCTCCTCCTGGCCGCCGAAGTAGCTCTGCAGCACGGCCGGAGCCTGCTCGAGCCACGGCATCGTCACCGCTCCGCCGCTTGCCAGCACAACGATCGTGTTCGGGTTGGCCGCCGTGACCTCCCGGATCAGCTGCTCGGCGTTCTGCGGTAGCTTCAGCGACACCCGATCGCGTTCTTCGCCCTCGTACGTGCGCACGTACACCACGGCCACGTCCGAGTTCTCGGCGGCCTGCGCCGCACGAGCCACCGACGGGGCGACAGCGTCTTCCGGAGTCGACCACTCCAGCAGGAAGGTGCCCGGCTGCAGCGGTACGAGCGGTCGGTTCTGCGAGTACTCCACGCGGAGACTGTATTCCTGCCCCGCCTGCAGCTCGAGAGCCCCCGACCGCACGTCGCGCCGGCCCCCTTCGCCGACCATCTCCACGACCAGTTGGTCGTCGAGCCAGATCCGGGCGTCGCCCCAGCCGGTTCCGCCGAGGGTGTAGCTGCCGGTGGTCGGAGCAACGAGCGAGCCGGTGTAGCGCACCGACTGGTTTCCCGTGCCCGCCGGGCTGAGCCCCGCGAGGATGGGTGTCGGCGGCGTCTGGAACGCGATGAGGTTGGCGAACGCGGGCGACGACGTGAATCCGGTGTCGTAGAGCACCTGCGCCTCCGTGCGGGTGAGTCCGGTCGGACCGCTCCAGTCGGCGTTCGGGAAGTAGCGGGCGGTCAGCCCGTCGCCTATTCCCCGTTCCGGCCGCAGCACCGACGACGGGATCGCCGTCATGTCGGCCGGCTCGATCATCGTCGCGCTGTTCACCGGGTCGTTGCCCTGCTCGTAGCGCACGTCGGCGCCGATCTCGCGGCCCCTGGCGCGCATCGCGTCGAGGAGCGAGACCTCGTACGTGGGGAGCACGTACGCCGAGCCGCCGAGCGCACCGGGAACCGTGGCGTCGGCCCCGATCACCGCGATCGAGTCGAGCTCGTCGGCGTTCAACGGAAGCGCTCCGCCCTCGTTCTTCAGCAGAGTGATGGCGTCTTCCTCGACCTCGCGGGCGACCGCTCCGTGTTCGGCGACCGGGATCGACGTGGGCGTGTAGTCGTTGTCGAAGATTCCGAAGGCGAACATCGTGCGCAGGATGCGCAGCACCGACTGGTCTACGAGTGCGACGGGCACGCGGCCCTCCTGCACCGCGGTGAGCAGCGCCTGGCCGTAGAACACGTCGATGCCGGTCTCGATGTCGAGCCCTGCCTCGATCGAGCCCTCGGTGGAGTGGGATGCGCCGAAGTCGGTCAGCACGAACCCGGTGAAGCCCATCTGCTCGCGTAGGAACTCGGTCAACAGCTGTCGGTTCTCACACGCGTAGACACCGTTCACCTTGTTGAACGCGCACATCACCGAACCGAGGTCGGCGTCGCGGATCGCTGCCTCGTAGGCGGCGACGTGGACCTCGCGCAGTGCGCGCTCGTCGACGATCACGTTCTGGCCGATTCCCCGGTTCACCTCCTGGGTGTAGGCCGCATAGTGCTTGAGATTGGCGATCACGCCGCGCTCCTGCACCGACTGCACGAAGGGCACGACCATCGCCGAATTCAGTTCGGGATCTTCGCTGGCCGATTCGGCCTGCCGCCCCCAGAACGGATTGCGGGTGGGATCGGAGTTGGGGCCGAGCAACAGCTCGTGCCCCGTCTGACGGGCTTCGTCGCCCACGACCCCCGCATAGTCGCGGGCGCGCTGGGGATCCCAGGTCGCCGCGAGAGCGAGGTTCACCGGCATCTGCGTCGCCGTGTCGGCGGTGTCGGGAAGCAGCCAGCCCCTCGACCCGATTCCACCGGTTGCATCGGCCATGCTCAGTTCGGGAATGCCGAGGCGTTCGATCGGCAGGTTGTAGAACCCGCCAGGGCCCTCACCCTGGTCGCCGGTCATGAGGTCGACCTTCTCCTCGAGCGTCATTTCCTGTAGGAGCAGCACCGCACGTTGGTCGGGCGAAAGTGCGGTATTCATCCACGGGCCGTCGACCGCCACAGCGGCGGTGGTCGGCAGAGCGGTGATGACGAGGGCGGCTACTGCCGCCCCGACGATGATGCGAACTCCCCGAGATCGCGATCGAGTGTACTGATTTGGAGTTTTCATGAGCCCTCCACATTGAGGACGGACCCGTGACCGAAACACACCCACCCCACCTGGGCCGAAGATCGGCACGGTTTGGATACCCCTCGTCGTACTCTCCCTGTCGGCGCCCTGTCAACAAATCAAGCGAATCTCTTTCGCTAATACCCTTTGCCGTCGTCGCCCGGCGTGGCAGAATCGGCCTCACCAATGGGGGGCCGACAGCGCGAGAATCGAGGTGCCGATGACCAGCGAACGGGCGTTCCGGATTCTGTTGGCCGCGCTCGCCGTCGGGTTCGTGGTCGCCGGAGTCGCGTTGGCCGTCGGCGTGGGAGGCGCGCGCGACCGGCCCGACGCGCGGCAGCCCACCGCCGAACCCGACTTCGGACCCAACGTGACGATCCTCGATCCGTCGATGACGAGCGACCAGATCCAGTCGGCGGTCGACTCCGTCTTCGATGCGCAGGAGACCAACCAGTTCGGCGAACGGCGCGACGCCATACTGCTGAAGCCGGGCAGCTACGACGCGACGATCGACGTGGGGTTCTACACGTCGGTGCTCGGCCTCGGTCTCTCGCCCGACGACGTGACCGTCACCGGGCAGGTGCGCGTCGACGCGGGCTGGTTCGACGGCAATGCCACCCAGAACTTCTGGCGTTCGGTCGAGAACCTCGCCATAGCGCCCTCCGAGGGCGTCAACCGGTGGGCGGTCGCGCAGGCGGCGCCGATGCGCCGGGTGCACGTGCGCGGCGCACTCGACCTGTACCCGAGCGGGTCTGGGTGGGCGAGCGGGGGCTACATCGCCGATTCGAAAATCGACGGGCTCGTGGCATCCGGCTCCCAGCAGCAATGGTTCTCCCGCGACAGCGAGTTCGGCAGCTGGGAGGGCGCGTCGTGGAACATGGTCTTCTCGGGGGTCGCGGGCGCGCCGCAGCAGTCGTTCCCCGACCCGCCCTTCACGGTGCTCGAGAGCACGCCGGCGTCGCGGGAAAAACCGTTCCTCTACGTCGACGGCGACGGCGGGTACCGGGTGTTCCTGCCCGCACTGCGCCGCGACGCATCCGGCGCCAGTTGGACGGGCGGCGAGACGCCGGGCGACTCGCTCGGCATCGACAGCTTCTTCGTGGCACGGCCCTCCGACACGGCGGCCGAGATCAACGCGGCCCTTGCCCGCGGCCTCAACCTGCTGCTCACCCCCGGCGTCTACCGGCTCGACGAGACCATCGCCATCGAACGCGCAGACACCGTCGTTCTCGGCATCGGCCTGCCGACCCTCATCCCCGAGGGAGGCGTCGACGGGATGACCGTCGACGACGTCGACGGGGTGCGGCTCGCGGGGTTCCTCATCGACGCGGGCGCCGAGAACAGCGACGTGCTGCTGCGGGTCGGGGGAGAGGGGGCCGACGCCCGGCACGACTCGAACCCGACCACGATCCAGGACGTGTTCTTCCGCATCGGCGGGGCGGGGCCGGGGCGGGCGGCCACGAGCCTCGTGATCGACAGCGCCGACGTGATCGTCGACCACATCTGGGCCTGGCGCGCCGACCACGGCGAGGGCGTCGGCTGGAACACGAACACGGCCGACACCGGGGTGATCGTCAACGGCGCGAACGTCGTGGCGACGGGACTGTTCGTCGAGCACTACCAGCGGCACCAGCTCGTCTGGAACGGCGAGAACGGCCGCACCGTGTTCTTCCAGAACGAGATGCCCTACGACCCGCCCGATCAAGACGCCTGGCGCAACGAGGGCGAGGAGGGCTACGCGGCCTACAAGGTCGCCGCCGACGTCGCGCGGCACGAGCTGTGGGGCGGGGGGAGCTACTGCTTCTTCAACGTGAACCCGTCGGTGCGCGCCGCGCGTGGCTTCGAGGCCCCGGATGCACCGGGCATCAGATTCCACGGAGTGCTGACCGTCTCGCTCGGGGGCAACGGTTCGATCGTGAACGTGGTGAATTCGATGGGCACGACGGTGGGCTCCGAGTTCACCGGCCCGAGTTCTGTCGCCGTCTACCCGTGAGTTCGTGACATTTACCCCTCGGCGGGTTTAGCCTGCCAGAAGAGGTCGCAACACTCTGCCCCGGAAGGTGAGCGCAGTGCTTCTTCAACAGCTTCACAGGATTTCGCAGTCGATCGACAATCCCCTCGACGGGATCGTGCCGGACTTCGGCGTGTTCGGAGTCGAGTTCACCGAGCTGTGGCAGAAGCTGATCGCGGCCATCTGGGGCATCTGCATCGTCGTCGGCGTCGTCGTGCTGCTGCTCGGCATCACGCGCATGGCCAGCGCCTCCAACTCCCAGAATCCGAACGAGTACCGGCTCGCCCGGCTGCGCGTCGCCTGGTCGGCACTGTCGCTGGGCCTCCTCGCGGCGATCAGCGTGATCGTCGGCGCGATCCTCGCCCTCTTCGGTTAGCGACGACCATGAGCGCCGAGCCACGCACCGCGAGACCCCGTCGCACCGTGGCCATCGCCGCGCTCGTCGTGGTCGTGCTCGTGGCGGCGACGGTGATCGTTCTGCGGCTCTATGCGCCGTCGACCGGCGAGCAGGGTGACGACGGTTCGCCCGGGGGCGCCGGATCCTCTCCGTCTCCCGCAGCGACCGCCGCCGTGGCGACCGGATGCCTGGGCGGTGCGGCGAGGGACGCCGCGATGGTGCGGGCGGCCCAGGACGCCGCCGACCAGACGGAGAGCGGAGCGGTCGAGGTTTCCGCCGCCTTCGTACGCTGGCTGAACCAGTACCCGTACCCCGAGGGCGTCGAGCAGGTGCAGCAGTCGTCGCTCGCCGCCGAGGCCCCGACCCGCGACCTCGTGGCCTTCTTCGCGACCGACCCCGACCTCTCGGGCGGTCTGGTCGGCCGCGACGAGCCGTACTGGTTGTCCACGGTCTCCGGCGTCTACGTCGTCGAGTCCGCGAGCGATGACGCCGTGACGACGTCGATCGGCACCGCCCTCGTGACCGACGGCGAGCTGAGCCCGACGCTCAAGGGCTCGATCACCGTCACCGTCGCGTGGGAGAACGACCAGTGGGCGTTCGTGCGCTCGGAGGGCACCCGCACGACCGAGGACCTCTTCGCGGTCGGCACCCCGTTCAGCGGGGGATGCTGATGTCCCGGTTCGAGCTGGACGACGAGTTCGACGAGGGCGACGGCGACTTCGATGAAGTCGACCCGGTCGACCCGGGCGGTGGAGACGGTGGCGGCGAGACGGGCGGCGAGACGGGCGGCGACTCCGACGGCATCGGCAGCATCATCGGCGGCCTCGGCGACGTGGTCAACGGCCCGCCCGGCGGCGTCTCCTACATGTCCGACCCGTGGGGCAACACCTTCGAGATGCTGCAGGACGCCGCCGCTGGACTGAGCGGGGACGTGCTGCCCGCGCTGACCGACGCGACCCTGCCCGACCTCAGCGCGGAGTGGTTCATCAGCGCCTACCGCGTCTCGTTCGCCGCCGCGATCTTCCTGGCCATCGCGCTGCTCTTCCCCCAGTTCATCCGCACGGCGCGCGGCCGGCAGTCGGGGCGCGAACTCATCGATTCGCTCGGCCTCTACTTCGGCACGTTCCTGCTCGGCGCCATCTTCGGACCAGCCGCCGGAATGATGCTGGTGACGTTCTGCCACTCGCTGTCCGACGTCTTCGTGAGCTGGGGCATCCAGGACACCGTCGGCACCGTCACCGACGACTTCCAGACCATGATCGCCGACGCCGATCCCGCCGAGATCGCCGGCGGCATGCCCATCGCCGTCCTGCTGATGCTCGGCATGCTGCTCGGCCTCTTCCTCGTGTTGCTCGTGCTCGTTCTGCAGTTCGTCGCCCTGTATTTCACGGGCGTGCTGATACCGCTCGGCCTCGTCTGGATCATCGATCCCACGAGACGCTCGTTCGGGTTGCGGCTGGTCGGTCTGTGGGTGGGCATCCTGGCCGCCCAGCCCCTGCTGTTCTTCCTGCTCGGCGTCACGTTCACCATGATGGATTCGTCGACCGAGGCGTTCGGCGCCGATGGGGGCCTGCGGTCGCTCGTGGAGCTGCTCGTCGCGGTCATCGCGCTGTTCATCGCGGCCCTCTCGCCGCTGTTCCTGCTGAGGCTCGCCCCGACGATCCCCGTGCTCATCGGGGGAACGACGGGGCCCTCGATGATGGGCAGCGTGATCGGGGCGGGCAACATCTCGGATGCCACGGACCGCGCGGGCATGCGCACGGCGTCGCCCGACCGCCTCGCCGCCGGCGCGTTCGCCTTCGACCCGCGCGGCGACTACGACGCGTCGGTGATCGGCGAGCCGCCGAGGGCGGTGGCGTCGCTCTCCGACGCCGCAGCCGCCCGCTCTCGCATCGGGGGAGCCGCCAGCGAGGCCGATCACGTGTCGCGCGGGCGGGGGAAGCGGGCGTCGATGTCGGCGGCGGCCCCGGCCCCGGATGAGGCCCGGCCGACGGCGGATGTCGACGGCACGATCGGAAAGGGGCGGGACGAATGACGGATACCAGCCGCGCCGTCGTGCGCTACCTCGGCGGAGAGACCGGACACCGCTCGTTCTTCGGCGGAACGCACTCGCGCACCCGGGTGGCGATGCTCGCACTGTTCATCGCCGCGGGCATCGTGCTCACGCCGCTCGTGGGGTGGCCGGGCCTCGCGGCCGGTGCCCTCGGCTGCGGCGTCACCCTGCTGGTCACAGCGAAGACGCACCGCGGCTCCGTCGTCGAGAGACGCCGCAAGGCCCGGCGCTGGCGCACCCGCAGCCGCGCGGGCACGCTGGAGTTCGAACCGTACAGCGACGAGGCCTGGGAGCAGGCGCGCCTCGACCTGAAGACGGCCCGCGCCACGCGGAAGCGCGGTCGGAAGAAAGCGATCGTCGAGGCGCGCAGGCGGCTCACCGCCCTGCGAGCGCACCCCGATGGCGCCGACGGCATGGGGTGGCTGCAGCACGGGCGTGGGCTACCGGGAATCGCCTGGCACGCTCCGGCGGGCGAGGACGACTACCTCTCGGTCGCGTTCTCGGTCACCGGCCAGTTGCGCGGCATCGAGTCGACCGCCGTGATGACCCGCGCGGCGGAGGGCTGGGGGCACTTCCTGGCCGGCCGCGCCCCGCACTCCTCGCTCGTCGGCAACGTGCAGACGGTCACGCGGGTGCTCCCCGCCGACAGCGCGTTGCAGCAGTTCTGGGTGTTGAACAGCCTCGACGAGGACGCCCCGGCCGACGCCATCGCCTCGTACGAGGAGGTGCTGCGCCTCACCGGCGAAGACGCCATGGTGCAGCGGCACTTCGTGACGGTGAGCTGGCCCATCACCACGGCCTTCACCGACGCCGCGTCGAAGTTCGGCGAGGGACGCGACGGCTGGCGCACCCTGATGAAGAACGAGATCGACGCCACCGTGCGCGGGCTGACCGAGGCGCGACTCGGCCACGTCGAAGCGCTCACCGCCCGGCAGACGGCCGCGGTGATCCTGCATCAGCAGAACCCGTCCCGCCCCATCGACGAGGTCGCGGACGTCGACCCGGCCTCGCTCGGCGTGCGCTCCCACGACGAGTTCTCGGCGCACGTGGTCACGGGCGCCGACCCGGCCCGCGCCGACCACGTCGACGGCGACGCGGTCGAATGGTGGCACCGCACGGCGGCGATCACCGCGGACGCGCTGGTCACCGCGCCGCGCACGCAACTGTGGGTACTCGACCTGCTGATCGGCGAAGACCTCTCGTTCATCAGGTCGGTGTCGTTCCACATCCACCTGATCCCGGCCGCCGAGGCGAAGATCGCAGCGCGCCAAGACGTCGTGCGCGACGCCGCCGAGACGCTCGCCCGCCGCGAAGCGGGCAAGATCAGCGCCGACGACACGGAGGCGGCCATGTCGGCGGCGAACCGGCGACGCAGTGACCTCGTGTCGGGGTCGCACCACCACGGTGCGGCCTGGGTGGGGTTCGTCACGATCTCGGTGCGCGGGCGCGACGAACTGGCACGGGCGTCGCGGCAGCTCGAAGACACCTGCTCCACCTCGCTCGGCATCGAGCGGCTCGACTGGCTCGACTCGTATCAGGCCGCGGCGTCGGGCACCACCTGGCCGATCGGGCGGGGCATCGGCCCCAGCCGCAAGGCGTTCTCGAGCCGCGTGTACTCGCGGCTGGCCGGGAAGACCGAGAAGGGGGCCATCTCGTGACGGGAAACTCCCGGCTCTGGTCGCTGCCCGGGCTGCGCGGCATTGCTCCGCCGAAACCGCACGTGACCGAGGAGCAGGCCGACGACGTCGAGATCCGGCCGTGGCCCGACAGAGGAACGCGCCTGCGCACCAACGCCCGGGCGGCCCGCGGGCACTTCTACGCCCCGGCCCTGACCGGCGCGCCCACGACCACCCGGCAGGCGGAGGTGCTCAATACGGCCATCATCGGCCCGCCGACCGGCACCCGCGGGGTGGTGTCGGGTCGCGACATCCTGTCTCGCACACCGATCGCGCACGATCCGGTCACGGCCTACAACTCCATTCCACGCGAGGTCTCGAGCCCCAACGTGATCATCATGGGCGACGTCGGTGCGGGCAAGAGCACCCACACCAAGGCGAACCAGGTGCTGCGCCCGCTGCTGCTCAGAAACCGCCGGTGCGTCGTCTTCGACAAAAAGGACCAGGGCGGCGAGGGGGAGTACTCGGGCGTCGCGCGCCACTACGGGGTCGAGCCGATCCGCTTCACCGCCGACAGCTCGGGCACCAAGCTCAACCTGCTCGACCCCGTGATCCTGCGCGGCACCGGCATCAAGGGCCAGGGGCGCCTGCTCAACATCGTCACCCGGCTCGCCCGCGGCGACCACGCGCTGAACGAGTGGGAGGAGGAGGCGCTGCGGGCGGCCCTGCGCCGCACGGTCGAGGGGGCGACGCGTCGGGCCCCGGTGCTCACCGACGTGCTGCCGAACCTCGGCCGCATCGCCGACGACCGCGACTACGTCGCGCTCTCGAGCGGCGCCCGCGACGAGCTGCACCGCGCCGGCCTGTCGGTGCGCTGGACGCTGAACGGCCTGCTCGACGAATACGGCGGGCTGCTCGACGGCGAGACCTCCGGCACCGTCGACCTGCGCGGCAAACTCACCTCGTTCGACATCTCCCAGCTGCGCGACGACGGCCCGGCCGTGCCCGTCGTGATGGCCATCGGCAACATGTGGATGCTCGGCCGGCTGCGCGACGAACGCGGGTACGCCACCACGGTGGTCTACGAGGAAGGCTGGCACATGGTCGGCGGGCCGTCGGCGCAGCTCATCAAGGCGAACCAGAAGCTGTCGCGCGGGCTGGGCATCTCCAACGTCTTCGTGATGCACAAGGGCACCGACATCCCCAAGGACTCCGCCGGTATGGCCGTCATCCAGGAGGCGCAGACCGTGTGCATCTACCGGCAGTCCCGGCCGGAAGACGCCGCCTGGTGCCAACGCACCTTCGGTCTCGCCCCCGAGACCGCCGAGACGATCGAACGGCTGCACGACGGGCACTACATCTTCAAATACGGCTCGCACCCCGAGACCCACGTGCAGCACATCCTCTCGTCGTGGGAGGCCGAGGTCAGCAACACCGACGAGGCCCTCGCGTCGGCCGAGGGCGACTAGGCGACGACCGTGGCCAGGCGCGGAGTGATTGCGGCGGGTGTCGCGGTGCTCGGCGTCGTGGCGGTCGTCGGCGGCATGCTGGTGCTGTCGTCGGGCGGGGGAGTCACGACGAGGTCGGGGGGCGGCGGATGCGGCACGGGAATCGTCGACCCGGCGATCGTGGCGGCGAGCGACGTGCGGGTGGACGATTTCGAGGGCGAACAGCTGGTCAACGCGGCGCAGGTGATGAACGCGGCCACCGCGGCGGGCCTGCCCCAGCGCGCGCAGTTCATCGGCGTGATGACCGCGATCGGAGAATCCTCGCTGCGCAATCTCACCTACGGTGACGACATCCTCGGCGTCACGAACCCCGACGGCAGCCTGACCTCGTCGATCGGGCTGTTCCAGCAGCAGTCGTGGTGGGGGAGCCGTGCCATCCGCCTCGATCCCTATCGGTCGGCGCTGCTCTTCTACGAACGTCTCGGCGGGGTAGCGGGGTGGGAGGCGCTGCCTCCGACGGCGGCGGCGCACGCCGTGCAGCGCAACGCCGACCCCGACCACTACACCCGCTTCTTCGAACCCGCCGTGCGCATCGTCGAGGCGCTGACCGCCGCGGCGGGCGGCAGCGACTGCCCGATCTCGGTCAGCGCGCGGCTGCTCGCCCAGGAGCTCGTCGTGCACGCCGACGACGGGAGCCTGCGCGGACTCGTGCCCGACCACCTCAGACAGATCCGCTGGATCGCGAACGGCGACCGCGTGCCGGGCTGCGCCGTCGACACCCGCATCCTGCAGATCATGGTGATCGCGGTGCGCTACTTCGACGAGGTAGGGGTGAGCAGCATCAACCGCAACTGCACGGCCGAGCTGCTGGGCGCGGGAGCGGAGTCGTGGCACTACCGCAATGGAGGAGGCCGCGCCGTCGACTTCTTCAGCCTCAACGGCGTCGCACTCACCGGAGCCGACGCGCAGTCGCTGCGGCTCATCGGCCTGCTCGACCCGAGCATGCCGGAGGGCAGTCGGGTCGGGCAGTCCCAGTGCCGTGCAGAGATCGGCATCAGGCTCGCGCTGTCGCGCTGGACCGACATCGCCGACGGCTGCAACCACCTGCACATCGACGTCGGCGGCACGAGCGCGCCGCTGCTCGTGCGCTGACGCGGTCGCTCGGCGCTCTAGGCGATAGCGGGGCCGCCCGCGCCGGGTGCGACATGCGCGGCGAGCCATTCCGACAGTTTCCGGCCGAACCCCGCCGTGTCCTTCACCGAATCTCCGTGTTGGGAGACGTGCCAGCTGTCGACGGGGCTTCCCTCGTTGTGTTCGGCCAGGAAGGCGGTGATCGGGCACGCGCTCGTGTTTCCGGGGTGCGCGCTGCCGCGCCCGTGCACCCAGTGGTAGGCCAGCACGGCGGAGAACGTCGTCAGGTGGTGCTGGTCGACGAGGGGCGCGGACTGTGCCGTCCACGCCGGCACGGCGGCGGCGGGCATCGGGCGCGCGATGGCGTAGCCCTGGCCGAGGGGTGCGCCGAGTACCGCTGCGACGGCGAGCATGTCCAGGCTCTCGAGCCCCTCGACGACGGAGGGGCGGTGCACGTTCACGCCGAGGGCGATGAGCGTGGAGAGCGAACACAGGGTGGACGCGGGGGCCGTGGTGAACCCGTCGTGAACGCTGGCGTCGATCTTGATCAGGTCGAAGTCGAAATGCCGCAGGCGGCTGACGGTGCTGTAGCCCGACCCGAGATCGTCGATGGCCATCCGCACGCCGAGCGCGTGAAGTGCGTCGATGGTCGAGTTCTGTTCCGCCTCGTCGATCGCCCGGGTCTCGAGCAGTTCGAGCACGAGTCGTTCTGCGTCGATGTCGTGGCGGTGCAGGGCCTCCTCGACCCACGCGCTGCAGAGCGGGTTGCCCAGAGTGGACGGATCGAGGTTGACCGAGATATCGACCCGGATGCCGAGGCCGATCCAGTGCGCGAGGCTCGCGAGCGACCGGTCGAGCGCGATCCTGAAGAGCGCGTCGAGATCGTCGGAGTCGAGCGATGGAACGAACTCGGCCGCGGTGGCGAGCGATCCGTCGGGGCGTCTGAGGCGGGCGAGGGCCTCGAAGACGCTCGGACGACCGGTGACGAGGTCGACGATCGGTTGCATGAACATTTCGACGCGACCGTCGGCCAGAGCTGCGTTCGGTGCGAGTGACGGTTTCGACATCTGCGTCCGGTCCAATTTCGATTGCCCGAAGCGAAACACCTGTCGTGTTACGCTTCCGATTCCTGAAGCATAACCTCTGGCCGCTGACCTATCGCTGGGCGCCCGGCCCTGAGGGCGGCTCAGCAAGCGCTAGGGTAAGCGCGACGTGCTTCATCGCCTCGACTTCCGCGGACTATCCGCAGCGATTCGTCCAAGGTGAGGACGAGCCGCGTTGGGCTATCTGAAATACGGCCGCGAAGAGATCCCGTTCGAGGACCGCACCGCGGCGCACCTCGAAATCGTCTTCAGCGCGAAGCTCCGTCGCGCCGAACACTTCTTCCTCAATTGGCGCGTCAGCCCGGCTCTGGGCAGCGGTCGTCACTCGATCTGGATAGACAACGGAGTGCCGATGCACTTCACGTTCTCCGGTTCCGTCATCGGCGCGATCAACCGCGCGTGGCTCGACCAGCTGATGTTGTCGGCGGCCACGCCGCTGGGCATGGACGTGGGGGACGAACCGCTCGATGCTCACTAGCGGTGGATATCTGGAGGGGCTGACGAGAATCGAACTCGCATCATCTGTTTGGAAGACAGAGGCTTTACCACTAAGCTACAGCCCCGAAATCCGACGGTCTCGCGCCGGAATCTCGTGATCGGTAGCCGTAACTACCGAAGATCACTGTACCCGAAGTGCGGCGCGATTTTCGACAGCGCGCGTCGTCGGGCCTAGACGCGTCGGGTGGTGCACGCAAGCCCGCGACGCTACGTCGGGGCCTCACTAGCCTCGGACGCATGGCTGCTCGCGAACTCTGGCTCATCCGTCACGGCGAAAGCATCGCAAACCGCGCCGCGACAGCGGCGGAGAGCGCGGGTCTCGAGCTCGTGAGCGTCGACCAACGCGACGCAGACGTGCCGCTCTCGCCGACGGGCGAGGAGCAGGCCGAGGCGCTCGGGGGCTGGCTCGCGAGGCTTGCCGAAAACGAGATGCCGGATGCCGCGTGGAGTTCGTCATACCTCCGTGCGCGCCAGACCGTCACCATCGCCCTCACGGCCGCCGGGTCCGACGTCGGGGTGCGGGTCGACGAGCGCCTGCGTGACAGGGAGCTGGGGGTGCTCGACCTGCTCACCACGCACGGCGTGGAGACGCGGTTCCCCGAAGAGGCGCTGCGCAAACGCTGGCTGGGCAAGTTCTACTACCGGCCGCCGGGAGGGGAGTCGTGGGCCGATGTCGCCCTGCGCATCCGCTCGCTGCTCGTCGACCTGGAGCGTCCCGAGACGCCGCCGCGCGTGCTCATCGCGGGACACGACGCGGTCGTTATGACCTTCATCTACGTCTGCCTCGGGCTGAGCGAGAGCGAACTGCTCGAGTTCGCCCAGACGCACACCGTGGCGAACGCCTCGGTCACGCGGCTCGTGCGCGACGGTGACACCGGCGCGTGGACGCTGGAGGCCTTCTCGATCGCCGACCACCTCGTCGCCGCGGGTGCGCCGGTCACGCTGCACGGGGGAGACGACGTTGTCCAGCCGCGTTGAGGTGGGTGTCGAGACGCTGCGCGAGTGGGCGCTGCCCGAGCCGGACGACTCCAAGTACAGCCGAGGTCAGGTCGTCGTGGTCGGCGGGGCGTTGAAGTCGCCCGGTGCCGCCATGCTCGCCGGCACGGCCGCGCTGCGGGTGGGCGCGGGTCGACTGACGCTGGCCGTAGGCAGGTCGGTCGCGGCGCACGTCGCCGTCGCCGTTCCCGAGTGCGGGGTCGTGCCCCTCGACGAGACCCCCGGGGGCAGCGTGAGCGGGGTCTCACTCGCGGCCGCATCCGACGATCTCGACCGTGCCGACGCGGTGCTGCTCGGTCCGGGACTCGACGATGCCGGCGAGGCCGAGGTCATGGTGCGCGAACTGTCGCGCCACATCGGCGACGACACCGTCGTGGTGCTCGACGCCTTCGGCCTGGGCGTGGTGCCATCGGTGCCCGAGGTCGCAGACGACCTGGGCGGCCGGCTCGTTCTCACCCCGAACAAGGTGGAGGCCGCCCTGCTGCTCGAGCGCGACGTGGACGACCTCGAGGCCGATCTCGTCGAGATCGCCCGGCGCTATCGGGCCGTCGTTGCCTGCTACGGCATTGTGACCGCGCCGTCGGGCGAGGTCTGGGTCGTGGACGGCGGCGGACCCGGACTCGGCACGTCGGGAAGCGGCGACGTGCTCGCCGGAGCGATCGCCGGGCTCTGCGCGCGGGGAGCGTCGCCCGAGCAGGCAGCGGCGTGGGCGTCGTTCGCGCACGTGGCCGTCGGTGACCGGCTCGCGGCCCGCATAGCACCGCTCGGTTTCCTCGCCAGCGACATGCTCGGCGAGCTGCCGGCCGTGCTCGCGGAGGCGGCCGCCCCGAAGGGATGACCGCGACAGAACTGCTCGAAGCCGAACCACGCTAGACTTGCCGAGGCCAAATTGGGTTGCGCTTGACGCGCACCCGGATGCGGCAGCAACAGACACGGATTTATCCCGGGGCGTAGCTCAGCTTGGTAGAGCGCTCGGTTTGGGACCGAGAGGCCGCAGGTTCGAATCCTGTCGCCCCGACACAGTCAGTACGTACATAACAAGACTGTCAAGCAACGAACATCAGGAGATACCCATCGTGAAGACCACGGTCGAAAAGCTCAGCCCCACCCGCGTGAAGCTCAGCATCGCCATTACGCCCGAAGAGCTGCGCCCCAGCATCGATCACGCGTACGAGCACATCGCTACGCAGGTGAACATCCCCGGCTTCCGCAAGGGCAAGGTTCCGCCCGCGCTGATCGACCAGCGCGTCGGCCGCGGCGAGGTTCTGAACCACGCGGTCAACGACGGACTCGACAAGTTCTACAAGCAGGCCATCAGCGAAGAGAAGATCCGCACACTCGGCCGCCCCGAGGCCGACGTGACCTCGCTCCCCAGCGAGAAGGACTTCTCCGGCGACCTCGAGCTCGCCATCGAGGTCGACGTGCGCCCCGAGTTCGACCTTCCCGAGTACGAGGGAATCACGCTCACCGTCGAAGAGGCCAAGGTCTCCGCCGACGACGTCAAAGACGAGCTCGACACCCTGCGCAGCCGCTTCGGCACGCTCGTCACCGTCGACCGCCCCGCCAAGAAGGGCGACTTCGCCCAGATCGACCTCGTCGCCACCATCGGCGGCAACGAGGTAGACACCGCGAACGCGATCTCCTACGAGGTCGGATCGGGCGACCTCATCGAGGGCATCGACGAGGCGCTCGACTCGCTGAGCGCGGGCGAGACCACCACGTTCGAGTCCGAGCTGCTCGGTGGCGACAACGCGGGCGAGAAGGCCCAGATCGTCGTGTCCCTGCTCGCCGTCAAGGAGCGCGAGCTTCCCGAGGCCGACGACGACTTCGCCCAGGTGGCGAGCCAGTTCGACACCATCAAGGAGCTCAAGGCCGACATCAAGGAGCAGGTCGCGAAGTCCAAGGTCTTCGGCCAGGGCGCCGAGGCACGCGACCAGATCGTCGACGAGCTGCTCAAGAACGTCGAGATCCCCGTTCCGGCCCAGCTCGTCGAAGACGAGGTGCACCGTCACCTCGAGAACGAGAACCGTCTCGAAGACGAGGTGCACCGCGCCGAGGTCGCCGAGTCGAGCGAGAAGACGTTCCGCACCCAGATCCTGCTCGACTCCATCGCGGAGAAGGAAGAGATCAAGGTCAGCCAGGACGAGCTCACCCAGTACCTGATCCAGGGCGCTGCGCAGTACGGCATGGAGCCCGGCGAGTTCATCCAGGTTCTCGACAAGAACGGCCAGATCCCCGGCATGATCGGCGAGGTCGCCCGCTCGAAGGCCCTAGCGGTCGTTCTCGGCAAGGCGAACGTCGTCGACACCAAGGGCAACAAGGTCGACGTCTCCGAGTTCGCAGCCGGCTTCGAGTCGACCGAGGAGTCGACCGACGACGACGGCTTCGACACGTCCGACGCCGCCGCCATGCTCGGCCAGGCCAACGCGAACTCGGGCGCATCCGACCGCGACAACCACGGTCGCAAGGCGAACCACGAGCACTACGGCCACGACCACAAGTAGTCGCAGGTCACGAAGAAGGGCCCGTCACCTCAGGTGACGGGCCCTTCTCCTTTGCGCGGATGATCCGGCTCATGTTCCTCTCATCGGGGTCTTGACGGCGCACTTGTATTTTGCAAGTGTTTACGCATGAGCCTCTTCATCACCTGCCCGGTCGACAGCGTCGAGCGCGCGACCGCCTTCTACACCGCTCTCGGCTTCACCCTCAACGCTGAGATGTCGGATCACAACGTGTCGTGCTTCGCGATCGCGCCCGAGCAGTACGTCATGCTCGGCAGCCGCGAGATGTACGCGAGCGTCGGCGCCACCGAGGAGTTGATCGGCGGGCCCGACACCCCCTCGAAGGTGACGGTGTCGTTCGACCTCCCCAGCCGCGAGGCGGTCGACGAGCTCGTCGAGCGCGCCGGCGCTGCCGGAGGGCGTATCGGCGACATCGACGACTACCCCTTTATGTACCAGCGCCAGTTCGACGACCCCGACGGGTACCACTACTCGCCCTTCTGGATGAAGCCGGACGCCGATCCGACCGCGTGAGCGACCTCGCCGCGGCCCTCGACATCGTCGGACCACGGTGGGCCCTGCTCATCGTCGAGCGGCTGCTCGACGGTCCCCAGCGCTACGGCGATCTGCAGCGCGACCTCGGGGTGCCGACGAACATCCTCGCAACCCGCCTACGCGAACTCGAGACGGCGGGCGTCCTTCACCGTCTGCCCCTCCGGCACAACACGCGAGCCTATGCGCTGACCGATCGCGGGCTCGCTCTGCGCGAGGCGATCGTCGCGCTCGGGCGCTGGGGCGCCTAACCGGGTAAGGGGATCGAGGCGGCCTAGGGCTGCGCGCCGGGGAAGCGTGCCATCGAGCGCTCGTAGTACTCCTGGCTCCCGGTGATGGCAGAGCGCAACTGCGCGTCGCCGTAGTTCTGGCCGTACACCGCCCAGCCGTACGTCTCCGACTCCTCGGCGTAGCGGCCGAGGTACTCGAAGTAGATCGCCGAGACCCGCGAGCGGGCGGTTTCGATCGCGCCCCAGATGGCGTTGACCACGGCGAGGCGGCCGTTCTGGGCCGCGTACGCCGACCAGCCCGAGACCTCGTCGGCCGCGGCGGGGCGTCCGATCAGGCGCTTGTAGAGGGCGCTGACGAAGCCGGCGTTGGTCGCTCCGCTGTTGTTGAAGTACTCGGTGGAGCCGTAGAACTGCTTGTCGAGGTCTTCGGTCATGATCGAACCGTTGCGCATGAGACCGAGCCAGCCGTAGATGGCGCCGGCCTCCGGTTCGCGGCCGAGGATCGTGCGGTAGGCGCTCGTGGCCTTGTTCAGCCGGTACTCGTCGCTCAACAGGAAGCCGCCGGTGATCGACTGGCCGCTCGCGACGATCGCGCTCCAGCCGCGGACCTCGTCGGGAGCAGCCGAGCGGAAGAGAACGTCGCGGTAGAGGGCCATCACGAGGGCCGCGCTGCCGTTGGTGGGTCCGGGCGCCGCGGCGACCGTCACGCCGCCGTCGGCGGGAGCCGACACCGACCATGTTCCCCAGCGGGCCTTGACGCTGTAGCTGTGCGCGCCGGCCGCCATGGCCGGCAGGGCGAGCGACCACGCGCCGGATGCCGCGGAGGCGGTCGCCGCGGGCGTCGACGCGCCGTCCAGGTAGACGCCGACGGTACTCGCGGCGCTGGCTGCCGCGAGGGTTCCGGTGATCGTGCCGGGGGCGGACGGCGTTCCCCCGGAGGCGCCGGTGACGACGGGCGTGGAGACCGACACCGCCGGCTCCCACCCGCCGCCGTAGGCCGCGGTGACGCTCTTGCCGGTGGGGGAGACCATCGGGAAGAAGGTCGACGCGTAGTTGGCGCCTCCGCACGCCGTCGCGCTGCTGCTCGCCGACGTGACGCCGACGGCCGTCTGGCCGATCAGCGCCGATCCGCCGCTGTCACCCGACAGCACGCACGTGGTGGCGATGATCGAGTTGACGTCGTAGCTGCCGCCGTTGTCGTTGACGCGCTGAACCGAGTCGATCGCGCGAACGGTGCCGCAGGTCCAGCCGGTGGTGCTGCCCGACTTGCACAGGGTCGCGCCGACGATCGCGGCGGAGGTGGATTGCACGGGGAGCGCGGCCGACGAGCGCGGTGCTCCGGCACCGCCGCCCCACGTGGCGACGGCGGGGTAGGCGACGAAGCCGGCGGCCGTCGCGGCCACGAGTCCGCTGTCGAAGCCGTTGCCGAACGCCTGCGAACCGGCGACGGGGAGGCCGATGGGGGAGGAGGCCGTGGCCGGAGCGCCCGGCGCCGACTGGGTGATCGCGTTCACCTGGCCGGTCATGCCCGCCATGCCGGCGAGGCAGTGGCCTGCGGTCGCGAGCTGCGGCTGGCCGGAACCCGTGGCGAACCCGGCGAATCCGACCGAGCAGCGCCCGACGGTGTTGCCGGTCTGCCACGTGATGGCTTCTCCGCCGAAGATGTCGGCGACGCTGTAGAACTCGACACCGGCGAGGTCGACGGGTGCCGGTGCATCCGTCTCGGCGACGGCGCCGGCCTTCTCGACCAGTGCGGCGTCCGCCGGGTCGCTGACGTTGACCGTGAGCGTCGTGCCGTCGATCGACGAACCCGCGACGTCGACTCCGGCGTCAGCGAGGGCGTCGACGACCTCGACGGCATCGGTCGCGGCGGCTGCCTCGGCGAGGTATGTCGCGGCGCTCACCCCCAGGTCGCGGGAGAGCGCGGTCACGAGCTCGTCGGGCAGCGCGGAGGCGGCTTCGGCGAAGTCGGAAGCGGCGTAGTCGCCCATGGTGACGGGCGGCTCGGTGGCGGCGGTCGCGGCGGTCGCGGAAGTGGGCATGGCTACCAGCCCGACGGCGACGAGCAGCAGGGCTGCACCGCCCGAGGTCAGGGCGTGGCGCAGGGTGGGCGTGGTCACGGGAGCTCCAGTATGGCTGGGCGCGGCAGTCCGGTTCGTGTCTACGCCGAGGCGGTGCGCTCGCACGCTGATGAAACCCCCTCACTCATGCTAACCGTCGGGCCTGTCGGCGGGAAGGTCCGCGATCGGGGGTCAGCGGTACAGGTCGACGAGCAACCCGACCACCGCGTCGCGGTCGCGCGGGGCGTCAGCCCGGTTCCAGGCGACGTAGACCGGTATCGGCGACCCGTCGCGCACCGGTCGGTAGACGATGCCGGGGCGCCGGTACTGGTCGGCCGTCGACTCCGCGGACACCCCGACGGCGCGGCCGGAGGAGATCATCGTCAGCCAATCCTCCACGTCGTGCGTGTTCACGATCCCGCGCGGGGGAGCGGACTCGGGCCACAGTTGCAGCGACGTCGTGCCGGTTGCCGCGTCGATCGCCACTTGGCGCTGCGCGATCTCGGCGAGCGTCACCGAGCGCCGTTTCGCCCACCGGTCGTCGGCGGCCATGGCGCAGACGCGTTTCTCCAGTCCGATCAGAACGAGGTCGTAGTCGTCGGTCGGCGGCGGCCTGCGCAGGATCGCCAGCTGCGCCGTGCCGTCGGCGAGGCCCGCGGTCGCGGTGTTCGACCGCACGAGCTCGAGCTCGATGCCCGGGTGCGCCGCCGCCCACCGTCGCTGGAACGGCACGGTGTGCCTCCCCAGCGCCGACCACGCGTAGCCGATGCGCACGCGCTCGTTCTCGCCTCTGGCCTCGCGCTCGAGCTCGTCGACGCCGGCCAGCACGCGCCGCGCCTGTCGCAGCGCCCGTTCGCCCGCGGCGGTGAGTTCGAGGCGCCGCGTCGTGCGATTCAGCAGCCGGATGCCCAACGTGCGCTCGAGGGACGCCAGATTTCGCGAAACGGCGGCCTGCGACATCCGCAACTCCAGCCCGGCGTCGGTGAAGCTGCCCCCGTCGACTATGGCGACGAGGCACCGGAGTTCGCGTAGTTCGACACTCATGCACCCAGTGTATGAGTCGCGCCTGTCATGCATTTCTCGATGCCAGCGGAGACGGTCACACTTGCGAGTATGTCCGAACGCCGTGGGGGTGCGCGCGGTGCCGCCGAGCCCCGCCGCACAGCCGCCGGGGTCGTCACCCTGCTCGGCAGCGCGCTGTCCAACCAGGTGGGCGCCGCCGTCGGCTCGTTCGCCTTCCCGGTCATCGGGCCCATGGGCGTCGTGGTGGTGCGACAGTTCGTCGCCGCTGCCGTTCTGCTGCCCATCGCCCGCCCCCGGTTCTGGCGGTTCACCCGTGCCCAGTGGTGGCCGGTGCTGTTGCTCGCCCTGGTCTTCGGTGCCATGAACCTCGGGTTGTACACGGCGATCGACCGCATCGGCCTCGGGCTGGCCGTCACGCTCGAATTTCTCGGCCCGCTCGCGATCGCGTTGGTCGGCTCGCGATCTCGAGGCGCCATCCTGTGTTCGGTCGCGGCCGTGCTGGGGGTCGCCGCGATCATGCGCCCGCAGCCGACCACCGACTACCTCGGCATCGCCGCCGGGCTGCTCGCCGCCGCGTGCTGGGCCGCGTACATCCTGCTCAACCGCACGGTCGGCAGGCGCATCCCCGGGCTGCAGGGAACCGCGACCGCCGCGACCGTGTCGGCCCTGCTGTTCGTGCCCGTGGGCGTCGCGGTGTTCGTCGTCTCCCCGCCCACGCCGGCGGCGATCGGATTCGCGATCGCGGCCGGCGTGCTGGCCTCGGCGATATCCATCCGCACCAACTACGCCACACGTTCGCGCACTCATGGCTCTCAAGCGGAGGTCTCGAAGGCGACCTGATG
>NZ_JBKKAD010000034.1:0-2790 GCF_046714715.1 Conyzicola sp. | reverse complement strand
TCGTGGGCGCGAGCCGTGGCATCCGCGATTTTTCGCCGTTTCAGACCGAAGGCGACGTTCTCGAGCACGCTCATGTGCGGGAAGAGCGCGTAGCTCTGGAACACCGTGTTGACGGGGCGTTGGAACGGCTTGGTGGTCGTGACGTCCGTGCCGCCGATCAGGATGCGGCCGGCCGTCGCGTCCTCGAGGCCGGCGACGAGGCGCAGGGTCGTGGTCTTGCCGCACCCGCTGGGGCCGAGCAGGGCGAAGAACGAGCCGGCCGGGATCGTCAGGCTGAGGTCGTCGATGGCGGTGAAGCCGGGAAACCGCTTGGTGATCCCCACGAGCTCGAGGTCGGCGCCGGATTCGGCGAATGATCCTGCCATGGTGCTGCTCCCCTGCGTTGTCGTGGATTCGTGGCCGGGTCGGCCTAGACGCCGAGAAGGACGCTCTGGAACTCGGCGCCGTACTTCTGCTGCTGCTCGGAGGTGAGCGTGCGGAAGAGCTTGACGGTGGCGAGCGTCTCCTCGTTGGGGAAGATCAGCTGGTTCTCGGCGAGTTCGGGGTCGATGGCCTGCATGGCCTCCTTGGCCCCCGCGACCGGGGTGATGTAGTTGACCCACGCGGCGACCTCGGCGGCCACCTCGGGCTCGTAGTAGTAGTTCATCAGCGCCTCGGCGTTGGCTTTGCGCGTCGACCCGATCGGCACCACGAAGTTGTCGTTCCAGATGGTGCCGCCGGCCTCGGGGATGGCGAACTCCCACTTGTCGCCGGCCTCCGCGTTGATCACAGTGATGTCGCCCGACCAGACGATCGCCGCGAGGGTGTCTTCGTTCGTGAGGTCTTCGATGTAGGAGTTGCCCTTGACGTTGCGGATCTGGCCCGACTCGACCTGCTCGCGGAAGATGTCGTTGGCCGTGCTGAAGTCGTCGTCGCTGAAGTCTCCCGAGATGTCGACGCCCTCCTGCAACATGATGAGCCCGATGGTGTCGCGCATTTCAGAGAGCACACCGACGCGGCCCTTGAGCTCGGGGTTCCAGAGGTCGTTGACGCTCTTCAACCCGTTCGGCAGCTTTTCCTTGTTCCAGCAGATGCCGGCGAAGCCGCCCTGCCACGGCAGGGACATCGTGCGGCCCTCGTCGAAGTCGGGGTTCTGCAGGCTGGAGATGAGGTTGCCGATGTTCGGGATGTTGGCGTGGTCGAGCTCTTGCGTGTAGCCGAAGTTGATCAGCCGCGCGACCATCCAGTCGGTGAGGCACACCGTGTCGGCACCGATGTCCTGGCCGAGGGCGAGCTGGTCTTTGACCTTGCCGTAGTAGGAGTTGTTGTCGTCGACGTCGACGATGTAGGTCACGTCGATGCCCGTCTCTTCCTTGAACCGGTCGAGGGTGGGGTAGCTGCCGTCGTCGGCCTCGTCGA
This sequence comes from Conyzicola sp., assembly GCF_046714715.1. GTDB lineage: Bacteria > Actinomycetota > Actinomycetes > Actinomycetales > Microbacteriaceae > Conyzicola. The sequence goes on along the minus strand of NZ_JBKKAD010000034.1, from coordinate 1,392 downwards.
TGTAGGCGGCCCAGTTCGCCCAGGTGAGCGTCTTGTCGCTGTCGGAGGTGTCGGCGGCCGCGGTCGGCTTGGTGCCTCCGCCGGTGCTGCAGGCCGCGAGGGCGAGGGCGGCGGCGGCACTGCCGCCCGTGGCGAGCAGGGCACGGCGCGAGACCTGGGAGGCGCGAGCCTGGTGAACGAGCTTTCTGATCATGGGGTCTTCGGGAAGGGCTGCGTTCAGGCGGGCTCTGCTCACGTGTGCTCCTCAATGCGCGCTGTGCGTTCCGCTGGCGACCGTGACTCGTGGCCGCCCGGCCCGCGAATGTGTGAGTCGATACTGGCATAGACAGTGCGTCGCGACCAGCAATCGGCAACGGAAACATCGATTTCGTAACATGGATTTCACGAAATCAGCAGAACGATGGGCCGAATGCTGCGGAATCGTTGGTGCGCGAGCGGGCGAGCCGACACGGCTAGGCGTCTGGACCCGGCGCCGGCAACATCCCCCGCGTCACGGTTCCGCCGGGGGTGAGCAGCCAGAATCGGTCGGCTCGGGCGGCGTCGAGCACGGGCGGGAGGGCGCGCAGCCTGGTCACCGCGCGGAACTCGCCCGCGCCGCACCCGTCGACGATCACCGTGTGCGTCGAACGCGCGGCCGCGAGGGCGCCCCACTGCGCCTGCCAGGCGTCGACGTCGCCGACGATCGCCTGCGCCGACCGCGGGCGCGCCACGGTGAGTCCGCCCTGCGGCACGGCACCCACGTCGACGATCGCGCCAGGTTCGGCGAACGCGGGCAACGCGCGGCGGAGACGCGCCACGAAGGCGGCCGGCCGATTCGACACCACGGCGAGCGGCGCCGAGGCGTCGATGGTGGGGAGGGTATGCAGGGCGCCGGAGTGACGGCCGGGCTCGCGCTCGGGCAGGCGGCTGACGCGGTCGACGGCCACCTGGAGGCGCAGACCGTTCCACCGGCCGGCACCCGGCGGCAGCCGCTCGACGAAGGCGCCGCCGTCGCCGCCGGCGAGCACGTGCTCCTGCCGGTTGGGCAGCCGGAGGAGGAGCCGGCTCCCGCAGAGACCGACCACGGGGTGCAGGGCGGGAGTGAGCCGCTGGGCCGTGATCGCCCAGTGGATGCCGCGGGCCGGTCCCTCACGCAGGCACTGGGTGACCAGCTCGAGAACGGCGGACTCGTACTCCTCGGGGAACCTGCCGAGCAGCGCGTCGAGGTCGTCGAGCAGCACGAGCCGCGGGCCGCGGGGGTGCTCGGCCGTTCCGCGCAGTTCGGCGAGCAGTTCGACGAGCGCGTCCCACGCGCCCTCGACGTCGGCGGCGATGCGCTGCACGTCTGCCGTGGCACCGAGGGTCGCCAGCAGGGTCGACTTGCCCGAACCCGCGGCACCGACGACGAGCAGG
>NZ_JBKKAD010000033.1:0-2876 GCF_046714715.1 Conyzicola sp. | reverse complement strand
ATACGTGATCGGGCGGGCGGGCGTTTTGCGTTCGCCTTGGTGAAGAGGCTGGGACACGCAGGCTAGAACAGGCTTACAACGCCCCAGACGACCACGGCGATGACGCCCCAGAGCAGAACTGCGACAGCCGCGGCGATCGACCAGCCGCGCAGCCGGTGCGCGTTGCGCTCGCCCTGAGCGGAACCTGTCGGCGCGAACCAGGCCTGATCCGCCGCAGATCCGGTGTCTTGGCCCGCCGCTGCCGTTTCGCGCATGTCGCCCCCCGTTGTGACCTGCGCCCCCCGCGCATTCTGCAACCGTAGGGCCCGGCGCTCGGCGCGGGTATTCCCACTTAGTGGGGGTAGACGGGGGCTCATCGTGCCACCGTCAGCATGGCGATCCCGCGAAATTCGACCCGCAGGTCGTCGGTGCTCTGCACGAGAGTCATCAGAACATCGTCACAGTGGTGACAGCGCACCACCAGATCCGGACCGGATTCGTAGACCATCGCGCTGGCGAGCGCCGACTCGTCGCCACACCCCGCACAGCGTCCGACGGCGACCGTCATGTCGACGCAGAACAGCTCGGAGAGGGGCCCTGCGAGCACGTTGCCGTCGAGGTGGGTCATTGTCTTCCCGTCCGCCCGGTAGTTCAATACCGACAGTGTAGCGAGGTGCTGCGTTTAGTTGCCGCCGAAACGTTCTGTTTTTACGGATGCCGCGGGGTGCCCGAGTGCGACCAGCCAGTCGGCCACGCTCTCGACGAAACCCGTCGGTCCGCACACGAATACCGCCGGGTTCTCGCTCGCCGGAATGGTGGCTGCCTCGAGAATCGACGGGGTGAGCCGGCCGGAGTGTGTCGGCCATCCGGCGGGTGTCGCCCGCGTGTAGACCCAGGTCACCTCGAAGAACTCGGACGCGAGACCGGCGAGTTCCTGCGCGAAGAACACGTCGGCGGGGCTGCGCACGGAATAGAGCAGCCGGAAACGGGCCGTCGAACCGGATGCCGCGTGGGCGCGCGCCATCGCCATGAGCGGCACGATGCCCGAGCCGCCGCCGACGAGCTGCACCGGTTCGGTCTGCTCCGGTCGCCAGACGAACCAGCCGCCCAGCGGGCCGCGGATCTCGAGTTCGTCGCCGACCTGCAGGTCGTCGACCAGGTACGGCGAGACCTCGCCGTCGGGCAGGCGGTCGACCGCGAGTTCGAGGCGGTCGCCGGGGCCCGCCGAGGCGACGGAGTAGGAGCGCACGGCCTGATAGCCGTCGGGCGCCGACAGGCGGAGGTCCAGATGTTGCCCCGCCGCGTTTCCGCCCCAACCGGGAACGTCGATCATGATGCTGCGTGCGGTGGGCGTCTCGGTGTTCACCGACGCGACGACACCCACCTTCCACACGCTCGGGTTGGGCGCTGAAGCGGTGGTGGTCACGAATACCGCTGTTCGAGCCAGGGGTCACCGTAGATGTTGTAGCCGTTCTGCTCCCAGAAGCCGGCGTCGTCGCGCTTGTGCATCTCGATGCCGCGCACCCACTTGGCGCTCTTCCAGAAGTAGAGGTGCGGCACGAGCAGACGCGCGGGGCCGCCGTGTTCGGGATCGAGCGGCTGGCCGTCGAACTCGAACGCGATCCAGGCCTTGCCGCCCATGAGGTCGGCGAGGGGGATGTTGGTCGTGTAGCCGCCGTACGCGTGGGCCATGGTGAAGCCGTAGCTCGTGTCGACGCCGGCGAACAGGGTGTCGAGCGAGACGCCGCGCCACGAGGTGCCGAGCTTCGACCAACGTGTGACGCAGTGGATGTCGGTGCCGACGTCTTCGATGGGGAGCGCCATCAGGTCTGCCCAGCTCCAGCGGTGAACGACGCCGTGCTCGGTCGTGATCGTGAACTCCCACTCCTCGGTACTGACGCGCGGCGTGGGGCCGGCGGAGAGCACCGGAAAGTCTTCGGTCAGATACTGACCGGGAGGCAGTTCGGGGTTGGGCGTGCGCGCGCGTCCGGCGAAACCGCGAGAAATGATTCCCATGTCAGTGCCCTTCGGTTGGGGTTCCAGCCTACCGATCGGTGGGCGGGTTCGAGAAGTTCTCGCGGGGCCGGACTGCGACGTCACAAAGGGGCCGGCCCGTGACGTCATGAAGCGGCGGGCCGAGCCACCCACAACGTAGGGTTACTACATGACAAGCCTCGGACTCGGAATGCCGACGATCCGGCGCGATCCGGCGCGGATGCCTCCGACGCACGGCCGGCCGGATGTCGCGGGGCTGGTTGATCAGTTCGGCCGCGAGGCCCGAGACCTGCGGGTCTCGATCACGGAGAAGTGCTCGCTGCGCTGCACGTACTGCATGCCCGAGGCCGGCCTGCCCGCGATCGCCCGCAACGACCTGCTCACCGCCGACGAGATCGGACGGCTCGTCGGCATCGCCGTGCGCGACCTCGGTGTGCGCGACGTGCGATTCACCGGCGGTGAACCCCTCATGCGCAACGACCTCGTGGAGATCATCGCCCGCAGCGCCGCGGTCGCCGACGGTGCATCCATTTCTATGACGACCAACGGAATCGGTCTCGACAAGCGCGTCGAAGCGCTCGTCGCCGCGGGGCTCAACCGCGTCAACATCTCGCTCGACACCGTCGACCGCGACCACTACGCGCGCCTCACCCGCCGCGACCGCCTGCCGGCCGTCTTCGCCGGCATCAAGGGCGCGCAGGCCGCGGGGCTCACCCCGCTCAAGATCAATGCCGTGCTCATGCGCGACACCCTCGACGGCGCCGTCGACCTGCTGGAATGGTCGATCGCCAACGGCGTGCGCCTGCGATTCATCGAGCAGATGCCGCTCGACGCCGACGAGGCCTGGGCGCGCGACAACATGATCGACGCCGCCGAGCTGCTCGCCGTGCTGGGCGAGCGCT
>NZ_JBKKAD010000032.1:0-25371 GCF_046714715.1 Conyzicola sp. | reverse complement strand
GGTGAGTCCGGCGGCGTCGAAACGCTCTTTGAACTCGGCCTGGAAGATCTCTTCGAAGATGTCTTTGAAGCGGCCGTCGTAGGCCTTGAGAATCGTGTTCTTCGTCGACAGGTAGACCGGGTAGTTGCGGGTCAGGCCGTAGTTCAGCGACGAACGGGCGAAGTCGCGGATCGAGGCGTCCTGGTTGTACTGCACCTGCGCGATGCCGTCGTCGGGAGCGTCGTAGACGTCGAACTTCATCGGCTCTGAGCCGTCGTCGGGCGTGAACTCGACGGTGAGCTTGCCCTTGCCCTTGAACACGAAGTCGGTGGCGCGGTACTGGTCACCGAAGGCGTGACGGCCGATGATGATCGGCTTGTTCCAACCGGGAACCAGACGCGGGATGTTCGAGATGATGATCGGCTCGCGGAAGATGACGCCGCCGAGGATGTTGCGGATCGTGCCGTTCGGGCTCTTCCACATCTTCTTCAGGCCGAACTCTTCGACGCGGGCCTCGTCGGGCGTGATGGTCGCACACTTGACGCCGACGCCGTGCTTCTGGATGGCGTGCGCCGCGTCGATCGTGACCTGGTCGTCGGTCGCGTCGCGGTGCTCGATGCCGAGGTCGTAGTACTCGAGGTTGATGTCGAGGTAGGGGTGGATCAACGTGTCCTTGATCGCCTGCCAGATGATGCGAGTCATTTCGTCACCGTCGAGTTCTACAACGGTGCCTTCTACCTTGATCTTGGACAAACGATTCTCCTCATTGATGAGCCGAGCTGGAAACGTCAACCAGCCTACTCGCTCGGCAAAGTATCTCGATGTCGAGATAGATACGGGCGGATGCCGAGGCTCACGCTTTGGGACCGCCGGCGACGTACAGCACCTGCCCCGACACGAACGACGCCTCCTCGCTCACGAAGAACGCGGCGGCCGCGGCGATGTCGGCCGGGACTCCCGTGCGCCCGACGGGGATGTCTTTCGCGGCGCCCGCGAGAAACTCTTCGAACGTCACCCCGATGCGCTCGGCCGTCTCGCGCAGCATGTCGGTCGCGATGAAGCCGGGGGCGATCGCGTTCACCGTCACGTTGAAGCGCCCGAGCTCGATCGCGAGGGTCTTGGTGAAGCCCTGCACCCCCGCTTTTGCGGCGGCGTAGTTGGCCTGACCGCGGTTGCCCAGCGCCGAGGTGCTCGACAGGTTCACGATACGGCCCCACTTCGCCGCCACCTGGTGCGCCTGCACGGCCCGGCTCATCACGAAGGCTCCGCGCAGGTGCACGCCGATCACCGCGTCCCAGTCGTCGTCACTCATTCGGAACAGCAGGTTGTCGCGCAGGATGCCGGCGTTGTTGATCAGGATGGTGGGGGCGCCGAGCTCCTCCACCACGCGGGCTACGGCGTTCTGCGCGTCATCCGAATTCGCGACGTCGGCCCCGATGCCGATGGCGCGCCCGCCCGCGGCCACGATCTCGTCGACCGTGCCGACGGTGTCGTGGGCGTGCAGGTCGAGCACGGCGACGCGGTGTCCGGCGGCCGCGAGCCGCACGGCGATCGCCGCCCCGATGCCGCGCGCGGCCCCGGTCACGATGGCGGTTCTCGTCTCGGCGTCGTCGCTCACGCGATCAGGGTAACAAATGCGTGCGCACTTGAGGGCGGGCGGGTTAGCCTGTTCGCATGCCTGAGTTGAGACTTGAAGAGTTGTCGGCCAAGACGATTGTGGCCGCTAACGGGCTCACTCTGCGTCCCGGGCAGGAGCAGTTCGTCACCCCCACCTCGTACGCGATCGCGGACGCCTACATCAACCCGAGCACGTCGTGGCCCCGCGTGGTGCTCGACGAAGACACGGTGGTGGGGTTCATCCGCGGCAATTTCGATCCCGAGAACCCGCAGGAGGAGTTCCGCAGCTGCATCTGGCGCATCAACGTCGCGGCAGACGCGCAGGGACTCGGCGTCGGAACGTTCGCGGTGATCGCGTTGGCCGACGAGGCCCGCAGCCGCGGTTTCGAGCGGCTCACCGTGATCTGGGAGCCGGGCGAAGAAGGCCCCGAGGAGTTCTTCAAGGCCGTCGGCTTCCGCATCATCGGCGAGACCCAGTACGGCGAGAACATCGGCGCCCTGGACCTCTAGGGTGCAAGCAAACGGCCCGGGCGACGACTTCGTCTCCCGCGTGCTCGACGTGGTCGAGTCGATCCCCGAGGGTCGCGTGATGACCTACGGCGACGTCGCCGCCGCGGTCGGTTCGCGCGCGGCCCGCGCCGTCGGATCCGTCATGTCGCATTACGGTTCGGATGTCGCGTGGTGGCGGGTCATCCGCGCGAGCGGCCATCCGCCCATCGACCACGAGTCGCGAGCGCTGGAGTACTACCGGGCCGAGAGCACGCCCGTGCGCTGGAGCAACGGGGTATTCCGCGTCGACCTGAAGGCCGCGCGGCACACGCCCGACGCCGGTTGAGTCGTGCGCTACACCAGCGACTCGCGCCAGGCGGCGTGCAGCTGCGCGAACCGGCCCGTGCCGGCGATGAGGTCGCGCGGCGTGCCGTCTTCGACGATGCGCCCGTGCTCCATCACGAGCACCCGGTCGGCGATGGCGACCGTCGACAGCCGGTGGGCGATGATGATCGCGGTGCGGTCGGCCAGCAGGGTGGTGAGCCCCTCCTGCACGAGCCGCTCGCTCGGGATGTCCAGCGACGCCGTCGCCTCGTCGAGGATGAGCACGACGGGGTCGGCGAGAAAGGCGCGGGCGAACGACAGCAGCTGCCGTTGCCCGGCCGAGACCCGGCCGCCGCGCTTGTTCACGTCGGTGTCGTAGCCGCCGGGCAGCGACTCGATGAACTCGTGCGCGCCCACCGCTTTTGCCGCGTGCACGATCTCCTCGCGGGTGGCGTCGGGCTTGCCGAGCGCGATGTTCTCGGCCACCGAGCCCGAGAACAGGTAGGCCTCCTGCGTCACCATCACGATGGCGCGGCGCAGGTCTTTGGGATGCAGGTCGCGGAGGTCGATGCCGTCGAGCGTCACGACGCCCTTCGTCGGGTCGTAGAAGCGCGCCATCAGCTTGGCGAGCGTCGACTTGCCGGCGCCGGTGGAGCCGACGAGCGCGATGGTCTGCCCCGCGGGGATGTGCAGGTCGAAGTCGGGCAGGATCACCCGGTCCTTCGTGTAGGCGAACTCGACCCCCTCGAAGTTCACGGCTCCGTCGGCGCTCCACAGGTCGATCGGCGCGGTCGGGTCGGCGACGCCCGGCTTCTCCTCGAGCACGCCCGAGATCTTCTCCAAAGCGGCGGCCGCCGACTGGTAGGAGTTGTAGAACATCGCCATCTCCTGCGCGGGGCCGAAGAACTGCCGCGTGTAGAGCAGAGCCGCGAGCAGGGCGCCGATCGCCAGGCTGCCGCCCGCGACCCGAAGCCCGCCGGAGACCAGCACGACGGCGAGTGCCACGTTGCCGATGAGCACCAGCCCGGGGTCGAAAATGCCGAACAGCTGGATGACCTTCGAGTTCACGTCGCGGTAGTCCTCGACGAGCTCGCCGAACTCCGCCTCGTTGCGCTTCTCCTTGCGGAACGCCTTGACCGCGCGGATACCCGTCATGGTCTCGACGAACTGCACGATGAGACGGGCGGATGCCACGCGGGTGCGACGGAACAACTGCTGCGACCGCTTCTGGAACCAGCGCGTGAGGAATGCGAGCGGCACGAGGGCGCCGAGCAGGATGAGCCCGCTCACCCCGTCGACGAGGAACATAGCCCCGGCGATGAACACCATGTACAGCGCGCCCTGGATGAGCTGGTTGATGCCCGAGTCGAGCAGCTCCTTGATCGAGTCGAGGTCGCTGGTCTGGCGCGCGATGATGCGGCCCGACGTGTAGCTCTCGTGGAACTCGAGGCTCAACTGCTGGGTGTGCAGGAACACGCGCGTGCGCAGGTCGAACAGGATCGCCTGGCTGATCTTCGCCGTGAGCACCGTGTACCATGCGATCAACACCGCCCCGACGATCCCCGCCACGAGGTAGGCGCCGACGATGACGCCGATCGGCATCCAGTCGCGGTCGTTGAGCAGCGCGGGCAGACCCCTGTCGATGCCGTAGGCGACGAGCGCGGGGCCGGCCACCTGGGCGGCCGTCGAGATAATCACGACGATCATGGTCAGGATGACCCGGGCACGCTCGGGCCGCAGCAGCGAGCCGAGCAGCCGCAGCGAACGGTCGCGGATCTGCTTGCTCTCCGCCTTGGTGAAGTCGTTGCGCTCTTCGCCCTCGACACCCTCTACGCCGACGATGCTCATGCGCCCACCTCCTCGTCTTGCTGGTCTCTGTCGAACTGTTCCTCGGCGCGTTCCCGCAGCTCTTCGTCTTCGAGGCTCGAGATCACGAACCGGTAGTGGTCGTTCGTGGCGAGCAGGTGCGAGTGCGTGCCGACGGCGGTTATGCGCCCGTTCTCGAGCAGCGCGACCCGGTCGGCGAGCGTCACTGTCGACGGGCGGTGGGCCACGATCAGCGCGGTCGTGCTGACGAGCACCTTGCGCAGCGCCTGCTCCACGAGGGCCTCGGTGTCGACGTCCAAGGCCGACAGCGGGTCATCCAGAACCAGGACCGCGGGTTTCGCGGCCACGGCGCGCGCGAGCGCGAGACGCTGCCGCTGCCCGCCGGAGAGGCTGAGCCCCTCCTCGCCGACCATCGTGTCGAGGCCGAGCGGCAGGTCGTAGACGAAACCGGCCTGCGCGATCTGCAGCGCCTCGGCCAGCTCCTCTTCGGTCGACTCGGGGCGGCCGAGCAGCACGTTGTCGCGCACCGACGCCGAGAACAGCGTGGCGTCTTCGAACGCCATGGCGATGTGGGTGCGCAGGTCGGTGCGGGTGAGGTCGCGCACGTCGACGCCGTCGATCGTGATCGCGCCGCCCGTCACGTCGTACAGCCGGGTGGTGAGCGCGGTCAGCGTCGACTTGCCGCTGCCGGTGATGCCGACGATCGCCATGGTCTCGCCGGGCTCGAGCTCGAGCCGGATGCCGTCGAGGATGTCGGCGCGGTCCATCGGTGCATCCTGATATCTGAAATGCACGTCGTCGAAGACGAGACGACCCTGCGGATCTGCCACCGTCTTCGGGTTCTGCGGGTCGGTGATCGTGTTCTCGCTGTCGAGCACCTCGAAGAAGCGGTCGGTGGCCGTGCGGGTATCGAACGTCATCGAGAGCAGGAAGCCGATCGACTCGACCGGGAAGCGCAGCACGGTCGCCGTGGCGAAGAACGCGACGAGGTCGCCGACGCTGATCTGCCCCTCGGCCGCGAGCCAGACGCCGCCGAGCAGGCAGAGCGCGAAGGTGACGTCGGGAACGAGCAGCAGCCAGAGCCAGATTCCCGCGATCGCCCGCGCCTTCTCGATCTCGGTGCCGCGCAGGTCTTCGGCCTGGGAGGCGAAGTTCTTCAGCGCGTACTTGCCGCGACCGAACGCCTTGAGCACGCGGATGCCGTGCACCGACTCCTCGACGGTCGTCGCGAGGTCGCCCGACTGGTCCTGGCTGCGGCGCGTGACCGTGGAGTACTTGTTCTCGAACAGGTAGCCGTAGACCCAGAGCGGGATCGAGCAGACCATGAACGTGACGCCGAGCACCCAGGAGATGTTCACGAGGAAGACGAAGCCGACCAGGATCGTGATGACGTTCACCACGAGCAGCACGAGGCCGAACGAGATCCAGCGGCGGATGAGGCCGAGGTCGCTCACGGCGCGCGATAGCAGCTGACCGCTGGGCCAGCGGTCGTGGAAGCTCACCGGCAGGTCTTGCAGCTTCGCGTACAACGCGTTGCGCATGCGCGCCTCGATGTGCGTTCCGGGGGTCAGCACGAACCAGCGGCGCAGGGCGATGAGCACGGCTTCGAGCACACCGAGGCCGAGCACGACCGCGAAGGCGGGCCAGATCTGGTCGGAGTCGCCGGTGGCGAGCGGGCCGTCGACGAGCTGGCGCAGCACCTGCGGGATGAGCAGGGCGACGATACCGGCGATGAGCGCCGACACCATGCCGAGATAGATGCGCGGCAGAGCGGGTTTCGCGTAGGGGTAGAGCCGCCTGATCGAGGCGAAGGTACCTCCGCGCGTTGCGGTGTGACCGGTTCCGGTCGGTGTTGCGGGCATTGGTGTGGTCCCCGAGATAGAGCGCGACCGTTCAGAGACGGCCGGAAAGAGGCGGTGTGGGTGGCGGGGAGAAGCAGCCCGCCCTGGATGGAACGCTAAGCGGTCGCGGCGGATTCCGGCGCGACGAGCCACGGTGTCGGGATGGGTGTCTCTAGCATGTCGTCCTCCCGGATTTCAGCGGCCGCGCTACCTGCACAGCCCTCCAGAATAGACAGTGAACTCGCTGGGAGGCAAGGTTTTTCTCGTCCCGTGCCCGTACTGTCCGCGCAACTCAGGCAGAATCGCGGATGCCACGGCGCCCGCCGCACCACCGCGCGGTCATCACGGCTCCCCCCGCGAAACAGCCTGAGTTGCGCGACGGCCAGCCGGCCACGTTCGTCATTCAGGACCGATGCCGTCGGCCGACCCACCGACGCACGCAAACCCGGGCCCGCCGAAGGGCGCGAGCCGAACCATCCTGAATCACGAACGCCACCCTCTCGCAACTCAGGCAGAATCGCGGATGCCACGGCGCCCGCCGCACCACGGCGCGGGCATCACGGCTCCCAGCTCGAAACTGCCTGAGTTACGCGACGGCCGACACCGCATACCGGGCAGGCGATCAGTGGAAGAAGTGACGCTCTCCGGTGAAGTACATCGTGACGCCGGCCTTCTTCGCGGCGGCGATCACGTCGTCGTCGCGGATCGATCCGCCGGGCTGCACGACGGCCCGGACGCCGGCGCCGAGCAGCACCTCGAGGCCGTCGGCGAACGGGAAGAACGCGTCGCTCGCGGCGACCGAACCGCCGGCGCGGTCGCCCGCGCGGCTGACGGCGAGTTCGCAGGAGTCGACGCGGTTGACCTGGCCCATTCCGACGCCGACGGAGGCGCCGTCGTCGGCGAGCAGGATGGCGTTCGACTTGACCGAGCGCACCGAGCGCCAGGCGAACTCGAGGTCGGAACGGGTGGCGTCGTCGGCCTCGTCGCCCGAGACGAGCGTCCAGGTGCTCGAGTCGAAGTCGTCGTAGTTGTCGACCGACTGCACGAGCAGCCCGCCCGAGATCTGCTTGAACTCGGTGGTCGGCCGGGTGAAGTCGGCCGGCAGCTTCAGCAGTCGCAGGTTCTTCTTGGTCGACAGCAGCTCGAGGGCGGCGGGCTCGAAGTCGGGGGCGACGACGACCTCGGTGAAGATGCCGACGATCGACTCCGCCGCGGCGAGGGTGAGCGTGCGGTTCGCGGCGATGACGCCGCCGAATGCCGAGAGGGGGTCGCACTCGTGGGCGCGCAGGTGGGCGGAGGCGATCGCGTCGCCGGTTCCGCGGGCGACGGCGATGCCGCACGGGTTGGCGTGCTTGATGATCGCGACCGCGGGTTCGTCGAAGTCCCACGCCGCTCGTACGGCCGCATCCGCGTCGACGAAGTTGTTGTACGACATCTCTTTGCCGTGCAGCTGCTCGGCCTGGGCGATGCCCGTTCCGTTCTCGCTCACGTAGAGCGCGGCGGTCTGGTGCGAGTTCTCTCCGTAGCGCAGCACGTTCTTGAGCGAGGCGCTGACCGCGAAGGTGTCCGCGATCTCCGACGCTTCCCCTTCGACCTTCTCGAGGACCGTGGTCGCGACGTTCGTCGCGAACCACTCGGCCACGGCGGCGTCGTACGCGGCGGTGTGCGCGAACGCCTCGGCCGCGAGGTCGCGGCGCTGGGCGAGGGTGGTGCCGCCCGCGGCGAGCGCGGCGACGATCGCCGGGTACGCGGAAGGCGAGGTGACGATGGCGACGTTGGCGTGGTTCTTCGCCGAGGCGCGCACCATGGCCGGTCCGCCGATGTCGATCTGCTCGATCGCGGCGTCGCCGGTGATGCCGGCGGCAATGGTCGCGACGAACGGGTAGAGGTTGGAGACGACGAGCTCGAACGGCGCGATGCCCTGGCTCGCGAGCTCGCGCTCGTGCGACTCGAGGCGCAGGTCGGCCAGCAGTCCGGAGTGGATGACGGGGTGCAGCGTGCGCACGCGCCCGTCGAGCGACTCCGGGTAGCCGGTGACCTCGCCGACCTGGGTGACGCGGATGCCGGCGGCAGCGATGGCGGCGGCAGACCCACCGGTGGACACGATCTCGACGCCGGCCGCGGCGAGCGCGGTGGCGAGCTCGACGAGTCCGGTCTTGTCGCTCACCGAGACGAGGGCGCGCTTGATCGCGACCAGGTCGCGCTCACGGTACAGGGCTGGGTCGTGCGTGGGGCCGCTCATGCGAGTGACAGCTCCTTCAGATCGATGTGTCCATTGGCGATGTCGAGAACGGCCTGCACCAGCAGTTGCCGCTCGACGATCTTGATTCGGTCGTGCAGCGTGTGCTCGGTGTCGCCGGGCAGAACCGCGACGCGCGCCTGGGCGATGATCGGCCCGGAGTCGACACCGTTGTCGACGACGATGACGGATGCGCCCGACTGGTCGACGCCGGCCGCGATCGCGTCGCGCACACCGTGGGCGCCGGGGAACTCGGGCAGGTAGGCCGGGTGGGTGTTGATGATGTTGGGGCTGAGCGCGCTCACGACGCTCGGCGGAAGCAGCTTCATGAAGCCACTGAGCACCACGAGGTCGGGCTGCCAGACCCGGATCTGGTCGAGCAGTGACTGCCCCCAGGCCTCACGGCTGTCGAAGTTCGACAGGGCGACGGAGAAGGTGGGGATGCCGAACTCCTCGGCGTGCTCGAGCCCCTCCGCATCGCGGTCGGCACCGACCGCGATGACGCGGGCGGGAAACTCGGCGTCCTGGGCGGCTTCGAGCAACACGCGCAGGTTCGAGCCTCCGCCAGAGATGAGAACAACCAGCGACAGCACGAGAGACAGCCTAGCGCGGGGTGGTCACGGCCTCGGCGCCGTCGGTCGCCGCGGGCGCCGTCGGTGCGACGGGCGCAGTCGGTGAAGCGGGTGCCGTCGGGGCGACCGGTGTCGTCGTCGCGGCGGTCGTGTCCGCGGCCGGCGCCGATCGCCGCGGGGCGGCCACCAGCCCGAGCAGGGCGGCGAGGCCGATCTCCACCCCGGCCCAGAGCCCGACGCTCAGCGCGTCCGGCCCGACCTGCGAGAGCCGACCCGGTCCGGCGGCACCGGAGGCGAACGAGGCGAGCAGACCGAGCGCCGCTCCCCCGACGACTCCCATGCCGAGGCCGGTCGCGATGGTCCAGCCGACGCGCGATGCATCGCCGATCGCGGCGGAGAACGCGGGGCGCAGCAGTGCTGCCGTGAGGAAGGCCGCGACCACCGGTACCAGCAGCCCGACGAACCCGAACGACAGGTCGCCGGTCGGCAGCGCGCCGAACACGGGGATCGCCGGGATCGGGCCGAGCGACGTGCCGAGCGGCGACACCGACGAGCCCACCCCGATGGCGAAGCCGGGACCGACCAGCCACGACGCCGCCCAGATGACGAAGGTGGGGATGAACGCCAACTGCGCGAGCGTGAGGGCGGCGCCGCCGAGCACCTCGGTGTGCAGCCCCTCGTAGAGGCCCACGATCTGCGCGTAGTTCACCGCGACGAGCACGGCGAGCAGCACGGCGGCCACGGCGATGACCGCGAAGGCCGAGGCCAGCCCGCCGCGCAGCGCTGTCGCCGCGGACACGCGCAGGCCGCCGGGCAGGCGCAGCAGCTGTTTCGTGATCGCGGCGCGGATCGGTCGGATCGCGGCATCCGTCGACGGACGATGCGAACGCAACGATCCGATCAGAACGGCCGCCCCGAAGATGAGGGTGGGCACGATGGCCCCCTGCACGATCGAGGGGCGGGCGAGCGGATGCAACGCGCTGAGGGTCACCGCGAGGGAGAGCAGGCCGAACGTGCCGACCGCCACGAGTTCGCCGAGCAGGAGGAATTTCGTCTCGGCCACCCGACGTCCGGCGCGCAGCCCGAGCATGACCGTGAGCAGGGCGAACCCGAGGGCGGCGATGCGCACCGGGAACGCGGCATCCGCCCCTGCGAGTCCCAGGGTCGCGGCGGTCGCGGGGTCGAGCGCGAAGATCATGTCGACGCCGTGGCCGACCAGCCAGATGTCGGCGGAGGCGCGCCAGAACACGATCCAGTCGACCTGGAACCCGAACTGCACCCCCCAGAGGATGGTGAGCGGGGCGAGCGAGATTCCGACGCCGATCGCCACGACGAGCGCCGCCTCGAAGGCGGCGAAGAGGGCGGTGAGCGATCGATTCATACCGGAGCGAGCGTACCCGGGGTCGGGCCGGTTTCCGCTGTGGCCCTCCGCGCTCCTCGGATTCTGTTCGCGGTGCGGCAGACTACGAGCATGACTCGGGAACCCGTGTACGTCGAGGTGCTCATCCGCGCAGACCTCGACACCGTCTGGCGCCTCACCCAGGAGCCCGCGGAGCACACGCGCTGGGACCTGCGTTTCAGCACGATCACCCCCACCACACCGCTGCCCAGCGGCGGCTCGCGCTTCGTCTACGAACGGCGGATGCCGCTGCACACCATCCGCGGCACGGGCACCTCCCTCGGCGAACGCGAGCGCCCCGACGGCACCCGCACATCCGCCCTGCGATTCACCACCGCCGACCGCCTCTCTCCGCTCGGCGACGGCCGCGGCTACTGGCGCTACATTCCCACCGAACACGGGGTGCGATTCGTCACCGGCTACACCTACGAACCCGGCTGGGGCGCCTTCATCGACCGGCTGTTCATGCGCCGACTGATCGGCTGGATGACCGCGTTCAGCTTCGAGCGGCTTCGCATCTGGGCGGAGACCGGCGTCGTTCCCGAGCGGTGGCCCGCGGCATCCGTTCTCTGGTTCTGGAAGCCCGGGCGACCGCGCGCCTCCCGCGCCCTGCGCGTCGCACCGAACCGACGCGTTATGGACGACGCCCCCGCGACCCTCGATCGGCTGGAGGCACCGTGACCGGCATCTTCCGCGCGGCACTCGGGGCCGACTTCCACCGCCTGCACCCGGCGCTGCAGCGGCGCTTCGACGTCGGACTGGAGAGCGGCTACGCCTGCGTGGGCACCGGGACGATGAGCAGGATCCGCCGCGGTCCCTGGTGGACCGTTCCCTTCCTCCAGCTCGGCAAGCTGCGCAACATCCTGGTGGCGGATGTCGGCACGGACGTGCCCTTCCGGATCGAGAACTACCCCTACCGCGACCCGTTCGGCCGCGAGACGGTCACCTTCGTGCGCGAGTACAGCGTTCGAGAGACGCCCTCGCGGTTCGACGCGACGATGATCCTGGACGGCGGCCGCATCGTGGACTACCTCGGCACCCATCAGCACCTCGCGGTCGACCTCGATCTCACCGTTGAGCCGGACGGGTCGCTTCTGCTGCGCTCGGGCGCGCAGCGTTTCTACGAGGGGCCGTTCGCGTTCCGCTTCCCGATGCTGTTCAGCGGTCGGGCCGAGCTGCGGGAGAGCTACGACGATGCGGCGGGCGAGTACCGCATCAGCATGGAGGTGCACAACGCCTTCTTCGGCTTCCTGTTCGGCTACACCGGCACGTTCAGCGCCGAGTTCCCCGCGGCGGCGGACGCGCCGGAACGGCTGAAGCCCGTGCGGCACGAGCGGCGCACCTGACTCAGCAGAGCGGGTCGGCCGCGGGCACCGTGCCGTCGATCAGGTAGTCGTCGACCGTCGCGTCGATGCACGCGTTGCCCTGCCCGTAGGCGGTGTGACCTTCGCCCTCGCGGGTCACGAGCACACCACTGGAGAGCTGCGCCGCCATCGCCTGCGCCCACGCGTACGGCGTGGCCGGATCGTTGGTGGTGCCCAGCACGAGGATCGGGTCGGCCCCGTCCGCGGCGATCGGGTGCGGCGTGATCGCCGACGGGTAGGCCCAGTTCTGGCAGGCGATGTCGATGTGCACCCAGTCGGCGTAGGCCACGTACCTGCCCACCGTCGGGGCGGCCGCCTCGATCGCGGCCAGGGTCGCCTTCGTCGATTGGAGGCCGCCGGTGAAGGTGCTGTCGAGGCAGGTCGCTGCCGTGTAGACGGCCATCGACTGGTCGGCGTAGCTGCCGTCGGCGTTGCGGCTGTTGTAGGAGTCGGCGAACTGCAGGGCCATGGTCGCGTCGCCGTCGCTCGCGCCGAGCTCGGTCAGCATCTGGCTGAGCGCGGGCCACGACGCCTCGTCGTAGAGCGGGTAGCTCAGCGCGGTGCCGAGGGTGGAGGCGGTGAGCTGGCGTCCGTCGTCTCCCGTGAGGGCGCGGGCCTCGACCCCGGCGAACAGTGTGCTCGCCTGTGCAAGCGCCTCGTCGAGCGTTCCGGCGAAGGGGCAGACCGCCCCGGCCAGACAGTCGGCGACGTAGGCACGGAACGCGTTCTCGAACCCGCCCATCTGCACCGTGAAGGTCTCTGCCGAGCCCAGCGACGGGTCGATCGCGCCGTCGAGCACCAGACGGCCGACGTTCCGCGGGAAGAGCTCGGCGTAGTGGGCGCCGAACGAGGTCCCGTACGAGAAGCCGAGGTAGTTGAGCTTCACGTCGCCGAGTACGGCGCGCAGCAGGTCCATGTCGCGCGCGTTGCTCTCGACGTCGATGCTGCCGAGCAGCGCACCGGTGTTCTCGGCGCACGCGGCGGCGAACGCCTTCTCGACCTCGACCTGCTGCGCGAACCAGGCGTCGGAGCCGGTCGGGTTCGTCGGCACCCCGTACAGGAACGCGTCCATGTCGGCATCGTCGTAGCAGGCGACGCCCGTGGACTGGCCGACGCCCCGCGGGTCCCAGCCCACGACGTCGAAGCTGTCGCGAAGAGCATCGGATGTCACGAACTCGGCAGCCTGTTGCACCAGTTCGACGCCCGAACCGCCGGGACCGCCCGGGTTCATCAGCAGCGATCCCACCCGGGCGCCGCCGTCGGTCACGAGCCGCACCACCGCGAGCTCGATCTCGCCGTCGGCCGGGTCGTCCCAGTCGATCGGCGCGGTGACCGTGGTGCACTGCATGCCCCGCGGCTCGCAGTCGTTCCAGTCGAGCTGCTGCTGGTAGAACTCCTCCAGCCCGGCCGGCGACTCGACGGCCGTCTTCGGCGGGGCCGCGACCGTGCAGCCGGCGAGCAGCACCGCGGCCGCCGCGCTCGCGACGATGGTCAGGACGCTGCGCTGTACGTTTCTCATTGCGATGGAGCCTATTCCACCTGCCTACACTGGCTCGTGAGCGATTCCGTCTATCAGAGGGTGCTCGGCGACGACTTCGCCCGGCTGGCGCCCGAGCTTCGTGCCTACTTCTCGTCCCCGCCCGACGGCTGGGTCGGCCGCGGCCACGGCGTCTTCGAGGTGGCGGGGTCGCGGCGCCGCTGGCTCGCGCCGGTGTTCGCGCTGCTCGCGTGGCGGCGCATCCTGTTTCCCGAGTACGGCACCGACGTGCCCTTCACGGTCACCAACATCCCGGGGCCGGGCGACGGGCTGAGCTCGCGCCGGGAGTTCCACTTCCCCGTCCGCCACCGCGTGATGCAGGACACCATGCACGTGATCGACGGGCGGCTGCACGACTTCCTGGGCCGGCGCGGCGGACTCGAGGTGCGCCTCCGTGTGATCGTCGGGGCGGACGGCGCCCTGCGCATGGCGTCCGATGCGACCTGGCTGCACCTGCGCGGCCTGCGTCTGCCGCTGCCCGCGCTGCTGTCCGCCCGCGTGGTGCTCAACGAGAGCCGGGCTGACGGGCGCCAGCGGGTCGACGTGCGGATGCGGCATCCGCTCGTCGGCGAGATCTTCCGCTACGCCGGCACCTTCACCTACGCCCACGAGCCCCTCCCCTGACCCCGCTTCTGCCAAATGAAGGAGATGTCGCGGCAGAGGGGCGCGCATCGGCGCGAACGTGTGACTCGCACCCGGTTTCTCCTTCATTTGGCAGAATTCGGATGCCACGGGGCGCGTTAACGACGGATGGCCCGCCTCCGAAGAGACGGGCCAGGCGTCGGAACGGCTAGAGCGACGCCATGACCTCGCGCATGAGCGCGGCGGTCTCGCTCGGCGTCTTGCCGACCTTGACCCCGGCGGCCTCGAGGGCCTCCTTCTTGCCCTGAGCGGTGCCGGCGCCGGCCGACACGATCGCCCCGGCGTGGCCCATCGTCTTGCCCTCGGGCGCCGTGAATCCGGCGACGTAGGCGACGACCGGCTTGGTGACGTGCGCCTTGATGTAGTCGGCGGCGCGCTCTTCTGCGTCTCCGCCGATCTCGCCGATCATCACGATCGCCTTGGTCTCGGGGTCGGCTTCGAACGCCTCGAGCGTGTCGATGTGCGTCGTGCCGATGATGGGGTCGCCGCCGATGCCGATCGCGGTCGAGAAGCCCAGATCGCGCAGTTCGTACATCATCTGGTAGGTGAGCGTGCCCGACTTCGACACGAGGCCGATCGGGCCCTTACCGGTGATGTTCGCGGGGGTGATGCCCACGAGCGCCTCGCCCGGCGTGATGATGCCGGGGCAGTTCGGGCCGATGATGCGGGTCGTGCCGCCCTTGGCCTTCGCGAGCGCCCAGAACTCGGCCGAGTCCTGAACGGGGATGCCCTCGGTGATCACGACGACGAGCGGGATGCCCGCCTCGATGGCTTCGACGACGGCGTCTTTGGCGAACACCGGCGGCACGAAGACGATCGACACGTCGGCGCCGGTCTCGGTCATCGCCTCGGCGACGGAGCCGAACACGGGCAGCTCGATGCCGCCGTCGTGCGTGACGGTGGTGCCGGCCTTGCGCGCGTTGACGCCGCCGACGACCCGGGTTCCGGCCTTGAGCATCAGCGCGGTGTGCTTGGTGCCTTCGCCGCCGGTGATGCCCTGCACGATGACCTTGGAGTCTTTGTTGAGGTAGATCGACATTTATCTGTTCCTAGTCCTAGATTTCGACAGGCTCAATCAGCGAGCGGCCAGCTCGGCGGCCTTGTCGGCGCCCTCGTCCATGGTGGTCGCGAGTGTGACCAGCGGGTGGGCGGCGGCGATCAGGATCGCGCGGCCCTCCTCGACCTTGTTGCCGTCGAGGCGAACGACGAGCGGCTTGCTCGCGGTGTCGCCGAGAACCTTCAGCGCGCCGACGATGCCGTTGGCCACCGCGTCACACGCGGTGATGCCGCCGAAGACGTTGACGAAGACGCTCTTGACCTGCTCGTCGCCGAGGATGACGTCGAGACCGGCCGCCATGACCTCGGCTGAGGCTCCGCCGCCGATGTCGAGGAAGTTGGCCGGCTTCACGCCGCCGTGACGCTCGCCCGCGTAGGCGACAACGTCGAGGGTCGACATGACCAGGCCCGCGCCGTTGCCGATGATTCCGACCTCGCCGTCGAGCTTCACGTAGTTGAGGTCGTGCAGCTTGGCCTTGGCCTCTAGCGGGTCGGCCGCCTCGGCGTCTTCGAGCTCGGCGTGCGCGGGGTGACGGAATCCGGCGTTCTCGTCGAGAGAGACCTTGCCGTCGAGGGCCACGATGTCGCCGTCCTCGGTGAGCACGAGCGGGTTGACCTCGACCAGCGTGGCATCCTCACCCTTGTAGACCTCGTAGAGCTTCACGAGAACGGGCGCGACCTTGTCGACCAGCTCGGCGGGGAATCCGCCGGCGATCGCGATCTCGGTGGCCTTGGCCAGGTCGACGCCGGTGCCAGGGTCGACTTCGATGCGGGCGAGGGCGTCGGGCCGTTCGACCGCGAGCTCCTCGATCTCCATACCGCCCTCGACGCTGCAGAGCGAGAGGTAGCTGCGGTTGGCGCGGTCGAGCAGCACCGAGAAGTAGAACTCCTGGGCGATGCGGGCGCCCGCGGCCACCATGACGCGCTTGACGGTGTGTCCCTTGATATCCAGGCCGAGAATGGCGGATGCCGCGGCGAACGCCTCTTCGGGAGTGTGCACGACCTTCACGCCGCCGGCCTTGCCGCGACCACCGGCCTTGACCTGAGCCTTGACGACGACCGTGCCGCCGATCTTCTCGGCTGCTGCTTGGGCTTCTGCTGGGCTGTCGGCAATGATGCCGGCAAGTACAGGCACTCCGTAGGACTCAAAAAGGTCCCTCGCCTGATACTCGAAAAGATCCACGGGGCTTATCCAATCGCGCGTCGATAGTGAGCTGGATGGCCGGGTCATCTCGACTGTGAGATAGTTCGATGTCAAGAGACTTTGACCATCACGAACTCTATCAGCAGGGTCAGCCGGCGTTTGCCTCGTCGTGTTCGAGCATCGTGACCTCGTCGGACTCGGGACCGCCGGTGAGCGCACAGACACCCGTCGCGGTGACCTGGATCGACGGCACCTGATCGGTCGCCTTCGACGTGGCGGTGATGGCCATGTCGGCCAGCGACGTGGCGCTGCGCAGTTTCGTCACGACGAGCGTGTCGGTGGACTCCTCGCCCTCTGCGGCTTTCCAGCCCTGTTCGACGAAGGTCGCGGCCAGGTCGTCGGCGACCTGCTGCACGCGCGCGGCGGTGGAGTTGGTGACCAGGATCTTCATCGTCGATGTCCAAGAACGAAGCAGCCCCGCCGGGTCGTCGTCGCAGGCGATCGACACGTCGGTCGACTCGGCCACCTGCTTGAGCACGATCTCGGGGAGGCGCGACGACGCCTCATTGCGCAGCAACTGTGCATACGACTTCGACTGCGCGAGCGTGACCTGCCGCTCGGCTACCGCCGTCGGCGCGTCGCCCTCGCCCGCGCACGCCCCGAGTGACATCACGACGACTACCGCCGCAACCGTCGACAATACGAACCGGCCACCACCGACCATGGCATATCCCCTTTTATTTTCGAACGGCAGTGCCGATCGTTGAGGAAGATACAGATGCATGGTTAACGCAAGGTAGCGCGCACACTGCCGAGGAAAGTTCGCTACTGCGTCTTCGTCTCGAGCTTCGTCACTTCGTCGCTCTCGGCGCCGGCGGTCGTGACGCACGGTCCCTCCGTCGTGATCTGCAGTTTCGCGGGGGTGGCCGTCGCGAGATCCTCGTTCGTCACGGTGATGCCGATCGTCGCCGCCGAAGCATCGCTCTTGAGCCCCGTGTACGTGACGGCGGACGGCGCGGCGCGGGAGGCGATCCAGCCTTGCTCCTCGAACGAGGCGATGAGATCGTCGGCGACGATCGTCGCGCGCCACGCGCTGCCGGCCTTCAGGCTCACCTCGACGCTCGACGTCCACGACCGTTCGAGCCCGAGCGGGTCGACCTCTTCGGTCTTGCACGCAACGGAGAGATCTTCGGTCTCGTTCACCGTCTCGACGATGAACTGGTCGATACGGTCGGCCGCCTCGTTGCGCAGCAGCTGCACGGGCGACTTCGTCTGGGCCAGGGTGAGCGACGCGTCGGCGCCCCCGCCTGCCCCCGCGCCGGGTTGCGCCGCGCAGCCCGCGAGCGTCGCGCCCGCCAGGGCGACGAGCGCCAGGGCGGCGATTCTTCGGGTGTGGTGCCCCCGGACCATATCTCTACCTCTTCGCGTCGTCAGCGGTTGCCAAGAACCTAGCAGCGCGCGCGACCCCGAAACCGGCGGGGGTCGACCAATTCCGACGATCACTCACCCCAATGCTGGGGTCACACTCGCCGCGAGTAGGCTCCGTTTTGCGAGATAAGGAGTTGTGCCGATGCGATTGAGCGACATCTCGAACGAGGCGATCCTGCTGGGCGGGGGCGCCCGGGCCATCCTGCTGCAACTGGCGATGCCCGCGGTCGGTCACGGCGTCGCGAACCACAGCGACTTCAGCTCCGACCCGCTGCGCCGCCTGAGGCACACGCTCACCTACCTCTACGTTCTCGTCTACGGAACCGACGCCGAGAAAGCCCGTATCACCGGCCATGTGAACCGCGCCCACGCCCCGGTGCACTCCGCTCCGGGCGCGCCCGCTCCCTCCTACGACGCGTTCGACCCGCGGCAGCAACTGTGGGTCGCGGCGACGCTCTACGATTCGGCGCTCACCGTCTACACGGCGATTTTCGGAGAGCTTGCTGCGGATGACGCGGAGTCGCTGTACCGGCAATACGCGGTTCTCGGCACAGCGCTGCAGATGCCCGCCGAACTCTGGCCGGAGGACCGCGCGGCGTTCGCGCGCTACTGGGCACAGAGCCTCCGCGAGCTGCGCGTCGACGCCGACGTGAGTCGGGTGGGCCACGCCCTCCTGCATCCCGCGGCGGCGCCGCCGTGGATCCGGGGGCTGATGCCCGCCGTGCGCTTCCTCACCGCCGGGTTCCTCGACCCGTCGACGCGCGCCTCCTTCGACCTGCCGTGGAACGCCCGGCGGCAGCGCCTGTTCGACCGCACCGTTCGCGTGCTCGCCGCCGTCTACCCGCGCCTGCCGCTCTGGCTGCGGCGCTGGCCGGCCCGGCACTACCTCGCGGCGTTCCGGGCCTCGGCGGCCTCACCCTCGGCGGTGGCCGCGTGAGCCGGCGGCAGATCTACTCGCGCCATCGCAACGTGCTCGCGGTCGGGGCGGGCGTCGCGGCCGTGTCGCTCGTGGCGCTCACGGCGGTCGCTCCCCCGGCGCCGCCGACGCGCGGCGAGCGAATCGACGCGTTCCTGACCGACAACGCGCAGTCGGTCGCGGTGCCCGAGGGCCTCGCCGGCTCGGCCGTGACACGCGACGCCTTCTCGGTCACGGCGGGCTACACGTCGCTCTCGGCCGGCGGCACCAACCACGACTGGGCGAAGCTCGTGCTGCTCTACGCCGAGTTCCCGCTCAGCGAGAGCAACGTCACGGTGTTCACCCGCTGGATGCGGCAGGAGAACGGCACCGACGACTGGTGGAACCGCAACAACCCGCTCAACAACGGCTGGGGTTCCGGCGGCGGCGCGGGGTTGGGCAGCTACGCCAACCTCGACATCGCGGCCCAGAACGCGGCCAAAGCCCTGCACGGGAACCCCGGGTATGCCGCGATCGTCGCGGGCTTCGAGACATCCGCCCCCACGTCCCAGATCGAACAGGCCATCTGGGCGTCGCCCTGGGCGACTAGCCACTACGCCAACGGCGCGCACTGGTCGTCGCGCGAGGTGCCCGTCGTGACCTCGCCCGAGGGCACCTGGTAGGTGCTCAGCTCGAAGCGGCCTCGATGGTATCGAGCCACAGCTTCGCCAACAGCTCGTGACCGTACTCGGTCGGGTGGATCCCGTCGGCCGCGATCTCGGCCGGGTCGTCGTCAAGACCGTTGAGGTAGCTGTCGGCGGGCACGAGCACGGCGCCGAACTCGGCGGCGAGCGCGTGCACGACGGCGATCTTCGGCTCGAGGTCGGCGCGCCACTTCGCCTTCTCGGCGGTGACCGGAAGCAGGAACGGCTCGATCAGCACGAGCGCGGTCTCGTCGCGGGCGGGCAGCGCCGACAGGATGGCGCGGTAGTCGGCCTCGAAGTCGTCGACGCTCGTCGGGTCGTTCTCGCTGTAGCGACGCCACGTGTCGTTGATGCCGATCAGCACCGAGACGAGGATGGGAGCCAGATCGACGGCGTCTCGCTGCCAGCGCGTGGTGAGGTCGCGCACGCGGTTGCCGCTGATGCCGCGGTTCACGATCGTTACGGGGGTGCCGCCGGCCGCGAAGGCCTCGTCGATCATCCGCACGTAGCCGTGGCCGAGGTTGCGGTCGGCGTCGTCGCGACGGCCGCAGTCGGTGACGCTGTCGCCGATGAACAGAACGGTGGCCACAGCTTCGTCTGGCGTTTCTGTTTCCACGGGCGCTACTCGACCTTCTCGATGGGAGCTATCTGGATCAGCAGGCGCTTGCGGCCGGCCGTATCGAACTGCACCTCGGCGACGCGTTTCTTGCCCTCGCCGGTGACGGCCGTGACACGACCCTCGCCGAAGTCGTTGTGCCTGATGCGGTCGCCGGCGGCCAGCACGAGCGTGCTGTTGTCGCGCACCACGTTCGTGACCATGTTGGCCCACTGCGTCTTCTCTTTGGGCTTGCCCGGCGGCAACGCCGCGGCCTCGCGCAGCGACGACCCCCACGACGAGCCGTCGCGGCGCGCGTTGAGGGCGCGCGGCTCGGTGCCGCCCCGCGAGTTCGCCGACCCCGGCGACTGGCGCCAGTCGATGAGGGCGGCGGGGATCTCCTGCAGGTACCGGCTGGGCATGGCGACGTTGACGTTGCCGTACGCCGCGCGGGTCATCGCGAGCGAGATGAACAGGCGCTTGCGGGCGCGCGTGATGCCCACGTAGAACAACCGGCGTTCTTCGGCGGGGCCGCCGGGTTCGCCCGCGGACATGCGGTGCGGCAGCAGGTCTTCTTCGACGCCGGTGAGGAATACGGCCTCGTACTCGAGACCCTTCGCCGTGTGCAGGGTCATGAGCGAGACGGTGCCGCTGAGGTCGTCGAGGTCGTCTGCGGCGGCGACGAGCGAGACCTCGGTGAGGAAGTCGAGAAGCGTGCCATCCGGATTGTTCTTCTGGAACTCCTTGGTCACGGCAACCAGTTCTTCGACGTTCTCGGCGCGTGCCTCGTCTTGCGCGTCGCGGCTGGCGCGGAGCGTCTCGACGAACTTGGTGCGCTCGAGCAGCTCGACGAGCACGTCGGCGACGGGCGCCGGGCGGACCTCGGACCCCTCGGGCGGGTACACCTTGGCCATGACCTCGTCGAGCACGCTGCCGAACTCGAGGATCTCGCCGGTGACCTTCGGGCCGAGGCCGAGCTCGCCGGCGTTGCGCACGGCGTCGCGCAGGCTGGTCTCGTGGGCGTCGGCCCACGACTGCAGCGCCGTCTCGGTGGCGGGCCCGATGCCGCGCTTCGGCACGTTCATGATGCGGCGGAGCGCGAGCGGGTCGGCCGGGTTGGCCACGGCGATCAGGTAGGCCATGGCGTCTTTGATCTCGGCGCGCTCGTAGAACTTGGTGCCGCCGAGCACGCGGTAGGGCAGCGCCGACCTGATGAAGATCTCTTCGAGCGCTCGGGTCTGCGCGTTGGTGCGGTAGAAGACGGCGATGTCTTTGTAGGCGATGCCCTCGTCGTGCATTTTGGTGATCTCGTCGGCGATGAACTGCGCCTCGTCGTGTCCCGAGTATCCGGTGAAGCCCACGATCTTGTGGCCCTCGCCGATGTCGGTGAACAGCTTCTTGTCTTTGCGGTCGAAGTTGTTCGAGATCACGGCGTTCGCCGCGTCGAGGATGTTCTGGGTCGAGCGGTAGTTCTGTTCGAGCAGGATCACCTTGGAGTTGGGGAAGTCGCGCTCGAACTCGACGATGTTGCGGATGTCGGCGCCGCGGAAGGCGTAGATCGACTGGTCGCTGTCGCCCACCACGGTGAGCGAGGCGCCGGGGATCGCGCCCATCGCGTCGCGCTTGGTCTTGACCAGGCCGCCGGCAGCCTCGACCTCGTCGGCGATGTCGGGACGCACCGAGCGGGTGAGCTCGTGGATGAGGGAGTACTGAGCGTGGTTGGTGTCCTGGTACTCGTCGACCAGGATGTGGCGGAACCGGCGCCGGTAGTGCGCGGCCACCACGGGGAACGCGCGGAACAGGTACACCGTCTGTCCGATGAGGTCGTCGAAGTCGAACGCGTTCGCCTGGCTGAGCGCCTGCGTGTACCGGCGGAAGATCTCGAGGAACATGACCTCGGCGGGGTCGGAGAAATTCGCACCGCGCGCGTGGCTCTCGACATCCTGAAGCTCGTTCTTGAGCTTCGAGATCTTGCCGGACGCGCTCGACACGGTGAAGCCGTACTGGTCGGCGTCGAGCTCTTTCAGGATTCGCTTGAGCAGCGCGCGGCTGTCGGCGGAGTCGTAGATGGTGAAGCTCTTGGTGAATCCGAAGTGCTCGGCCTCGCGGCGCAGGATGCGCACGCAGGCGGAGTGGAAGGTCGAGATCCACATGCCCTCGGCCTCGTTGCCGACGATCTGGTGAACGCGCTCGCGCATCTCGGCCGCGGCCTTGTTGGTGAAGGTGATGGCGAGAATCTGGCTGGGGAACGCCTCGCGGCTCTGCAGCAGCCCGGCGATGCGGCGCGTGAGCACGCTGGTCTTGCCGGATCCCGCGCCGGCCACGATGAGCAGCGACTGCCCGCGGTATTCGACGGCCTCGCGCTGCTGCGGGTTGAGCCCGCGCAGCAGGGCGTCGTCGAAGGAACCGTCGTCGGCGGGCTCGGGCTCGATGATGTTGGGGACGAAAGACATTTGCCCGCAATTCTACGCGGCCCCGCCGACGCCGCCCCGTGCGGCCGCCGCCTACCCCACGCGCCCGCCACCCACCCGCCCGCCGCCTGTGCACCAAATGCAGGAGATCTCTGCGGCACGGCGCGTTTACCCGCGCAAACGTGTGGCTCGGCACGACTTCTCCTGCATTTGGTGCGGGATGACTGGGAAGTGCACAGATGTCGGATGTCGCGGCCGCTCGCCATGACGCGGAGTGACCCTGTGCGCATGATTTCGATCACACAATCGGTTCGTCGTCGCGGCGGACTCACCGCCACATACGAGCTCTACGCCGAGGGTCACACGCAGCGGGGGCTCGCGGCAGCAGTCCACTCCGGATCGCTGGTGCGCGTGCGACAAGGTTGGTACGCCCTGTCCGATACCAGCCCTGCTCTGGTCCAAGCCGTGCGGGTCGGGGGCCGGCTCACCGGGCTATCGGCTCTCGAGCTGCAGGGGTTCTGGAGTTACCCCACCGACGAGCTACACGTGGCGGTTCATCCGCACGACGCACGCTTGCGAACGAGGCTCGACAAGTCCCGCCGTCTCGCAAACGAACCGAATCCCCGTACCTGCGTGCACTGGCGCGCAGGCGGCGGCGGATCGCGGTTTATGCTCGACCCGATCGCGAGCCTCGAAGACGTGATGGCCTGCCAAGACCCGCACGTCGTGGTCGCACTCGCCGACTCCGTGCTGTTCAAGCGCCCACAACTAACGTCGGATTGGCTCGCATTGGCAAGCGCGGCGCCCCGATCGCACCGGACCTACCTCGGGGCGGTCGACGGCCTGTGTGAATCCGGCACGGAATCGATTTTTTTCTTCCGCATCCGACACCTGGGGCTCACGATCGCCCGTCAGGTGAAGGTGGCGGGGGTCGGGCGAGTCGACTTCCGCATCGGCCCGAAACTCGTGATCGAAGTAGATGGTGCCGCCTACCACACCGACCCGGCGGCGTTCCATCGCGACCGGCATCGCGACGCGGTGTTGAGCAGGCTCGGCTACCGCGTGCTGCGTTTCAGCTACTACCAGGTGCTGTTCGCGTGGGAAGAGGTGGAAGCCGCGCTCATCGGCGCCCTTCTGCGCGGTGACCACCAGTGACCGCGTACCAAATGCAGGAGAAACCGCACCGAGTCACACGTTTGCGGGCATCGCGCCGGCTTCGACGCAGAAACTCCTGCATTTGGTACGGGCAGAGCGGCGGGAGTAGCCTCAGCGGCCGGCGCGCGCGGCCACGGCCAGGTCGGGCTGGTCGGCGAAGACACCGTCGACCCCGCTCGCGATGATCAGCTCGAACTCGCGGCGCCAGTTGCCGTAGTCCCGGGCCTCGCCGCGCACCCGGTTGTTCTTGGCGAGAAACTTGTTCTCGGCGCGCAACGTCCAGCAGAAGACGAGCAACCCGGCGGCGTGCGAACGCGCCACGATGTCGGTCACGCCGATCGCGTTCTTGCCCAGGTCGAGTCGCAGCATCAGCTTGCGGCTGACGCTGACCCCGTCGACCTCGGTGCGCAGCCGGGTCAGGCCGGCCTGTCCGAGGTGGTCGGCGTAGCTGCGTGCCTTGTTGCCCGACGCGGCGACGAGGTCGGCGGGCACGCCCTTGTGCTCGGCGAGGAACACGAGCTTGCCGGGCACGCCGCGCGCCCGGATCTTCATGAGCACCGACTGCTCGAAGCTCTCGACCACGAGGTTGGTGGGCGTCGCCCAGCCGCGCACGACCTCGGCGAACAGCTGGTCGAGAGGCAACCCGATCGTTTCGAAGTAGGTGGCGTGCTTGATTTCGGCGACGAGTACGAGCGGGCGGCCCGTGGCGACGGTGGCCGCGTCGATGATCGCGAGCAGGTCGACCAGCCGCAGAATCCCCTCGCTGCGGTCGAAGCTCGAGCTCGACTGGCGCAGCAGTGGAATCCGTTCCATGGCACGCAGCGTCGACAGCTCGTCCCAGGTGAAGTCTTCGGTGAACCATCCGGTGAGTGATACGCCGTCGATCACCTTGGTCGTCTTGCGGGACGCGAATTCGGCGTGAGCCGCGACATCCGTCGTTCCTGAAATCTCGTTCTCGTGACGCAGCACCAGCACGCCGTCTTTCGTCGCGACGATGTCGGGCTCGACGGCGTCGGCGCCGAGAGCGAAGGCGAGTTCGTAGGCCGAGCGCGTGTGCTCGGGGCGGTATCCGCTGGCCCCCCGATGAGCGATGACGAGGGGCGAGATGGTGGTCACCCGCCCAACGCTACCCGCATAGGATTTTCAGCATGGCCCGGTGCATCAGTTGTTCAGCAGAACTTCAACCGGCGTGGAAATTCTGTATCTACTGCGGTCAGCAGGCCGTGGTCGTTCCCGCCGCGATACGACCGGATGTCACGGCGGATGCACCCCGCAGGCAGGTCACCGCGCTCGCCCTCTTCGGGTGGGGACTCGGTGCCCTGCTCGCCGCGATCGCCGTCGTTGCCGTCGTGCTGCTCAATCTCTAGCTACGCTCTGGGCGATCACCCCCTATACACAGGTGTACTGAGCTAAAATCGGGCACGGGAGAAAATCTCCCGCACATACTCAAGGAAGAAACAATGTCGAACCCCGCGTTTAACAACTCGCCCGTGTTCACAACCAAGGCCGTCGTGAACTCGACCACTGTCAACGGCAAGGAAATGACGCCCGCCCAGCTCGACGAGCTGTACGGCCGCCCCTCGGCTACGCCCACCGACACTGACCGCATGACCTACGAAGACACGATCGTCAAGATCGTCATCGCCTTCGCGATCCTGCTCGGCGGCGCGGTCGTCGGTTGGATGCTGCCCATCCTCGCCATCCCGGGCGCGATCATCGGACTCGTGCTGGCGCTCGTGAACATCTTCAAGAAGAAGCCGTCGCGCGGCCTCGTGCTCGCGTACGCGGCGTTCGAGGGTCTGTTCGTCGGTGGAATCTCGGCGATCTTCGAAGGCCAGTGGGGCGGCATCGTTCCCCAGGCCGTGTTCGGCACCCTCGGTGTCGTCGGCGTGACGCTCGCTCTCTTCGCCACCGGCAAGATCCGCGAGTCGAAGCGCGCCACGCAGATCTTCACCGTCGCGATCTTCGGTTACATGGGCTTCCAGCTCGTGAACCTCGTGCTCGTCTGGACCGGCGTACTTCCCGGCTTCGGCGTTCAGGGCATGAACCCGATCATCAACATCGCGATCGGAATCTTCGTGGTACTTCTCGCCTCGTACTCGCTCGTGATGGACTTCACCTCGATCAAGCGCGGCGTCGAGCAGGGCGCCCCG